>NZ_CP053346.1:3530000-3865000 GCF_013113735.1 Sphingomonas sp. AP4-R1
CAGCTGTTCGGCGCCATATACATGTCGACGCCCGCATTCAGCACCTGCGGGCAGCTTTCGGGCGAGCAGCCCGGTAGCAAAGCGTGCGCGTTCCAGTCGGTCACGACGAAGCCGCCAAACTGCATCCGGCCCTTCAGCACATCGGTCAGCAGCCCGCGATTGCCGGCGATCTTCACGCCCTGCCAGCTCGAGAAACTCGCCATCACGGTCAGCACGCCGGCATCGATCGCCGGGCCGTAAGGACGGCCGTGAATATCCCGCAAAGCCTCCTCGCTGATGCGCGCGTCACCCTGGTCGCGGCCCTCGAAGGTGCCGCCGTCCGCCAGGAAATGCTTGGTGCTGGCCAGCACATGCAGGCCCTTCAGCATAGGGCCGCTATTGGGCGGCCCCTGCAGCCCGAGGATCATCCGGCCGGCATAGCTGGCGACCAGCGCGGGATCGGACGAATAGCCCTCATAGGCGCGGCCCCAGCGGTAATCCTGCGGCACGGTAAGCGTCGGCGCGAAGGTCCATTCCTGTCCGGTCACGCGGATTTCAGCCGCCGTGGCCGCGCCGATCCGCTCGATCAGATCGGGATCGCGCGCGGCGCCGAGGCCGATATTGTGCGGAAAGAGCGTCGCGCCGATTACGTTGCTGTGGCCGTGCACGGCATCCGTGCCCCAGATGATCGGAATGGCCACGCCGCCCCCGGATTTATCGACCGACGCCTCGTAAAATTCGTCCGCCAGCTGCAGCCATTTCGGCGCCAGTGCGCGATCGTCGCCATACGGGCCCGAATTGCCGCCGTTCAGCACCGAGCCGAGATGGTAGCGACGCACATCGTCGGGCGTGACGCTGGCGAGGTCCGCCTGCAGGATCTGGCCAACCTTCTCCTCCAGCGTCATCCGCGCCAGCAGATCGGCGATACGCTTTTCGGTCGCGGGGTCGGACTTTACCGGCCAGTGCGCTTCCGGCCAGATCTGGGGATGGACGGTGGCGGGCGCCGCTGCGGGCGTGGGAGAGGGCGCGGGCTGGGCCATCGCGACCCCTCCGATCGCCGAGCAGCACATGGACGCAGCAACAAGCCGAGATCGCAGCATTCACCCCTCCGTGCGCCGTTCGCCATGTTGGGAATAGGTCGCGATGGAGGTTCTGACAACGTTGACATAGCTCTGTCAAGAAGGGGCGGGATCATCTCTTCGTGGGAGCATAGGCCAGCACCACCAGCACCGCCGTCGCCGCGATCGCCGCCGTCGCCCAGCGAACGGAGGCATGCGGGATCATCAGCGTGATCGCGATCGCCTGCGGCGCCAGCACCTGCGCGGACTTCCGGGCGAGGTTCACCAGGGCGTAGACCTGCACAGCATAACCGCGCCCATTTGCGTCCAGCGCCTCACATTCGCTGACGGCTTCGGGGGCGAGCGACCACAGCATCACGGACGCGCCTTCGCCCGCCACGATCGCGACGGCGGTGGCGATCAGCACGGGATACAGGGTCGAGGAGAGGAGCGCGGCGGCGATCGCGCCCGTCTGGAGAATCACCGCGGCGACCAGCACGGGCGACCGACCGAGACGGGCGCCCAATGCCGCCCAGATCGGCGCGCTGACGAGCAGGGCCAGCGGTGGGAAGAGGGCGAGATAGACGCCCATCCGCGCCACGCCGAATTCCTCGAACGTGAACAGCAGGGATTTGTCGAGCACGGTGATGGTCGTGCCGCTGACGAGGATCGTTGCCAGCAGGCGCCTGAGCTGCGGCGAGGCGCGCAGGAGGCGGGCGAACGCGATCCGCGCCGAGGGGGCGTCACCGGTCGGGGAGGACAGGGGCGGGCGCCCGGCATCGGCCCCCGGCCGCACGCGTTCCCGCACGCCGAATGCCGCCAGCAGGAATGCCGGCACGGACAATATGGCGAGCAGCAGCGCGCCATGTCCGAAGCCCTCGCCCTCGGCGCCCGATCCCGCAAGTGCGACATAGACTGAGGCTGCGATCAGGCCGCCCGTCGCCGCGCCCTGCATCCGCACGCTGCTGAGCGCGAGCTGATCGCCGCGCAAGGGCGAGATGCGCGCGGTGAGGGCGCCGTAGGGGATGTTGCCGACGCTGTAGGCGATCCGCAGCAGACAATAGGTGATCAGCACCAGCGCGATCGTCGATCCGCCCGCCAGCGGCGGCATCGAGAAGGTGGCGGCGAGCAACGCCGCGGCGATCGGCCCGCCGACCGCGACCCAATAGCGCAGCGGAATATGTCGGCTCGCCCGATCGGCTATGACGCCGATCAGCGGGTCCGCGATCCATTCCACCAGTCCGCCGGCCAGGAACACGGCGGAAGCCACCGGGGGGCTCAGCCCCAGATGGCGGACGTAGAAGAACAGCAGATAGAATTCGGTGGATTGCCAGATGAAGTTGAAGCCGAGATCGCCCGCCGCGTAGCTCCACCGCTCGCGCCGGCCGATCACGTTGCGCGTGGACGCACTGCCGATGCCCGCACGATCAGTCGGTGGGCGTGCGGCTCCCGTTCCGCATGTTCGGCGCCCTCGAGGCTCGCGACCAGCATGTCGGCGGCGGCGCGCGCCATTTCGAACACGGGCTGCTGGATCGTCGTGAGCGGCGGCCAGGTGATGCGTGACACTTCGGAATCGTCGAACCCCACCACCGAAAGCTCGTCCGGCAGGCGCAGCCCGATCTCGTGCGCCGCCATCAGCGCGCCGACGGCCATGTCGTCATTCTGCGCGAGGATCGCGGTCGGCCGGTCGCGGCGGGCCAGGATGCGGCGGCCGGCCTCCATGCCGCTGTCGAACGTGAACATGCCCGGCTCGATCATCGCCTCGGCCATGTCCAGTCCGCCTTCCGCGAAGGCGATGCGATAGCCGTCCAGCCGGGCGCTCGTCGCCGCATGGCTGGGGTCGCCGCAGATGATCGCGATCTTTCTGTGGCCGAGCGCGATCAGGTGGCGCGCGGCATCCTTGGCGGCCGCCACCTCGTCCAGCATCGTATAGGGCGCGATCTCCAGCTGGGTGGTCGGCGCGATGCGCGCGAAGCGGATGCCGGCCTTCTCCAGATCGGCCAGCACACCCGGATGGTCGCAGACCGGCGGCGCCAGCACGACCCCGTCCAGCGCAGCGGATCGGGCGAGACCGACGACCTCCTCGGCATGCTCCACCGTGGATCCGATCGGCAGCACCACCAGCCGGTAATGGCTGCCGCGCAGCCGATCGATCACGCCCATCTGCAGCTCGACCACGTAGCTGGGGCTGGGATTTTCGAACACGAGGCCGACCAGATAGGATCGGCGCCGAACCAGCGCCTGCGCCATCACGTTCGGATGGTAATTGAGCTGGTCGGCCGCCTCGCGCACGCGCTTGCGAAGCTCCTCGCTCACATGCGGTTCGCCGTTCAGCACGCGGGACACCGTCTTGGTCGAGACGCCGGCGAGACGCCCGACATCGATGATGGTGTTTCTCTTTTCCGGCACGTTCGGCCTCGCCCTCATGGTCTGGATCGTCGCATGCGGCGTCCTTCGCGCAAGAGCTATTGGGTTCTGCGGGCCCGGTCCAGAGCGGTGCGCGCAAGCGGGGTTTGTGCGCTCGCCCCAAAATGGCGGGAAAAAGCGTCGTCATCGAAACAGAATGACACAATCGTTGACAACGTAGGACAATGAGAACATTCATCGGGGCGAGGCGCCACCGATAAGGCGCCCACGGAGGCTGTTAGCCAGCGGCGACACGCCGCAGAACGAGGGGATGATCCATGCAAGGCTTTAGCCGGTCGGCGGCGCTCGTGCGCTCCGTTTCCGCGACCGCAATCACGACATGCCTGTTGCTTCCCACGGCGGGCCACGCCCAGTCCGTAGCCGGCACGGCTGCGGCGAGCGCGCCGATCGTGACGGCGCAGGCCGAAAATCCGGAAGAGATCGTGGTCAGCGGCGTACGCGCTTCGCTGGAACGCTCGATCGCGATCAAGCGCGAATCGGTCGGCGTGGTGGATGCGATCTCGGCCGAGGATATCGGCAAGTTCCCTGACACGAACCTCGCGGAATCGCTCCAGCGCATCACGGGCGTTTCGATCAACCGCCGCAACGGCGAGGGTGCGCAGGTGACGGTGCGCGGCTTCGGCCCGCAATATAATCTGGTCACGTTGAACGGTCGCCAGTTGGCCGCCTCCGACCAGACCACGGTGGGCGGCGACGAATCCGCGGACTTCAACCGGAATACCAGCCGCTCGTTCGACTTTTCGAACCTCGCATCGGAAGGCGTGAAGACGCTGGAGGTGTACAAGACCGGCCGCGCCGCCATCCCGACGGGCGGCATCGGCGCGACCATCAACGTCGTCACGCGCAAGCCGCTGGATGCCAGCCAGAGTGGCTTCACCGGATCGCTGGGGGCCAAGGCCAATTACGACACCAGCGTCGATGCCTGCCTGCACTGCGGATCGAAGGTCACGCCCGAAGTCTCCGGCCTCGCGGGCTGGAGCAATGCCGACCAGACGTTCGGCGTCTCGCTGTTCGGCAGCTACCAGAAGCGCAATTTCTCCAACGTCAACGCGACCTCGAACGCCTGGAACATCACCACGCTTTCGGAATTTCTCGCGCCCGACAGCGGCAACGTGAATGCCGCCACCAAGATCACCAATGCGCCGTCCGACCCGAATGCGCTGGTCGCCCGGCCGAACGACTTCCGCTACCATTTCTCGGAAGGCACGCGTGAGCGCATCAACGGGCAGGGCGTTATCCAGTTCAAGCCGACCGACCGGTTCGAAGTGTCGGCCGACGCGCTGTTCGCACAGAACAAGCAGAGCGAGCGCCGCTCGGACCAGTCGAACTGGTTCAACCGGCCGTTCGATCAGGTCACGTTCGATCAGGGCCATTCGGTCGCCACGGCGGTCTATCTGCATGAGGTGATTGCGGGCGAGACCAAGGATGCGGGCTTCGAGCAGCAATATCGCGCGCAGAAATCGAAGCTGCAGGATTATGGCCTCAACGCGAAGTGGGATCTGACCGACAATTTCCGCGTCGTGGCAGATGGCCATTATGGCCGATCCACCAGCACACCGGACAATCCGAACGGGATGAGCTCCACCCTCGTCGCGATCAGCGCGCCGACGCTGGCGGCCCATTCGGTGGATTATACCGGCGGCTTCCCGATCCAGACCGTCACCTTCGTCGATCCGGCGACGGCCAGTGCGCTGCATCCGGCGGTGAAGGGCAATGGCAATGGCGTGCTGGACGTCGGCGATCTGGGCAGCCAGGTCGGTCGTCAGGTGGCGACGACGTTCAAGCAGACCCTGAAGGAAGCGCGGCTGGATGCGGGCTGGGATCTGGGCGGCGGCAGCCGCGTCGATTTCGGCGGCGATTATCGCACGACCAACACGCGATCGACCCAGACCAGCTATTATCAGACGCTCGGTGACTGGGGCAACGCCGCGCCGCGCGACGTGAACCAGATCGCGCCGGGGCTGGTGCAGGCCTTCTGCCTGGCCTGCAAATTCACCCATTATGATCCGAAGGCGACCGGCGACGGCCTGATCGCTTTCCGCGCGGAGGATCCGGCCGCGCTCTACAATGCGCTGTCGAAATATTATTCGAACATTCCGGGCCATGCGAACGCGATCAACGGCTTCAACGATGATCGCGTGAAGGAGGATATCTGGGCGGCCTATGCCCAGGTCACCTGGAAGGCGAAGCTGGCCGGGCACGATGCCAGCCTCGTCACGGGCCTGCGCTATGAGCGGACGACCGTGAAATCCAATTCGCTGCAGGCCGTGCCGACCGCGATCGTCTGGCAATCGGACAATGATTTCACGACGATCGTCTCGTCGAGCTATCAGCCGCTTGCCGCCAAGGGCAAATATAACAATCTGCTCCCGTCGATGGATTTCCAGGTCAATCTCCGCAACGACCTGATCGCGCGTCTGTCGGCCAGCCGGACGATCTCGCGGCCGAGTTACGGCAATCTCTTCGCCTCGACCTCGACCAAGGTACCGAGCGACGCGACGGCGGTCGGCGGCAAGATTTCGGCCGACCAGAATGATGCCGGGCTGCAGCCGCTGATCTCGGACAATGTCGATCTCTCGATCGAATGGTATTTCAAGCCAGCCAGCTACATTTCGGCGGGCTTCTTCGAGAAGCGCGTCCACAATTTCATCGGCAATACGGTCGTCCAGAAACCGCTGTTCAACCTGCGCGATCCCAGCTCCGGCGCCGCCGGCAGCCGATCGGGCACGGCGAAGGCGCAGCTGCAGGGAATCGGGGCCGACATCACCAACGTCAACCTGTTCACCTATACCGCATTGCTCCAGCAGAATGGCGGCAACGTCGCCGCAGCGACCTCGACCTTCCTCGCCAATTACAATGCCACGGCGCGCGCGCTGAATCAGGCGTTCGTGGACAGCACGCTGGCGGCGGTCGACATCATCGCCGACAACAATGATCCGCTGTTCAACTTCAATGTGAACACGCCGATCAACAATCGCGATGCGAAGCTCTACGGCTTCGAGGTGGCCGGCCAATATTTCTTCGGGAATACCGGGATCGGCGTCGCGGCCGCCTATACGTTCGTGCGCGGCAATGTGAGCATCGACGTGGCGGCCGATCCGAATGTCGATCAGTTCGCGCTGGTCGGCCTCAGCGATACGGCCAACGCCACGCTGATCTATGACAAATACGGGATTTCGGGGCGCCTGAGCTACAATTGGCGCGGCAAGTTCCTGTCCGCCACCAATCGCGACGCCTTCCACAATCCCGAATTCACGAAGGCTTATGGTCAGGTGGACGTGAACATCAGTTACGACATCACGCCGCACATCGCCGTGTCGTTCGAAGGCATCAACATCTTCGAGCAGGGCGTGAAGACCTATGCGCGCTCCCCGAACGAGATCTGGTTCGCGCAGGAAGCGGCGGCGCGTTACCTGATCGGCGCGCGGATCAAGATGTAGCGGGCGGAGGCGAGGGATGGTCTTTCACCGGATCCGGCGAAGAACATCCCTCCCTTTCGGGACCCGAACATCTTATGGAACTTGCCGGTCGAGGCGGGGAGCGGCCGGCCCTTTTTTTGATCGCCCCGAAGAGCGCGTCGATGTCACCTCCGATATTGTTGAATAATCTGGATCATCAAGATCTGCGGATCACACTGGGGCATGACCCGGCCTTCGGCGACGCGGTCAACCAGACGCTCGTCTTCCCGACCGAATATGAAGCGCTGCAGCGGGACTATCCGATCCTGTTTCGCGCGAAGGCGGGCGGGGGCTATCATTCGGTCGTGCTGCTCGGCTTCGACCGGGACGAGAATCTGTTCCTCGAGGACGGGCGCTGGAAGGCGCGGTCCATTCCGGCGCTGCACCAGCGCGGCCCCTTCTCGATCGGGCTTCCCGGCCGCGACCCGGATGGCACGCCATCCGGAGAGCCGATGATCCACGTCGATCTGGATCATCCGCGCGTGACGGCGCCGGGGGGCGAGCCCGTCTTCCTGCCGCACGGCGGCAACGCGCCCTATCTCGATCATGTCTCGAAGGTGCTGCGGTCGATCTTCCTCGGCAGCGAGGCGAGCGGGCCGATGTTCGCGGCGTTCGAACGTTTCGGCCTGATCGAGCCGGTGACGCTGGAGGTCGATCTCGGCAATGGCCGCCATGTTGCGATCCCGGATTGCTTCACGATCGGGCGGGAGAGGCTGCGCGGTCTGGATGGCGATGCGGCGGCGGCCTTGCATGCGCAGGGTTTCCTCCAGCCGGCGATGTGGGTGGCGTCGTCGCTCGGCAATCTCGCGCATCTGATCGATTTGAAGAACGCCCGCACGGCGCAGTTCGGATGATCCCCGCGCCGCGCGATGTCCAGACGATCGAGGCTGTCGGTGGGGGCATCCTGCCCTTCGCCGACATCGCCGCCGCCAACGAACCGGTGCTGCTGAAAGGCGCCGTCCGCGACTGGCCGATCGTGGCGCTGGGGCGGGAGGGGCCGCGCGCGGCGATCGCCTATCTCGCCGGTTTCGATGCGGGGCTCCCGGTGGTCGTCTATTCCGGCCCGCCGGAGATAGGGGGCCGTTTTTTCTACGATGACCGGATGGGGATGAACTTCACCGCGCGGAAAGGCGGGCTGACCGAGGTGCTCGCCCGGATCTCCGCCCATCTCGGCGATCCCGCCGCGCCCGCTCTCTATGTCGGCTCCACCGATCTCGACACGTTCCTGCCCGGCTTCCGCGCGGCCAACGATCTGCCGCTCGGGCCGCCCGTGACGACGCATCAGGACGTTCTCGCCAGCATCTGGATCGGCAACCGGACCACCGCTGCCACGCATTACGACATGTCGAACAACATCGCCTGCTGCCTCGTCGGCCACAGGCGCTTCACGCTCTTCCCACCCGATCAGATCGCCAATCTCTATCCGGGGCCGCTGGAGCCGACGCCGGGCGGGCAGGTCGTCAGCATGGTCGATCCGCGCGCGCCCGATCTGGAGCGTTATCCGCGCTTCCGCGAGGCGGCCGCTTACGCCCGCGTGGCAGAGATGGAGCCGGGCGACGTGCTGCTCTATCCGGCGCTGTGGTGGCACAATGTGGAGGCGCTCGACGCCTTCAATGTTATGGTCAATTACTGGTGGAATGCGGTGGCGTCGCATGCCGACACGCCGATGACGACGCTGCTCCACGCGATGCTCAGCCTGCGCGATCGGCCGCTGGCCGAGAAGCAGGCGTGGCGCGCGGTCTTCGATCATTACGTGTTCGGCGATGCGGATGTGCCGCGCGCGCATCTGCCCGAGGCCGCGCAGGGGTTGCTCGGGCCATTGGGGCCGCTCGACGCGCGCAGGCTGCGCGCGATGCTGCTTCAGAAAATGAACCGATAAGAAGGGGGAAGGGCGCGATGCCGAAAGTGATGAAGCGCGTGGTGATCGCGGGCGGCGGCACGGCCGGCTGGATCACCGCCGCCGCGCTCAGCAAACAGCTCGGCCCGCTCCTGGATATCACATTGGTCGAGTCCGACGAGATCGGCACGATCGGCGTGGGCGAATCCACCATCCCCACCGCGCGCACCTTTCACGGGCTGATCGGGATCAACGAGCAGGCGTTCATGGCGGAGACCGGGGCCGCCTTCAAACTCGGCATCTCGTTCGAGCATTGGGCGCGGATCGGGGACATGTATTTCCATGCCTTCGGGGAGATCGGCAAATCCACCTGGATGGGGCCGTTCCACCATTTCTGGCTGCAGGCGCGCGAGCGCGGCATCGGCGGCTCGCTCGACGATTATTCCTATGAATTGAAGGCGGCAGAACAGCGCCGGTTCGCCACGTATGAAGGCTCGCCGATCGGCTACGCCTATCATCTCGATGCGGGGCTCTATGCGCGCTACCTTCGCAAGGAGGCCGAGACGAGCGCGATGCGCCGGATCGAGGGCAAGATCCAAAAGGTCGAGCAGGATGGCGAAAGCGGCCACATCACGGGGCTGGTGCTGGAGTCCGGCCAGCGGATCGAGGGCGATCTGTTCATCGATTGCACCGGCTTTCGCGGCCTGCTGATCGAGCAGACGCTGGCCGCCGGTTATGAGGATTGGAGCCACTGGCTGCCCAATGACAGCGCGATCGCCAGCCAGACGCGCTCTGTGGAGCCGGCCGTCCCGTATACGCGCGCGATCGCGCATGGCGCGGGCTGGGAATGGCGGATCCCGCTGCAGCATCGTGTCGGCAACGGCCTCGTCTACAGCAGTCGTCACCTGACCGACGACGAGGCGCATGCGCGCTTCCGCGAGCGGATGGAGGGCGAGATCCTGATCGAACCCAAGCTGATCCGTTTCCGCACCGGGCGCAGGCGCGACGTGTGGGTGAAGAATTGCATCGCGCTGGGGCTCGCCGGTGGTTTCGTCGAGCCGCTGGAATCCACCAGCATCCACATGATCATGATCGCCGTGATCCGCCTGCTGCAGTTGTTCCCGTTCGGCGACGATCAGCCGGTGCTGGCGCGGCGCTTCAACGATCTGGCCGAGCGCGAGATCGAGGGCATCCGCGATTTCGTCATCATGCATTACAAGCTCACCGAGCGCGACGACACGGCCTACTGGCGCGCATGCCGTGATATGGCGATCCCGGATACGCTCCGCGCGCGGCTCGATCTGTTCCGCGAGAGCGGGCATGCCTACCAGACGCCCGACGAACTGTTCCGCCTCGATTCCTGGGTGCAGGTGATGTTCGGCCAGCGCTGGGTGCCGCAGAGCTACCACCACATGGCCGCGATCATGGACACGGCCCGGCTGGAGGAAGCGCTGGGCGATCTGCGGCGCGGCATCGTCCAGGCTGTCGCCAAGCTGCCGACGCAACAGGCTTTCCTCGACAGCTATTGCCGCGCCGATCCGGCGATCGCCTCGGTGCGCTAGGCGGGGAGGGGGCGATGCTGCTGTTCGGCCAGATCGCGCTGATCCTGCTGCTCGCGCGATGCGTCGGGTGGATCGGGCGGCGCTGGCTGGGCCAGCCGCAGGTCGTGGGCGAGATGCTGGCGGGCGTGCTGCTCGGGCCGTCCGTGTTCGGCGCGCTGCTGCCAGGCCTGCAGGCGACGATCTTTCCCGCCGGCAGCCGTCCGGTGCTGCAGGCGCTGGGTCAGTTCGGCATTGCGCTCTACATGTTCCTGATCGGCACGCATTTCCGCACCGATCTGTTCCGCCACAAGGCGCGCGGCGCTTTCGCCGTGTCGCTGGCGGGCATCGCCACGCCCTTTCTGGTCGCCGTTCCGCTGGCGGCCCTGTTGATCGGGGTGCCGGGGCTGTTCGTGGAAGGCCTGTCGCGCCCGGCGGCGACCCTGTTCCTCGGTGCCTGCATCTCGCTCACCGCCTTTCCGATGCTCGCGCGGATCATCGACGAGCGTGGCCTGTCGAACAGCCAGACCGGGACACTGCTTCTCTCGGCCGCGGCGTTTGACGATGCCTGCTCCTGGGGCGTCCTCGCGATCGTGCTGGCGCTGTTCGAGAGGGCCAATGTCGCGATCCTCGCGATAGCCGGCGGGATCGGCTGGACCCTGCTGGTGCTGTTCGGGGCGCCGTTGCTGTTCGCCCCGCTGGCGCGGCGGGTCGAGCAGGCGGGGGGAATGAGTGGGGGCGTGCTGGCGATCACGCTCGCCTTGTTCTGTGTGTCCGCGTTCGTGACGGATGCGATCGGGCTGCATGCCGTCTTCGGTGCCTTCCTGCTGGGCACGCGCATCCCGCGCGGCGCCTTTGCGGAAGGGCTTCAGCAGAAGCTCGACGGCTTCGTGAGCGTGGCGCTCCTGCCTTTGTTCTTCACCTATTCGGGGCTGGTGACGCGCTTCGATCTTCTCGTCGGCGCCTCCCTGCTGCCTGCGACCTTGCTTCTGCTCGTCGCGTCGATCGCGTCGAAAGGGGGTGCCTGTTTCGTGGCGTCGCGGATCGCGGGCGAGGACCGGCGCACCGCCTTCGGCATCGGCGCTCTGATGAATGCGCGCGGGATGATGGAATTGATCATCATCGGCATTGGTCTGGAGAAGGGCATCATCGGCGCGCCGCTGCACGCGATGCTCGCCCTGATGACGATCGTGACGACGATGGCGGCGGGCCCGGCCTTCGATTGGGTGAGGCGCGGCAGGACGGACCCGCTTTCCGCACCGGGCGGCGGGGCGGCGTCGGCCCGGTCGGACGCATAGGCGATGCGGATCGGTCAAAGGGCCGATTCCGCATCGTCGCCCCCCGCTTGTCGTCGGACAAGAAAGTGGCGGCTGGCCAAGAACGAGCCAGCCGCCAGTTGGGAGGATCGGGAGGCGCCGCCCACGGGGGATGCGGCGGCGCCAAATATTATGCGCGGCGAAACCGGCTTTGTTTCCGAAGATCGAAACTGCCCCCGGAGACCAGTCCGCCGTCATCAAATGGTAGCGTTATCTCTAAGTCGAAAGGTACTTCATCAGACAACGTTGTCAACAACTCGACTCGATTTTCTGCAAGAAAAGAAATTTGGCCGCACCTTGCACGATGGATGGCGCCCAGACCGATTTCAGGCTTGCCCGTGCGCGCACAGATGATAGCGTTATCAACAACGATAGAAGCCACCGGAACCGGTGATCAGGAGAGGTTATGAACGGACGCTTCCGCCCCAAAAGCCACATGATCGCGATCGCCTGTCTGGCGCTGCTGGGATCCGCATCCCGCGCGGCGACGGTCGCCCCGCCGATCTACAAGGATGCGACCCGCCCGATCGAGGCGCGCGTGGACGATCTGCTCGGCCGGATGACGCTGGAGGAGAAGATCACCCAGATCACGGCGATCTGGGAAGCCAAGGCGACGATCTTCGACAGCAAGCTCCAGCTCGATCCCGCGAAGCTGCGCGCGCGCTATCCGAACGGGATCGGCCAGTTCACCCGGCCCTCGGACGCCAAGGGCCCGGTCTCGCCGCGTGTCGTGCCGGGGCGCGGCGTCCGCCAGACGACCGATCTGGTCAACGCGCTCCAGCGCTGGGCGGTGAACGAGACGCGGCTGGGCATCCCGATCCTGTTCCACGAAGAGGCGCTGCACGGCTATGCCGCGCCCGGCGCGACCAGCTTTCCGCAGGCGATCGCGCTCGCCTCCTCCTGGGATCCCGATCTCGTCCGCCGGATCAACGGCGTGATCGCGCGGGAGGTGAGCGCGCGCGGCGTCAGCCTCGCACTGTCGCCCGTCGTGGACATCGCCCGCGATCCGCGCTGGGGCCGGATCGAGGAGACGTTCGGCGAGGATCCCTATCTGGTCGGCGAGATGGGCGTCGCGGCTGTCGAAGGCCTGCAGGGCCCCGGCCGCGCGCGCCTGATAGGCCCCGATCATGTGTTCGCCACGCTCAAGCATCTCACCGGCCACGGCCAGCCGGAGAGCGGCAACAATATCGGCCCGGCCCCCGTCTCCGAACGCGAACTGCGCGAGAATTTCTTCCCGCCGTTCGAGGAGGTGGTGAAGCGCACCGGGATCGAGGCGGTGATGGCCTCGTACAATGAAATCGACGGCATGCCCTCGCACGCCAATCGCTGGCTGCTGCACGATGTGTTGCGCGGCGAGTGGGGCTATCAGGGCGCGATCGTCAGCGATTATTCGGCGGTCGATCAGCTGCGCGACATCCACCACATCACGGACAGTCTGGAAGGCGCCGCCACGCGCGCGCTGGCGGCGGGCGTCGATGCCGATCTGCCCGAGGGCCTGTCCTATGCCACGCTGGCGAAGGCGGTGCGCGAGGGGCGGGTGCGCGAGGCGGATGTGGATGCGGCCGTGCGCCACATGCTCGATCTGAAGTTCCGCGCGGGCCTGTTCGAGCATCCCTATGCCGATGCCGCCCGCGCCGAGCGCATCACGAACGATGCCGAGGCGAAGGCGCTGGCGCTGCTCGCCGCCCAAAAATCGATCACCCTGCTCAAGAATGACGGCATGTTGCCGCTTGCCATGCCCGCCGCCGGCAGCGGAAAGACGATCGCGGTGATCGGGCCGAGCGCGGCGGTGGCGCGGCTCGGCGGCTATTATGGCCAGCCGCCGCACAGCGTCTCGATCCTCGAAGGCATCCGCACCAAGCTGGGCACGCGCGCCAACATCGTCTTCGCGCAGGGCGTGAAGATCACCGAGAATGACGATTGGTGGGAGGATGCGGTCAAGCTCGCCGATCCGGTCGAGAACCGGAAACTGATCGCGCAGGCGGTGGAGGCCGCGCGCGGCGCCGACACGATCATCCTGTGCATCGGCGATACCGAGCAATCGAGCCGCGAGGGTTGGGCGCCCAACCATCTCGGCGATCGCGACAGCCTCGATCTCGTCGGCCAGCAGCAGGACTTGTTCGATGCGCTGAAGGCGCTCGGCAAGCCGATCACGGTCGTCCTGATCAACGGCCGTCCGGCCTCCACCGTCACGATCGCGGAGCAGGCCAATGCGCTGCTCGAAGGCTGGTATCTGGGCGAGCAGAGCGGCAATGCCGTGGCCGACGTTTTGTTCGGCACGGTCGATCCGGGCGGCAAGCTGCCGGTGACGATCCCGCGCTCGGTCGGCCAGCTGCCGGTCTATTACAATGCCAAGCCGTCCGCGCATCGCGGCTATCTGTTCACCGAGAATGCGCCCCTGTTCCCGTTCGGCTGGGGCCTCAGCTACACCCGCTTCGAGATCGGCGCGCCGCGCCTGTCGCGCAGCAGGATCGGCACGGGCGAGACGGTGCAGGTCGCGGTCGATGTCCGCAACAGCGGCGAGCGCGCCGGGGACGAGACGGTGCAGCTCTACATCCACGATGTCGTGAGTTCGGTGACGCGCCCGATCAAGGAATTGCGCGGCTTCCAGCGTGTGACGCTGCAGCCGGGCGAGCGCAGGACGCTCACCTTCACGCTCACGCCGCACAGTCTGGAGATGTGGAACGATCAGATGCGCCGCGTCGTCGAGCCCGGCACGTTCGAGATCATGACCGGCCCCAATTCGGTGGACCTGAAGAAGGCGGTTCTCACCGTCGAATAAGCGATCCGTACTCCTGCGAACGCAGGAGCCCAGGGCTGCAAGCGCACCGCCCGAAGCTCTGGGCTCCCGCCTTCGCGGGAGTACGGGAGGGCGCCTCGATCAGTGCTTGGACAAGGTCCGGTCCAGCGCGTCCTGCCAGCCCGCGATCAGCCGTGCGCGCTTGTCCTCGGGCATGTGGGGCTCGAACGCGGCATCGCGCGACCAGATCGCCTCCAGCTCGTCGAGGCCCGACCACAGGCCGACCGCAAGGCCCGCATGGAAAGCCGCGCCGCGCGCGGTCGTCTCCAGATCGTCGGGGCGCTCGACGGGCGCCTGCAGCAGATCGGCGAGGAAGGTGCACAGCCAGTCGTTCGCGGCCATGCCGCCATCGACGCGCAGGATATCGGGCCGGTGGCCGCCATCCTTCACCATCGCCTCGACCAGATCGAGCGTCTGATAGCCCACCGCCTCCAGCGCGGCACGGGCGAGATGCGCCTGCGTGGCGCCCAGCGTCAGGCCGAAGATCGCGCCGCGTGCGTCCGGATCCCAGTGCGGCGCGCCGAGGCCGACGAAGGCCGGCACCATATAGACACCGTGGCTGTCCGGCACCTGCGTCGCCATGTCGTTCGTCTCGCGGGCGTGCGTGATCACGCCGATGCCGTCGCGCAGCCACTTCACCGCCGCGCCCGCCACGAAGATCGAGCCTTCCAGCGCATAGGTGGTCTTGCCGTCGATCCGGTAGGCGGGGGTGGTGAGCATGCGATGCTCGGAGGTGATCGCCTCCTCGCCCGTATTCAGCAGCAGGAAGCAGCCGGTGCCGTAGGTGGATTTGGCGGTGCCGCGCGCGAAGCAGGCCTGGCCGAACAAAGCCGCCTGCTGATCGCCGGCAATGCCTGCGATCGGGATTTCGGCGTCGAGCAGACCGGGCGCGGTCGTGCCGAACAGGTGCGCATTGTCATGCACCTCGGGCAGCATCGATGCCGGCACGCCGAACAGTTCGCACAATTCCTCGTCCCAGCGATTTTCGTGGATGTTCCACAGCATCGTGCGCGAGGCATTGGTGACGTCGGTCGCGTGGACCTTCCCCTCGGTCAGGCGCCACAGCAGGAAGCTGTCGATCGTGCCGAAGGCGAGTTCGCCACGCTCGGCCCGCGCGCGCGCGCCCTCCACCTTGTCGAGGATCCAGCCGATCTTGGTGGCGGAGAAATAGGGGTCGAGCAGCAGGCCGGTCTTGGCGCGCACGTTCGGCTCGGCGCCATCCGCCTTCAACTGCGCGCAGCGCTCGGCGGTGCGGCGATCCTGCCAGACGATCGCATTGTGGATCGCCTCGCCGGTCTTGCGATCCCACACCACGCTCGTCTCGCGCTGGTTGGTGATGCCGATCGCGGCGATCGCGTCGGCGCCCACCTTGCTCGTCTCGATCGCCTCGCGTGCGGTCGCCAGCACGTCGCGCCAGATGTCCTCGGGATCATGCTCCACCCAGCCGGGCTCGGGATAATGCTGTGGGAATTCGCGCTGGGCGGTGGCGACCCGCTTGGCGCGCGCATCGAAGATGATGCTGCGCGTCGAGGTCGTGCCCTGATCGATGGCGAGGATGTAGCGGCGCTCGGCCATGTTGCTCTCTCCTTGAATTCTTATGCGGATGCGCCGCCGCGCGGCGGCAGATAGGGCTTCACAAGGAACTGGTAGATCGCGCCGCCGGTTACGCCGCCCAGCAGCGGCCCGGCGATCGGCACCCACCAGTAATTGTTGGGGCCGGGAAACGCCGATCCGCCCCAGCCGGTGAGGAAGCAGAACAGGCGCGGGCCGAAATCGCGCGCCGGGTTGATCGGCCATGCTTCCAGAAAGCCGAAGCAGGCGCCGATCGTGGCCACCAGCAGACCGATCATCAGCGCGCCCGAATTGGCCTGCGGGGCGACGGTGTTATATTCGTCGGTGATCGCGAAGATGCCGAGCAGCAGCACCGCCGTCAGCACCACTTCGTCCCAGAAAGCGTGGATCGGCGTGATGTGCGCGCCGGGGGCGGTGAAGAACACGCCCGCCGCGCCGCCATCCGCGCGCGTCAGCCCGTGGGTAGTGTTGTAGGCGTCGATCACCGGGCCGAAGAGCTGGTGGACGATCGCCGCGCCGATGAACGCGCCCACGATCTGCGCCGCCACATAAGGCAGCACCTTTTTCACCGGGAAACCGCGAAACACGGTGAGCGCCAGCGTCACCGCCGGGTTCGCATGCGTGCCCGAAACCGAGCCTGTCACGAAGATCGCCAGCGTCACGGCCAGCCCCCAGGCGATGCACACGCCCCAGTAAGCGGTGGCGTAGGGGCTGGGATCGTACAGCGTGATCATCGCCGCCGCCGAGTCGCCCAATGTGATGATGATGGCGGTCGCCAATGCCTCGGCGATCAGTTCGCCCCGCAGCTTGTATGCCTGCGTCGTCATGCCTTCTCCTCTCGCTTCCCGGGCTTGCGGCCGGGCCAGCGATGCGAGTCCTCTGCCGTTTTCGCTCGAACGTCAAATATTTTCGTTTCATTTTCGTTTGCGCGGTTCTATTTTCGTTTTGCGGCCATAGGGCACGCATGGAAAGGGATGTGGATGAACGAGGCGGCGCGGGCTGAGGGCCCGGTGGTCGACCTTCTTGTGGTCGGCGGCGGTATCAATGGAGCGGGGATCGCGCGCGACGCGGTCGGCCGTGGCCTGTCCGTCTTGCTGGTCGAGCAGGACGATCTGGCGGCGCACACCTCCTCCTCCTCGACCAAGCTGATCCATGGCGGCCTGCGCTATCTGGAATATGGCGAGTTCCGGCTGGTCCGCGAGGCGCTGATCGAGCGTGAGCGGCTGTGGGGCATGGCGCCGCACATCATCTGGCCGCTGCGGTTCGTACTGCCGCAGACCCAGTCGCCGCGTCCGGCTTGGATGGTTCGACTCGGCCTGTTCCTCTACGATCATCTCGGCGGCCGGAAGAAACTGCCCGGCACCGAGACGATCGATCTCGGCCGCACGCGCTACGGCAACGGGCTCAAGCAATCGAAGGGCAAGGCCTTCGTCTATTCGGACTGCTGGGTGCAGGACAGCCGCCTGACCGTGCTGAACGCGCGCGACGCGGCCGATCGCGGCGCCGACATCCGCACCCGCACCAAGCTGATTTCCGCGCAGCGCGTCGGCGAGGGCTGGGTCGCGACGATCGAGGATGAGAGCGGCCAGCGCGAGGTGAAGGCGCGCGTCCTCGTCAATGCGGCGGGGCCGTGGGTGGCGGACGTGCTGGGCCGCGTGCCCGATGCGAATGTCGATCGCGGCGTGCGCCTGATCAAGGGCAGCCACATCATCGTCGATCGCCTGTACGAGGGCGACCACGCCTTCATGCTGCAGAATCCCGATCGCCGCATCGTGTTCACCATTCCCTATGAGGGTCGCTTCACGCTGATCGGGACTACCGATGAGCCGTGGGAAGGCGCCCCCGCCAAGGCGCAGATCAGCGCGGGCGAAACCAGCTATCTGCTCGAGACCGTGAACCGCTATTTCACGAAGGGCCTGAGCGAGAGCGACGTGGTCTGGAGCTATGCCGGCATCCGCCCGCTCTATGACGACAAGGCCGGCAGCGCCTCGGCCGTGACGCGCGATTATGTGCTGGATCTGGATGCGGGCGAGGGGCGGGCGCCGATGCTCAGCATCTTCGGCGGCAAGATCACCACCTATCGCAAGCTGGCCGAACATGCGCTGGAGGAACTGGCGCGCTTCTTCCCCGACGCGAAGCCGGCCTGGACGGCCGGCGCGACGCTGCCGGGCGGCGACATGGCCGATTTCGAGACGTTCGTGGGCAAGCTCGTGGCCGCGCGGCCGGGCCTGCCCGCCGATCTGCTCCGCCGTCTCGCGCGCGCTTACGGGACCTGCGTCGATGATCTGCTCGGAAGTGCGGGCACGCTGGCCGATCTGGGCGAGGATCTCGGCGGCCATCTGACGACGCGCGAGGTGGAGTATCTGCGCGAGCGCGAATGGGCGCGCACGGCGGAGGACATCCTCTATCGCCGCTCGAAGCTCGGCCTGCATGTGCCGCCGGGAACGTCCGAGCGGCTGACCGCGTATCTCGCCGCACAGCCCATGGCCGTCACGGCAAGCTGATGGCCGCCGAGGGGGCAGACATCGTCGCGCAGCGCCATGCCCGGATCCTCGAGATCGCGCGGCATGCGGGCAGCGTCGCCGTGGAAACGCTCGCCGCCGAACTGGACGTGACGCCACAGACCATCCGGCGCGATCTGAACATGCTCGCCCAGCGATCGATGCTGTCCCGCGTGCATGGCGGGGCTGTCGTCACCTCGGGCGTCGACAATCTGGATCGCGAGGCCCGGCGCCATGTCGCGGCGGGGGCCAAGGCCGCGATCGGCGAGGCTGCCGCCGCGCTCGTCCCCAACGGCGCGAGCCTGTTCATCAATATCGGCACGACGACTGAGGCGATCGCCCGCGCTCTGGTGGATCATCGCGATCTGCTGGTCGTCACCAACAATCTCAACGTGATCGACATCCTCGGCAACCGCCCCTCGATCGAGGTGATCGTGGCGGGCGGCAAGGTGCGCGGCACGGATCGCGCGGTGGTCGGCGCGCTGGCGATGGATTTCATCCGCGCCTTCAAGGTGGATTATGCGCTGATCGGCGCCTCGGCCGTGGACGAGGAGGGCACTTTGCTCGACTTCGACGTGGACGAGGTGCGTGTCTCGCAGACGATCATCACGCAGGCCCGCACCGTGATCCTCGGCGTCGATCGCACCAAGTTCGGCCGGCCCGCGCCGGTCCGCATCGCGGAGATGGATGCGATCGATCATCTCGTCACCGATCGCATGACCGATCCGGCGGTGGCGGCGGCGTGCAGGGCCGCGAACGTTGCCGTGCATGAGACGGAGAAATTGGACTGACCAAAAATTCAGATCCGGTATAATAAGCCGGACGGAAGAGGGGATGGAATGAGGCGAGTGAAGCATCTCAGGTGGTGGATCGTCGCGCTGATCTGCGCGGGCACGATCGCCAATTATCTCGCCCGCAATTCGCTGGGCGTGCTGGCAGCCGAGCTGAAGACCAGCCTGTCCATGTCCACCCAGCAATACAGCTATGTCGTCGGCGCGTTCCAGCTGGCCTATACCGTGATGCAGCCGGTGGCGGGCGCGATCGTCGATCGGATCGGCCTGCGCGCCGGCTTCGCGCTGTTCGGTCTCGCCTGGTCCGCGGCGAACATGCTGCACGCGCTGGCCTTCAGCTGGCTCACCCTCGCTTTCTTCCGCGGCCTGCTCGGCCTCGCCGAATCCGCCGCCGTGCCCTCGGGGATCAAGGCCATCGCCGAATGGTTTCCCGCGCGCGAGCGGTCGGTCGCGGTCGGCTGGTTCAATGCGGGCACCTCGATCGGCGCGCTGATCGCGCCGCCGATCGTGGTGGCGGTGTCGCTCTGGGCCGATTGGCGCGTGGCCTTCATCGTCACCGGCGCGGTCGGCCTGATCTGGGCCGCCGCCTGGTATGGCTTCTATCGCTCCCCCGCCACGCATCCCGCGATCACGCCCGAGGAGCGGGCCCTGATCGCGTCCGACAGGCCCGCAAACCCCGTCACCCGCGCCACCACACGCGAAATCCTCGCCAGCCCGCGCTTCTGGACGATCGCGGTGCCGCGCTTCCTGGTCGAGCCTGCGTGGCAGACGTTCAGCTTCTGGATCCCGCTCTATCTCGCCTCCGAACGTGGCATGGATCTGAAGCAGATTGCGATGTTCGCGTGGCTGCCCTTCCTCGCCGCCGATCTGGGCGGGGTGCTGGGCGGCTATCTCTCGCCCTTCCTGATCCGTCGCTTCGGCGTCACGCTGATCCCCTCGCGCGTGGCGGGCATCGCCATGGCGGCGGTGCTGATGATCGCGCCGGGCTGCATCGGCCTCGTCGCCAGCCCCTATGCCGCGATCGCGCTCTTCTGCATCGGCGGCTTCGCGCACCAGATCATCTCGGTGCTGATCAACACGCTCTCGGCCGACGTCTTCACCGCCGAGGAAGTGGGCACCGCCAACGGCTTCGTCGGCCAGGCCGGCTGGGTCGGCGGTTTGCTCTTCTCGCTGCTGATCGGCCAGCTGGCCGACCTGATCGGCTACGCGCCCTTGTTCGCCTGCCTGTCCGTCTTCGATCTGATCGCGGCCGCGATCCTGATCCTCGCCATTCGTCATCTCACGCTTCCGGAGTCCGCCCGATGAGACGCGCCACGCTTTCCAATCCGCCGCGTTTCCGCGTCACCGATCGCGCCACCGGCCGGGTGACGCTCACCGCCGATACGGGCGCGGTCGCCCACCTGTTCGTGCTGGAGGACGATATCGTCCGCCTGCTGCTGCTGGCCGAGGGTGCGGTGACGAGCCCGCCGAGCTGGGCCATCGCCCCCGGCGCCGAGGATATCGCCGAACCCGGCCGCGACCGGATGGACGTGAGCGGCTTCACCTGCCCGGACTATCTGCTGGAGACGGATGAGGGCGTGCTGGTCCTCGCCACGCGCCGTATCCGCCTGACCGTCCAGCTGCACGGCCTCCACTGCAGCTGGGAGCAGAAGGTGGCAGGCGAATGGCGCCTGATGGCGGCCGATCGCCCCACCCAGTCCTATGATTTCGGCTGGTGGGACGGCCGCACCTATCACTATCTCGCGCGGCGCTCCGGCGAGCGCTTCTTCGGCCTCGGCGACCGCTCCGGCGATTGCGATCGCGCCGGTCGCAGCTTCCGCCTCACCAATCTCGATCCGATGGGCTTTGACGCGGAGAATGCCGATCCGCTCTACAAGTCGATCCCGTATGTCCTCGTCGCGGACGGGGAGGGGGCCTGCCACGGCGCCTTCTACGACAGCTCCTCCGACATCAGCTTCGATTTCGGGCGCGAGCTGGACAATTATCATGGACATTATCGCCACATGATCGCGGCCTCCGGCGATCTCGATCTGTGGATGATCGCCGGGCCCGATCCGCTGGCGGTGACGAAGCGCTTCACCTGGCTCACCGGTCGCCCCGCGCTGATGCCGCGCTGGTCGCTCGGTTACTCCGGCTCGACCATGACCTATACGGACGCGCCCGATGCCGAGGCGCAGATGGCGGGCTTCCTCGACAAACTGGCCGAGCATGATCTCGGCTGCACGTCGTTCCATTTGTCGTCCGGCTACACCTCGATCGGCGACAAGCGCTACGTGTTCAACTGGAACCGCGACAAATTCCCGGATCCCGCCGCCTTCGTGAAAAGCTATGCGGATGCAGGCGTCCAGCTTGTGCCCAACATCAAGCCGGCTCTGCTCCGCAGCCACCCGCGCTATGACGAGGTCGCCGCCGCCGGCCTGTTCGTGGCGGACGAGGCGGGCGAGCCGATCGAGGCACAGTTCTGGGACGAGGCGGGCAGCTATATCGATTTCACCGATCCGAAGGCGGCCGCCTGGTGGCGCGATCAGGTGAAGACGGCTCTGCTCGACAACGGCATCGTCTCCACTTGGAACGACAATAACGAATATGAGATCTGGGATGCGCGCGCGCGCTTCGCCGGCTTCGGCACGCCGCGTTCGGCCGCCGAGATGCGCCCCGTTCAGCCGCTGCTGATGAGCCGCGCCTCGCGCCGCGCGCAGACCGAGTATTTCCCCGATCGCCGGCCTTACGTGGTCACCCGATCGGGCATGGCGGGCCTCCAGCGTTATGCGCAGACGTGGAGCGGCGACAATCGCACCGAATGGAAGTCGCTCCGCTACAATGCGCGCCAGTCGATCGGCCTCGCTCTGTCGGGCGTGTCGAACAGCGGGCACGATATCGGCGGCTTCGCCGGTCCCGCACCGTCGCCCGAGCTGCTGATCCGCTGGGTTCAGGCGGGCGTGATGATGCCGCGCTTCAGCATCCACAGCTGGAATGACGATCGCACCGTCAATGAGCCGTGGATGTACCCACAGGCTCTGCCCGCGATGCGCCGCCTGCTGGCGCTGCGGCAGACTCTGGTGCCGTTCTTCTACGATCTGCTCCACCGTTATCATGCCGAGTATGAGCCGATGGTGCGCCCCACCTGGCTGGATTTCCCCAACGATCCGCAGGCGTGGGCCGAGTGTGACGAGCATCTGCTCGGCCCCGATCTGCTGGTCGCCTGCGTGATGGAGGAGGGCGCCACCGAGCGCACCGTTCGCCCGCCCGCAGGCGCCGACTGGATCGACGTATGGAGCGGCGCGCGGCTGGAAGGCGGCATCACGCATATTCTGTCCGCCCCGGTGGAGGGAAACCCGCCGCTGCTGGCGCGCGCGGGATCCGCGATGCTGGTGGATCTCGCCACGGGCGGCTGGCGGCCGGGCGAGGCCGATCGCGGCATCTGGCTGTTCCCGCCCGCCGAGGGCACGTTCGATTGGTCGGCCATCGAGGATGGCGGCGACGGTGCCGCGCCGGTCGATCGCTGGCACGTCCGGGGAGAGGCCGATGCCGCCCAGATCCGGATCGAGATCACGAGGGTCGGGCCGGGCTCCGGCGACCCTCGCGTGACCCTGCTGCTGCCGCCGGGCGACGCACGCGACATCGTGGTGGGCGGCGGCGCTGGTGCGCCTGTCGAACGCGATAGTCGCAGAGGTGTCACACTCACGCTCTGAATCGCAAGTCGGTTAGACCAATATGGGAGCGATAACGGTAAAATTGCGTAGAGTTGCTTGAATCTGGTCAGGCCATTTGATAGGCACGGGTCTGAGCCGAAACAAAGAATAATCGGCCTGAAACATAGGGGAGGTTGAATGACCCGCTTTCAAAGCAATGTCGCCCGTGGTGCGTTTGCCGCCGGGCTGATCCTAGCGGCCACGCCGCTCTGGGCGCAGGCGGCGCCCGATGCGGCCGCGCCCGCTGCCGAACCAGCCGCCGCGCCCGCCGCCCGCGCCGCCAACGATCCGGGCGAAATCATCGTCACCGCGCAGAAGCGCGCCGAAAACGTCCAGTCCGTGCCGCTCGCCGTCTCGGTCGTCTCGCCGACCCAGCTCGCCGCCGCCGGCGTCCGCCAGTTCCAGGATCTCGGCAAGATCGCGCCGTCGCTCACGATCCGGCCGGCCGAGCATCCGGTGAACGCGAACATCTCGCTGCGCGGCGTCGGCACCTTCGCCTTCGGCATCGGCGTGGAGCCCAGCGTCGCCGTGCTGACGGACGAAGTGCCGCTCGCCTTCCAGGCGCGCGCCTTCACCGATCTGCCCGACGTGGAGCGGATCGAGGTGCTGCGCGGGCCGCAGAGCACGCTTTACGGCAAGTCGGCGTCGGCCGGCCTGATCAACATCATCACGCGCAATCCGACCGACACCTTCCATGTCCGCGCCAACGCCACGGCAACGACGGATTCCGAATATGGCGGCAATTTCAGCATCTCGGGCCCGATCAACGAGAAGCTCGGCTACATCGTCTCGGCCAGCTATTCCTCTTGGGATGGCAATGTGAAGAACCTCTTCAACGGCAAGGACGTCAACGGCCGCAAGACGTTCAACACGCGCGGAAAATTGCGCTTCAAGCCGAGCGGCACCGCCACCTTCACGCTCTCCGCCAATTATCTGGACGGCAGCACCGACGTGGGTCGTCCGTTCGTCCGCCTGTCGTCCAATGCGCGCCTGCGCGGCGTCGCCGCGTTGACGCAGGCGGTGACGATGCCGGGAGTCGTCGTCAGCACCGACAATACCGACATCAGCAACAATTATGACGCGCGCACCAAATATTCGGGCTGGGGCGGCAATCTGCGTGGCGAGATCGAATTGGGCGAGATGAGCCTGATCACCGTCTCGTCCTACGACAAGTTCCACCTCCACGATTATCTGGATCATGACGATACGTCGGTGCCGACCAGCATCAGCAATTTCGGCAGCAACATCCAGGTCGGCGAGTTCAAGTCCGAACTGTACACGCAGGAAGTCCGCCTGCAGTCGCCGTCGAGCAAGCCGTTCCGCTACACGGTCGGCGCGTATTACGCGCATGTCGCATTCGAGCGGCCGTTCGTGCGCGGGCCCTATTTCTCGCTCGCCAACTGGTACGCCACCTCGAAGTCGCGCCAGATTGCGGGCTTCGTCCAGGCGGACTGGGAGTTCCTGCCGCACGCCACGCTGACCGGCGGCGCACGCATCCAGAACGAGAAGATCGACTACACCTTCAAGGATAATCTGGCGGTGGCGCCGGCCGCCTCCTTCTTCAGCGGCGGCGCGAAGGATACGGCCGAGACGTGGAAGGCGAGCCTGCGCTACGAATTCACGCCCACGATCAGCGCCTTCGCCACCTATGCCACCGGCTATAAGGGCCAGACCTACGATCTGACGACCGGCTTCAACGCGAACCGTCAGGCGGCCGGCCCGATCAAGCCCGAAAAGTCGAAGGACAAGGAACTGGGCATCCGCACCCAGTGGTTCGATCATCGCCTGACCTTCAACATCACTTTGTTCCAGACCGACTATAAGAACCTGCAGGCGCAGACGATCGAGACGCTGGCGGACGGCACCTCGAACTTCCGCCTCACCAATGTCGGCAAGCTGGGCACGAAGGGCGTCGAAGTCGATACGACGGCGCGCGTCGGATCGGACATCACGCTGGGCGCCTCGATGGCCTATCTGGATGCCAAGTATAAGTCGTTCCCGGTCGCGCAATGCTATCCGACGCAGACGGTGGCGCAGGGTTGCATCGATCCGGGCGGCGGTGCCGCGAGCTACCAGAATCTCACCGGGACGCGCGCCGTGCAGGCGCCGAAATGGAAGTTCTCGGCCACCGGCGAATATTCGCCGGCACTCACCGACAAGCTGCGCGGCATCGTGCAGGGCAACTGGCAGTATCAGAGCAGCATCTTCTATGCCTCGCGCGATCCCGAGCTGACGCAGAAGGGCTATCACATCGTCAATGTCGGCCTGGGTGTCCGCAGCCAGGATCGGAAGTGGGAAGTGGTCGGCTTCGTCAACAATCTGTTCGATCAGCAATATTTCCCGGCTCTGGTAAACAGCGCGGGCAATTTCGGTCTCTCGGCGTCCAATCCGGGACAGGCGACGCAGGCCGTGCTGCCTCGAGACTTCCGCCGTTATGGCGGCGTCCGGGTCGGCCTGACCTTCTGATCTCCGGGGCGGGGGCGAGCGATCGCCCCCGCCTTTTTTCCGGGACCGTCGCGGTATCCGTCAAAGCCTCAATTCCGTTCGTGCTGAGCCTGTCGAAGCACTGTTCTTCTCTTCCTACCGCAAGAAAGAGGAACGGCCCTCCAACCGGCTCAGGGCAAACGGAAGGGGAAAAGCGGGTTCGCAATGATCCCTTTCTGATGGGGTGACTATGATGCTTCGCGCCTTGGCCGCTCTCGCCCCGGCCGCTCTCGCCATGTCCGGCATCGCGCTCGTCCTTCCGGCCTCGGCGCAACAGGCTCCCGCCATTCCGGGTGTCGATGCGCCCGAACTGGCGCGGCTGGGTACGCATCCGGTCGGCGTGGCGGATGTCGAGTTCGTCCAGCCGGGGCAGGCCGATCCCCTGTCGGAAGGCGCCACGCCCGCGATCGTCGATCGCCATCTTCCGATCAAGGTCTGGTATCCCGCCGCCACGCCGGGGCCCGGCACCACCTATCGCGCCGCGCTTCCCGGCGAGAATGGCGCGGATGTCGCTTTCACGGTGCCCGGCATCGCCACGCCCGGCGCACGGGCGGCCGCCGGCAAATTTCCGCTCGTGATCCTCGCCCACGGTTACAGCAACGTGCCCGAGGCGCTGTCGTGGCTCGGCGAGAATCTCGCGAGCAAGGGCTATGTCGTCGTGGCCCCCGCCTTTCGCGATCCCGCAATCTCCAACCGAACGCCTGCCGCAGCAGCGGGCCCGCTCGCGCGCCGTCCGCTCGATATCGTCTTCGCCGCTGCCGAGGCGCAGCGCCGCGCACGGGCAGGGCAGGGCGTCTTCGCCGCGGCCGACCCGGCGCGGACCGTGCTGATCGGTTATTCGATGGGCGGCTATGGTGTGCTTACCGCCGCCGGCGCCCCGCTCGATTCCAAGCTGGCAGCGGCCACGCGCGGCGTCCTCGCGCCTTATGTGACGGGTGGCGCCAAGGCCGGCGACATGAGGGTGGCCGATCTGAAGGCCGTCGTCGCCATCGCCCCGCCCGGCAATCTGCGCGGCACGGCCTTGTGGGCCTCGCCCGGCGTCGCCGCGATCCGCACGCCGACACTTTTCATCGTCGGCAGTCAGGATCATGTCGTCGGCTATGATCCGGGCGTGCGGACTTTGTTCGCGGACGAGGTCCATGCGCCGCGCTACCTGCTCACCTTCCGCGAGGCGGCGCACAGTATCGCGTTGATCGGCGCCCCGCCCGAGATGCGAAAGACCTTCTGGGACGAGGACTGGTTCGAGGACAGCGTGTGGCGCAAGGACCGCCTGCTCGCGGTGCAGGCCCATTTCATCACCGCCTTCCTCGATCGCACCGTGAAGGGCGACGCCGCCAAGGGCGCCTATCTCGATGGCCTCGTGCCCAACTCGGACGATGGCGTGTGGGCCGATGCCCCGTCCGGCCGCTACGCGGGCTATAGTCCGGGCGCGCCCGCCTCGACGATCTGGAAGGGCTTCCAGCCGAGCCGCGCCAAGGGCATGTCGCTGGAATATCGACCCGGATCCTAGGCATCCGACGAAATCATAACGGGAGATGATGATGCGAAAGACGATGGCTTATGGCCTGATCCTGCTGGCGGCGCTGCCCGCGCTCCCCGCCCTCGCGCAAGAGGCCGCACCTCCGCCGCCGGCCCCGCCGCTCGCCACCGTCGCCACCAGCCCGCACCTCATCTCCGCCGACATGCGGGCGGGCATGGAATTGTCCGGACCCTGGCATTATTCGATCGATCCGTTCCGCTCGGGCATTTCCGGCTTCCACGGCGCGATGCCCGATCCGGGCCAGCAGCGCTGGCTGGACATCGATCCACGCGCCGAAATGGCGAAGGATGGGCGCGTTCTCTACGAATTCGATCTCGGCCATTCTCCGCTCACCACCTTGCCCTCGTCCTGGCTCACCGAGGCGCCCGAACTGCGCCATTATCAGGGGCTGATGTGGTATCAGCGGACCTTCCCGGTCGCGGCCGGGCGCAAGGGGCGCTTCTTCCTCCGCTTCGGGGCGGCCAACTACAAAACGATCGTCTATCTGAACGGCAAGCCGGTCGGCCGGCACGAGGGCGGCTTCACGCCCTTCGCGTTCGAAGTGACGAAGCTGCTGCGCGACGGCGACAATCAGGTCACCGTCGGCGTCGACAGCACGGTGGATGCCACGACCGTGCCGCCCACCGTCACGGATTGGGAGAATTATGGCGGCGTCACCCGTCCGGTCCGCCTCGTCATGACGCCGGATACCTATGTGGACGACGCCTGGGTGCGCCTGACGCGCGACGGCAGGCTCGCCGCCGATGTGCATCTGGATGGGCCTCAGGCCGCCAACCGCACGATCCACCTTCGCATCCCCGAGCTGAAGCTGGATCAGGCGGCCACCACGGACGGGCAGGGCAATTGGCACGGGCTGGTCACGACGCCCGCCGCTCTCGTCCGCTGGTCGCCCGATCGCCCGAAGCTCTACGATGTCGCCGTCTCCAGCGGCGAGGATGAGTGGAAGGATCGGATCGGCTTCAAGACGATCGAGGTGCGCGGCACCGATATCCTGTTGAACGGCAAGCCCATCTTCCTGCGCGGCATCTCCGTGCATGAGGAGGAGATCGGCACCGAGCCCACCCGCGCCATCACCCCCGCCGCCGCCCGCGCGCTGCTGAGCGAGGTGAAGACCGGGCTGCACGGCAATTTCGTCCGCCTCGCCCATTATCCGCATGGCGAGGCGATGACGCGCATGGCCGACGAACTCGGCCTGCTCGTCTGGAGCGAGGTGCCCGTCTATTGGCAGGTCGCCTGGTCCAACCCGGACACGCTGGCGACGGCGCGCAACATGCTGGCCGAGAATATCACCCGCGACCACAACCGCGCCTCGGTCGCGATCTGGAGCGTGGCGAACGAGACGCCGATCACGGACGCGCGCAACACCTTCCTGCGCACCCTGATCGCGGACGTCCGCAAGCTCGACGACACCCGCCTCGTCAGCGCGGCCTTGCTGGTGGAGCGTGAGAAGGGCTCGGGCGCGCCGGTGATGGCGATGGTCGATCCGCTGGCCGACGCGCTCGATATCGTCGCGATCAACACCTACAATGGCTGGTACAGCCAGGATCGCCTCGCGACCCTGCCGTCCTCCACCTGGAAGGTGCCGACCGACAAGCCTTTGATCTTCTCCGAATTCGGTGCGGACGCCAAAGCGGGCTTCCACGACATCAAGGATCCGCAGAAGTTCTCCGAGGAATTCCAGGCGGAATATTATCGCCAGACGCTGGCCATGGCGGACAAGCTGCCGATGCTGCGTGGCCTTTCGCCCTGGATCCTCAAGGACTTCCGCTCGCCCCGCCGCCAGAATCCCGATTTCCAGCAGGGCTGGAACCGCAAGGGCCTGATCTCCGAAACGGGCCAGCGCAAGGAAGCCTTCGGCGTGCTGTCCGGCTATTATGCGAAGAAGGAAGCGGCCGCGAAATAGGAGAGCTGCGCCCGCTACCCCAACTCCGTTCGTTCTGAGCGAAGTCGAAGAACGTGCTTCAAGCGGTGCCCGCGAGGCCCGTGCTTCGACTTCGCTCAGAACGAACGGAGGACGGGGGGCGACCCTTGATCCCGCCACCCACCCTGCCGATAAGGCCGCATGGACATCCCAATCGGTCGGCGCGACCTTCTTCTCGGGGCGGGCGCCACAGCGCTCATCGGCACCACGGCATCCGGCAAGGTGTCCCCCGCCGATCCCCTGCTGTTCGCTTACTTCCTGACCGGCAAGGATGACGGCGTCGGCCTGAAGCTGGCCACCAGCGACGATGGTTACACGTTCCGCGCGCTGGGCGGCGGCCGCACCTTCCTCGCACCGGAGGTGGGCGAGAAGAAGTTGCTGCGCGATCCCTTCGTGTTTCGCGGCGCCGGGCCGGATGCGCCGTGGCACATGGTCTGGACCACCGCGTGGGAGGGCGTGACGATCGGCCACGCCACCACGCGCGATTTCCTCCACTGGTCGCCCCAGCGCGCCATACCGGTGATGGAAGGCGTGGCGGGCGTCCGCAATTGCTGGGCGCCCGAGGCGATCCACGATCCCGCGACCGGCCTGTTCACGCTCTTCTGGTCCAGCACCGTCACGGGCCGCTTCACGGAGACGGCGAGCAGCTCCGAATCCGCCTACAATCATCGCCTCTGGTGCACGCGCACCCGTGATTTCGAGCGCTTCACGCCGCCCGAACCGTTCTACGATCCGGGCTTCAGCGTGATCGACGGCACCTTCGCCACCGCGCCCGACGGCAGCCTCACTCTGATCGTGAAGGACGAGACGGTGACGCCGCCCCGCAAATGGCTGCGCGCGGCAAAGGCCAGGGGCCCGAACGGCCCGTTCGAGCCGCTCGGCGCGCCCTTCACGCCCTCGTGGGTGGAAGGCCCGATGACGACGCGCATCGGCGCCGATCTCGTCTGCTATTACGACGTCTATCGCGACGGCCGCTGGGGCGCCGCGAAGACGCGCGACATGGTGACATGGCAGGATGTGAGCGACCGGCTGACGATGCCGCCCGGCGCGCGCCACGGATCGCTGGTGCGGGTGCCGAAGGAGGTGATTGCGGCGTTGGGGTGAGGGGCTGGCAGCCTCTGTGCTGAACGATCGCGATGGGTGAACAACGGCCATATATTGCCTCGTCATCCCGGCCTTGAGCCGGGATCCCACTATCTTTGCGATGCTCCGAAAAACAAGAAGCGGGACCCCGGCTCAAGGCCGGGGTGACGAGGTTATCGACATGTCAGGAACGGGTGGAAAGCGGCCGTCCGTTCAGGCCCTCTCCGGCGAAGGCTGGAGAGGATTATGCGGCAACGTCCGCCACCGCCGATAGTCGACACTCCCATCCCCCGTCATCCCAACGAAGGCTGGGATCCATGTCCCTCTCTCAATGAGGCAATGATCGCCGGAATAGAAATGGATACTGGCCGGCGCTGACATGACGGATCAGGAGCGGGGACGCTCTCACGTCCCCGCCACACCTCGATCACCAGTTCCACATCGTCCCGTCTTCCAGCCGCGCCACTGGCAGATACGCCGGCTTGTACGGATACTTCGCCGCCTCGGCCTCGTCGATGTCCACGCCGTGGCCCACCGTCTCGCCCGGATAGAGCAGGCCGTCCTCGAAATGATAGGCGTGGGGGAAGACGGCGTCCGTCTCCGGCGTGTGGCGCATATACTCCTGGATGCCGAAATTGGGCACCCACGTGTCGAAATGGAGCGCCGTGCCCATCGTGACCGGCGAGAGATCGGTCGCGCCATGGCAGCCGGTGCGCACCTGATAGAGGCTCGCCAGATCGGCCACACGGCGCAGATGGCTGACGCCGCCCGATCCCACGATCGTCATGCGGATATAGTCGATCAGCTGGTTCTGGATCAGGTCCTTGGCGTCCCAGATCGTGTTGAAGATCTCGCCCACCGCCAGCGGGGTGGTGGTGTGCTGGCGGACGAGCTTGAACGCCTCCTGATTTTCGGCGGGCGTGCAATCCTCCAGCCAGAAGAGTTGGAACGGCTCCAGCAGCTTGCCGAGATTGGCGGCCTCCAGCGGGGTGTAGCGGTGGTGGCCGTCATGCAGCAGGTGATGGTCGAAGCCGTAGGTGTCGCGGATCTTCTCGAACAGCTTCGGGATGTAATTCAGCGCCTTGCGCGTGTCCCAGCCCATCAGCGAGGGCAAAGAGGCATCGGCGGGCTCGTAATAGAGCTTGCCGCGCCCGACGCCGTACACACCTTCCACGCCCGGAATGCCGGTCTGCGCGCGGATCGCCTTGTAGCCCATGTCGATATAGTGGCCGACCGCGTCGACCGTCTCTTCGATGTCGGTCCCGTTGGCATGACCATAGACCATCACGCCCTCACGGCTCTTGCCGCCAAGCAGGTCGTAGAGCGGCATGTTGGCCATCTTGGCCTTGATATCCCAGAGCGCCACGTCGACGGCGGCGATCGCGCGCATCGTCACGGGCCCGCGCCGCCAGTAAGCGCCGCGATACAGATATTGCCAGATATCCTCGATTCTGCGCGGATCCATCCCGATCAGGCAGGGGACGACATGATCCTGAAGATAGGAGACGACAGAAAGCTCGCGCCCGTTGAGCGTGCCGTCGCCTATGCCATATACGCCCTGATCGGTCTCGATCTTGAGCGTCACGAAATTCCGGCCCGGACAGGTAACGATGACTTTTGCCGCAGTGATCTTCATCTCTTCCAACTTCCGCTCTGTCGTTTGCGGCGATGGTAGCATCCGGCTTGCCGATTTCAAGAAAATTGGTATGTCCGATTTGTGCGGGGTGAGGATATGACGGGTTCGCCGAACAAAGCGATCGAGGCGGCATCGCCGGTGGGCGAGGCGCCGATGCAGGCGGATCGCCTGTACCAGCGGCTTGCCCGACAGCTGTTCGATGAACTGGCGGCGGGCCGCTACGAGATCGGCGCGCGCCTGCCCGCCGAGCGCGAGCTGGCGACGCTCTACAATGTCAGCCGGCCGGCCGTGCGCGAGGCGATGATCGCGCTGGAAGTGCAGGGGCTGATCGAGGTCAAGGTCGGCTCCGGCGCGTATGTGCGGCGCCTGCCGGGCAGCAAGGATCATCCCGATTTCCACGCCACCGCCTTCGAGTTGACCGAGGCGCGTCTGGTGTTCGAGGGCGAGGCGGCCGCGCTCGCCGCGATGCAGATCGGTGATGCGGAGCTGGACGCGCTGGATGCGCTGGTCGATCGGATCGCGCGGGAGAATGAGGAGCCGCAGTTCAGCGACAAGGCCGATCACGAATTTCATCTGCTGATCGCGCGGGCGAGTCGCAACGCCGTGATCGCGGATACGGTCGAGCGACTCTGGCAGATGCGCTCCAATTCGCCCGACTGCGCCTTGCTGCACGAGAAGGCGCGCACCGCGAACATCCGCCCGGATGTGGACGAGCATGCCGCGATCGCCCGTGCGCTGCGGGCGCGCGATCCGGAGGCGGCGCGCGGGGCGATGCGCGCGCATCTGGGGCAGGTGATGGATTATCTGCTGTTCACCACGGAGGAGCGCGCGATCGCACAGGCGCGCCGTTCGGTGGCATCGACCCGCGCACGCTTCGGTCGTACGCCCAAGGCCTGAGCCCTGCGGCAGCCTATGCCGTCCTGGCTTGACCAATTGAGGGCAGTCACTTTACCAATTCCGGAAAGCAATCGCGTCGGGAGAGCGAAGATGGTCCGGATCCTCGTCATGGCGGGCCTTGCCGCCTTCGCCCCGCCGGTTCAGGCACAGGCTCAGGGGACGGCACCGGATCGACCGCAAGTGACGGTCGAGGGCGGCGCGCTGGCGGGCGTCAGCGTCGATGGCGTCACGGCCTTCAAGGGTATTCCCTTCGCCGCGCCGCCGGTCGGCCCGCTGCGTTGGCGCGCGCCGCAGCCTGCCGCCGCCTGGTCGGGGGTTCGCGACGCCACCGATTATGGCCATGATTGCGTGCAGAATTATTCCGGTTTCCAGCAACGCGGATCGGAGCCGGCGGAGGATTGCCTCACTCTGAACGTGTGGCGGCCGATGGGGGCTGCGGGCAAGCTGCCGGTGATGGTCTGGATCTATGGCGGCGGCTTCGTGAACGGCTCCGCCTCCCGGCCCATCTATGCCGGCGATCGCTTGGCGAAGCAGGGCATCCTGGTGGTGAGCTTCAACTATCGCCTCGGCCGCTTCGGCACGTTCGCGCATCCCGCGCTGACGCAGGCGAACGAAGATCAGGGCCTCTTCGCCAATTACGGCTTCATGGACCAGATCGCGGCGATGCGGTGGATCCGGCGCAACATCGCCGCCTTCGGGGGCGATCCGGACAACGTCACGATCGTGGGCGAGAGCGCCGGCGGCATGTCCGTCCACAATCTGATCACCTCGCCGATGGGCAAGGGGCTGTTCGCCCGCGCCTTCATCGCTTCGGGCGGCAACGGCACGTCGATCGGGGGCACGACGATGGCGGATGCCGAGAAGGTCGGTGCCACCTTCGGCCAAAGCCAGTCGATCGCGCCCGGCGATCCGCAGGCCCTCGCGAAGCTGCGGGCGTTGCCGGTGGAGGCGGTGCGGGGCGATATCGCCCTGGGATCGGTATTAGGCGCAGGCCCCCGCACCTTCAGCAGTCCGTTCCCGGATGGGAGGGTCGCGCTCGATGTCGCCACCGCCTATCGGAGCGGCGCCTATCAGCATGTTCCGATCGTGATCGGCGCGACGAGCGGCGATCTGGGCGGGAAGGGCGGCATGATGATCGCGGGTGCGCGTATGCTGGCCGGCGAGATCTCGGCCGCCGGGGTGCCGACTTATTATTACCGCTTCTCCTACGTCGCCGATGCCGCCCCGACGCCGAAGAGCGAAGGCGCGATCCATGCGGATGATCTGCCTTATTATTTCGACACCGCCGACGTGAAATATGGCGCCGCGACCAGACCCGCCGACAGGCGGATGGGCCATATCATCTCGGCCTATCTCGTGAACTTCGTGAAGACCGGGGATCCGAACGGCGGTGGGCTGCCGAAGTGGGCGCCCTATCGCGGAGCCGATGGCACGATGATGGACTTTTCCGAGGCCGGGACTGCGGTGGCGGGGCCGGACCCGTGGGCGCACGACAGGTCCGGCAAGGCGGAGACCAAGCCGAAGAAGATTTCATCCTCGGCGAGTTAGGCGAGGCGACGAGAGTCTTGCTCTCCGTCATCCCGGACTTGATCCGGGGTCCCGCTGCCTTCTTTTGATCACGTGAAGGCAGCGGGACCCCGGATCAAGTCCGGGGTGACGAACCTCACAGCGCCCGGAACCTGAAATCCCGAAACCGGGCCGTGCCCGTGCCGGCCGAATAGAGGCCCGGTCGCAGCATCAGGAAGCCACCCCGCACATTGTGGTGATAGCCGGAGACTTCCATGCCGCGGTCGAAGCGGGTCCAGCTCTTGCCGCCGTCGCCGCTGGTGTGGATCGCGACGATGTGGCGCTTGTTGGCGATCCGAATCCGCATCCGGCGGCCATGAGGGTTGGCGGGGCGACCGCGCTCGATCCCATATTGGTGCGTGACGAACCGCTGCTCGTCGAAGCCCAGCCCGCAATAGAGCTTGTCGTCGTAGAACAGGACGAGCCCGGCCGTGCCGCCCGGCTCGATCTCGATATCGCATTCGAATTCGTAGGCGGGATCGCCCGCGATCAGCATCAGCGGGGAGGAACTGGACGGCGCCTCGCCGCGCGCCCGCATCAGCAGCGCGCCCTCCTCGACCCGGACCCGATCCTTCTCGTCCGGAGCGGGGCGGAAGAAGCTCCACTTGGAGCCCATCTCGAGCGTCGTGAAAGCGTCGGACAGCTTATGGCCGTGCGGACCGCCCTTGCCGCCCTTCGGCTTGGGCAGGGGCTTCGAGAGATCGCCGCCCAGCATCTCGAACCAGCCGTCCGGGGTCCAGCGGATCGGATCGAGCAGGGTCTGGCGGCCGAGCGTCCAGAAGCCGTTCTCGAAGCCGTGATAGACGACCCACCAGCTGGCATCCGGCGCCTCGACCAGAGAGGCGTGGCCGCGCGACCACCATGTCTCCCGATCGTCGACGGTGCGGACGAGGGGATTGCGCGGATGATTCTCCCATGGCCCGTGGATCGAGCGCGAACGGGCGGCGATCACCATGTGGCCGGTGGGCGGACCGGCCGTGCCGCCGACGGCGGTGATCAGATAGAAATAGTCGCCGTGCCGCTGCACCTTGGGGCCCTCGGGCGAGAAGCCCTCGACATCCCACTCCGGCGGATAATGCCAGGGATCATAGACATGCTCGACCGCGCCCACCGTGGAGAGGCCGTCGTCCGCCAGCCGGATGCGATCGCCGCCGGAGAGGAACAGCCAGCGCGAGCCATCCTCGCCCACGACATGGCAGGGATCGATATGGTTGGGCAGATGGAGGTCGATCGGCTCGCTCCACGGCCCGTCGATATGATCGGACCAGATCACGTAGCTGGTGTTCGGCTCGGCCTTGACCGGGATGTAGAGGAAATAGCGACCCTGATGCTTGACCAGGCTCACCGCCCAGACCGAGCCGATATTCCTGTGGAGCGCGGGGCGGCGGGGGCGCCAGTTCACCAGATCCTGCGAGTGCCAGATGATCAGGCCCGGATAGGAATCGAAGCTGGAGAAGGTCATGTAATAATCCGCGCCGTCCTTCAGGATGGCGGGATCGGGCCGGTCGCCGGAGATCAGCGGATTGAGGAAATGCCCGTCGCCGAGATCGGCGATGCGCTGCCCGTCGAAGCCGCGCTGCCAGGGGGAGGCGGAGGGCGGAGTGGCGGAGGTGACGGCCAAAGCCGTTTTTGAAAATCCGGGACCGGCGAGGGTGGCGCCCCCGGCCAGAGCGGCGAGCAGACTTTCGCGGCGCGTGACGGACAAGGCGCGGTTCCTCCCTGTAATGGCGCACTTTTCTCGGGCAGGCCGGAGTGCGTTAGCGCTATCAGGGGTATGGCGCGGGGCGATGCCTGTCAACGCGGCGGTGCCGGTGACGGCTGTGGTGACGGGGTGTGGTGACGGGTGGGTGACGGAGGTGGCCCGGCGCGAGGCCGGGCCGGGGCGTCAGTCTTCCTTGGGGCGGGTGCGGAGCAGCGAGAGCGGCAGCAGCAGGAGCATGAACAAGGTGGCGGAGACGATGCCGCCGACGATGACGCAGGCGAAAGGGCGCTGCGTTTCCGAGCCGATGCCGGTGGAGAGCGCCGCCGGGAGCAGGCCGAGGCCCGCCATCAGCGCCGTCATCAGGATCGGGCGGAGACGATCGATCGCGCCCTCGATCACGGCAACCTCGAACGTGTCGCCATTCACGAAGCGGTGCGTGATATGCTCCAGCATCACCACGCCATTCTGCACCGAAATGCCCGCCACGGCGATGAAGCCGACTGCGGCGGACACGGACATGTGCAGCCCGGCGATGCCGAGCGCGAAGATGCCACCGACCATCGTGAAGGGCACCATGGCGAGGATCAGCACGGCCGAGCGCACCGAACGGAACGCGCCGAACAGCAGGATGAAGATGCCGAACAAGGCGATCGGCACGATGACCGCGAGACGCTTCATCGCGCGCTGCTGGTTTTCGAACTGGCCGCCCCACACCATCCGGTAGCCGGCCGGCAGCTTGACCTGATCGGCGACCGCCTTCTGCGCATCGGTGACGAAGCCGCCCTGATCGCGCCCGTCGACATTGGCCTTCACCGCCGCGTTGCGGCCGCCATTCTCGCGGCTGATGCGCGAGGCGCCGACGCGCAGATCGACATGCGCGATCTCGCCCAGCGAGATCGTGCCACCCGCCGGGAGCGGGATCTGCAAGGCGGCCAGATCGTCGACCGCGCGGCGCTGATCGGGCGCGAAACGCAGCACGATATCGAAGTTGCGATCCGCTTCGTAGGCCGTGCCGACGACGGCGCCGCCGAAGGCGGTGGCGATGGCGTTGTTGGCATCGGTGGAGTTCAGGCCGTAGCGGGCCATCGCATCGCGATCGAGCACGGCGCGGATCTCGGTCTGGCCGCCGGACTTGACCGCATCCACGTCGGCCGCGCCCGGCACGGCGGCGATCACGCGCGCCGTCTTTTCGGACAAGGCTTCGAGGATCGAGAGATCGGGGCCGAAGATCTTGACCGAAATCTCGCCCTTCACGCCCGACAGGCTTTCCTCGACGCTGTCCTCGATCGCCTGGCTGAAATTGGTCGGTACGCCCGGAATGGCGGCGATACGCTTGCGCATATCGTCTTCCAGCGCCGCCTTGGTCGGGAATTGCGAACGCCAGTCGCCGCGCGGATTGAGATCGATCAGCATCTGCAGGCTGGACGGGCCCTTGGGATCGGTGCCGTCATCCGGGCGGCCGGCTTCGGAGCTGACCTGATGCACTTCGGGATAGGAGAGCATGATCGCACGGATGCGCGCCTCGACACGGCGCGTCGTGTCCATCGCCGCCGACGGGGTCAGCTGGATTGTCAGCCAGATATTGCCTTCGTCCAGCTTGGGCAGGAATTCCGAACCGAGCCTCGGCACATAGGCGGCGGACAGGATCAAGGCGGCGATCGAGATGCCGAAGACCAGCTTTCCGCGCTCACCGGCCTTCATCATCACGGCGCGATAGCGATCGCGCAATTTGTCCATCCAGGCGATGTGCTTCTCGGCCATGTCGTAGCGATCGGTGAGGAAGCTCAGCACGGATGGCAGGAAGGTGAGCGTCAGGACCAGCGCCGCCGCCAGCGCGAACGAGAGCGTGAGCGCCACCGGCGAGAACATCTTTCCTTCCACGCGCTGGAAGGTGAAGATAGGCACGAAGGCCATGATGATGATGGCCTTGGAGAACAGGATCGGCCGCGCGAGATTGGCGACCGTGTTCCGCAGCACCTGACGCCGCCGGGTCTGATCCGGCTGGACGCCGTGATGCTTTTCCGCCTCCAGCGACAGCGCCACCATCAGCGCCTCGACCAGCACGACGGCGGAGTCGATGATGATGCCGAAATCGACCGCGCCCATCGAAATGAGATTGGCGGGCACGCTCACGCCGCTGAGGCCGGCAAAGGCCGCGAGCAGGGCCAGCGGGATGATCGCCGCCACCGCCAGCGCCGCGCGCCAGTTGCGCAGGAAGATCAGCAGCAGCACCGTGACCAAGGTGGCGCCGACGACGAGATTTTCGGCCACCGTCTCCACGGTGCGATCGAGCAGCTTGGTGCGCTGATAGGTCGGGCGGATCTGGATCGGCTGGCGGCCGGTGCGCTTGGCGTCCAGCGCGAACTGGGCGTTGAGCTGGTCGACCGTCTCGCGCACGCCCTTCACGACGACGGAGGCGTTCTGGCGCTTGACCATCGTGACGATGCCTTCGCTGACATCGTTCTCGCGATCGATCGCGACCATGCCGCTACGCTCGGGCGTGCCGATCACGACATCGCCCAGATCGCGCACGCGGATGGTGGCGCCGTCCTTGGCCTTCACCACGGCATTGCCGACATCGTCGATATTCTTGAACAGGCCGATGCCGCGCACGACGACGGCTTCGTCGCCGCGCGGGATCGTGCCGCCGCCGACGTTGGAATTGGCGTTGCCCACGGCCGTCTGGATATCGGACAGCGTGACGCCATAGCGCTTCAACGCGTCGGGACGGACGAGGATCTGATATTGCTTGATGCTGCCGCCGAAGCTGGTGACGTCGGCTACGCCCGGCACCATGCGGAGCGCGGGGCGCACGACGAAATCCTGGATCGCGCGCGCTTCATAGAGCGGCATGTCCTTCGGCTTTTCGAGCACGTAGCGATAGACTTCGCCCACCGCCGTCGAAAGCGGGGCGAGGCTGGGCACGGTGCCCGCCGGCAGATCCGCGTCGCGCAGCTTTTCCAGCACCTGCGAGCGGGCGAAATAATCGTCCGTGCCGTCGGCGAAGATCATCGTCACCACGGACAGGCCGGTGATCGAAACCGAGCGGATGTCGGTGACGCCCGGCGTGCCCGCCACGGCGCGCTCGATCGGCAGCGAGATGGCGCGCTCGATCTCCTCGGGAGCCTGGCCCTGCTGCTGCGTGATGACCACGACCTGCACGTCCTGCACGTCGGGGAAGGCCTCGATCGGCAGGGTCGTCACCGCGCGGCCGCCGACGATGATCAGAGCGATCACCATCACGATCACGAAGATCCGCTTCTCTACGGCGAAGCGGGCCAGTTTTTCGAGCATGCCGGTCAGTCCCCGGCCAGCTGGGCGTTCAGCAGCAGCGCGCCTTCGCCGACGATCCTGTCGCCATCCTTGATCCCGTCCGTCACATAAGAGGCGCTGTCGCCGCGCTGGCTCACCTTCACGGGGATGCGGCGGAAGCGGCCGGGTCCTTCGACGCGGAAGAGATAGGTCTGCATGCCCTGCTCGAAGAGCGCGGCATTGGGGACCTTCACGGCGCGGCGGCCGTCATCGGTGACGAGGCGCGCGCGGGCATACATTTCGGGCTTCAGCGCCATATCCGGATTGGCGACCTCGGCGCGCACCTGCACGCGGCGCGTGCCGGGATCGACGGCGAGGCCGATCTGGCTGATCTTCCCCTCGAACCGGCGATCGGGGAAGGCCGGCACGTCGAACTCGATCTTCTCGCCGATGCGCGCGCGGGAGATGGAGGTCTCCGGCACGTCGACATAGAGCCACAATTTCTTCGGATCGGTGACGGTGAAGAGCGGGCTCTGGCCGGCGGCGATCTGCTGGCCGGGATTGATCTGGCGATCGACCACGGCGCCGGTGACGGTGCTGGTCAGCGCCAGCGAATCGCCCGCGCCCTGGCCGAGATTGCCCAGCCGCAGGCGCGCGCGCTCCAGCTCCGCCGAGGCGGCCGACGCATCCGCCTGCGCGCCTTCCAGATCGCGCCGCGCGATGGCGCCGCCCGAATAGAGCAGGTTCGAGCGCTGCATCTCGCGCGCCTTGCGATCATTGTCGGCGCGCGCCTTCAGCACGTCCGCGCGCGCCTGGCCGATGTCCGGCGCATCGAGATAAGCGAGCGGCTGGCCGGCGCGCACGGTCTGGCCGATATCGGCCATGATCCGGGTGACGCGGCCCGCGATCGGCGCGCCGACACGGCTCGTCTCGGATTCGTCCACGCCCAGACGCGCGTTCATGTCGTCCGACACGGGCAGGGGGCTCATCGCCGCCGTCACGGTCTGGATCGAATCCAGCTCGGGCGATCCGGCCGCATAGGTGATGAGATCGGTCGACTGGGTGGCGGGGGCCGCGGGCGCGTCCGCTTTCTTGCCGCAGCCCGCCAGTGCGGCGAGCAACGTCAGCGAGACCAGGCCCGTGCAGGAAATCAGCCTGCTTCTCATCGTCAATCGTCTCCGCTCGTTTCGGCGGCCCGCACGCGGGCGATCGCGCGGGCCTCATCGCTATGGGCGTCGATCGCCCCCAGTTCGGTGGTTCTGAGCGCGCGCCGCGCATCCAGCAGCTGGAGCAGCGAGGTGGCGCCGTTGGTATAGGCGAATTCGGCGACATCGGCCGCACGGTGCGCGGCGGGCAGCTCCGACTGATCGAACAGCTGGCGCCGGCGGATCGCCTCCTCCAGCGCGCGGCGCGCGATCACGATTTCGGCGGTAGCGGTGGCGAGCGCCTTGCGCGCATCGGCCTCGGCCTGGACCAAAGCGGTGCCGGCGGCATCCACTTCGCCGCTATAGCGATTGCGGACCGGGATCGGCACGGAGATGCCGACGCCCATGCTGCTGCCGACGCCGAGATCGCCGGCGGCCCGCTCATATTGCGCGCCGACCGTCACGTCCGAATAGCGCAGCGCGTGCGCGCCATCGAGATTCTTGCGCGCCGCCTCGATCTGGGCCTGCGCGCTCAGCACGTCCGGGCGGCGCAGGGCGACGGCGTCGGCGGGCTCGGTGCTGACCTGGGTGGAGGAGGGCCAGTCGCCGGTGGTGGAGAGCAGCGGCGCCTGCGCCTCGCGCCCGATCAGCCCGGCGAGCGCGAGCTGGCTTTCGCGCCAGTCGGTCACGGCCTGCTGGGCATCGGTCTGGGCGTGGATCGCCTCCACCTTCTGGCGGGCGAGATCGCCCTGCGACAGGCCGCCCGCATGCTCCTGCTTGCCGGCGATCTTCGCGCTGTCCGTATAGGCATTGGCGATGGCGGTGAGCAGCTCGACCTTCGCCTCGGCCGCCTTCAGATCGAAATAGGCGCCGGTGACGGCCTGGCGCATCTGACGGCGGGCGTCGGCGAAATCATCCTCGGCCGATTGCACCATCGCGCGGGCGGCGCCGGTGCGTGCGCGCCTTTTGCCGCCGCGCTCCAGCGGCACGTCGATTCGCGCGACCGTGTCCGCCACCTGCCCGTAAGGGAGATTGCCGATCCGGTTCGGGCGGACCTGCACCGCATTCACGCTGAAGACGGGATTCGGCGCGGTATCGGCGCTGCGTAGATTGGCCTGCGCGGTCTTCACCGCCAGCCGCGCCGTCAGCACGTCGATATTGGCGCTTTCGGCGGCCTCGATCGCGGACGGAAGCGTGAGCGGCATGAGCCCCTCCTGCGGGGGCGCGGCATGAGCCGTTCCCGCACCGATCACCGCGGCGAGAATTCCGATCCACATACGCCGCGCTACGGAATTCAAATCCGCGCCTTCTGAAGACATCAATGGCCCGACTTCGTGCCAGAGTGAAGATAGCCGATGCGTAACCGAAAGCGCTGCAAGTTCAAGCTCCCCGAAACCCGTTGGCGATGCGATCAGGAGAGCCTGTCTGACAAGGGCCTCGGCGCGCTAGCGGAGCGTTTACAACGTCTCATGAACGATATTGCAACACCGGAAAGCCGTGGAATATTCGACGATTTTCGCGGTTTTACGATGTTTTACGGCATGCCCCGGCGCGCAAGGGCGATGCCGGCGAGGTTTCGGGATCGGGGCACCTGCCGCATCCGCAGACGCGGGATGCGGGGCGCGAGCGACCGGAATTTTTCGAGATAGGGCTGCAGGTGCGGGCTGCGGCAGGGCCAGCGTCCGGAGGCCTGCTCGATCACCAAAGTGGAATCGCCGATCAGCAAAGCGTCGGTCGCGCCGGCCGCGATCGCCAGCTCCAGCGCGTGGAGCAAAGCGAGCCACTCGGCCTCATTATTGTCGCCCGATCCCAGATCGTCCCGGAAGAAAGCCTGGCCGCGCAGGACGGCGGCGATCTCCATCGGGCCGGGATTCGGGCGGCAGCCGCCATCGAAAAAGAGGGTCGTCCGGTCGCGCCGCATCGGGCGATCATCGGCGTTTCGTGCGTTGGGGTAAACGGGAAGGGCGCGTCGGGGTGTCACTCTCGGCCCGATGAGGGTAGGGGCAACGCCGGGCGGCCATTGGGGGCGCCTGAGTCCATAGGGAACGGAATGGCTTTCAAGGTACCAGATTTCAACGAACGGACGGCGGCAGCGGCGGCGGCCAAGCAGCGCGCGCTGGACAAGTTGCGCGCCAAGCCGGCGCTGGATCCCGCCGTCGTCGCCGAGCGGCAGGCGGCGCGCGAAGCGCGCGAGGCGGCCGAGGCGGAGAAGCGCGCGGCGCGGCAGGCCGAGCTTGCAGCCGCCAAGGCGGCGAAGGCGGAAGCCAAGGCGGCCCGGGCTGCGGCCGAGCTGGAGCAGAAGCAGGCCTCGATCAAGCCGCAGAAGACCGCGGAAGAGCTGAAGGCGGCGCGGGATGCGCGTTATGCGGCGCGCAAGGCCCGCAAGAAGTGATCCCCCGCGAGGTGATCGCGGTCGCGGACGTGCCGGGCGGTCCGCCGCTCCGGCTCGTCCGCCACGGCGGCGATCACATCATCATGCTCGAACGCAACGAGCTGATGAGCACGCGCAAGAGCGGATCCGAAAAGGCGCTGGCGACGATGACGTGCGAGCGTCTCGGCCAGCGCAAGGCGCCGCATCTGCTGATCGGCGGCTACGGCATGGGCTTCACCCTGCGCGCGGCGCTGGGCGAGCTGGGCGCGGATGCGCGGATCACGGTGGCCGAACTGGTGCCGGACATCCTCGACTGGGCGCGCGGGCCGATGGAGGCGCTCACCGACGGCTGCCTCGACGATCGGCGCGTGGAGGTCCGCATCGGCGATGTCGGCGCGGCGATGGAGGCGGGCCGCTATGACGCGATCCTGCTCGACGTCGACAATGGCCCGGACGGGCTGACGCGCCCGGCCAATGACGCGCTCTATTCGATGGCGGGCCTCGCGCGGGCGAAGCGCGCGCTGCGGCCGGGTGGAATCCTCGCCGTCTGGTCCGCCGGACCCGATCCGACGTTCACGCGGCGGCTGGGGGCGGCGGGCTTCGCGGTCGATGAGGTGAAGCTGCGCGCCCGCGAGAACGGCAAGGGCCCGATCCACGTGATCTGGTTCGCCAGCCTCAGATAAACCTCGGGATCGGCCCGATCTGGGGCGTCTGGTCGGGCAGGTCGACGAAATCCTCGTCGACGAAGCACCAGCCCCAGCCTTCGGGCGGATCATAGCCCTCAATGATCGGATGGCCTGTCGCGTGGAAATGCGCGGTGCCATGCTTGCCGGGCGACTGATCGCAGCAGCCGACATGGCCGCAGACCCGGCACAGCCGCAGATGCACCCACCAGCCGCCCGTCTTCAGGCATTCCTCGCACCCCTTGGTGGCGGGGGTGACATCCCGGACGCTGGCGGAATGGCTGCATTGGGACATGGAGGCTCCTGGATCCGGGGACTTTAGAAAGTCAGCCGGACTTCACGGTGAATGCAAGAGGTGCTGTTCTTCCTTTCGCGCGAGGTCGAAGGAAGGACGGTGCTTCGACAAGCTCAGCATGAGAGGGTGGAGGGAGATTCTGAACCCCGCTCCTGCGTCGGCTGCGATGAGTGGTGGATCGCGGCCTGTTTCCTGTAAGGGCTACGGCATGGATATCGCCGTCACGCCGCCGCTCGTCGCAGCCCCGCCCGTCTCGGCGCGGGCGGAAGCGGGCGCGCTCGCGCGGCTGGCCGGGCCGCTCGTCGGCGCGAATCTGCTGCAGATGGCGATCGCGGCGGTGGACGTGGTGTTCGCCGCGCGCCTCGGCCCGCGCGATCTGGCCGCCGCCACGCTTGGCAGCTATTTCTTCAATATCCTGAGCTACGCACTGATCGCGCTGGCCGCCGCCGCCGCGCCGCTGATCGCGGCCGAACTGGGCCGCCGCGCCCATGCCGTGCGCGAAGTACGCCGCAGCTTCCGCATGGCGATGTGGGCGGGCTTGCTCTGCGCGATCCCGGTGATGCTGCTGCTCTCGCAGGGCGAGGCGCTGTTCCTGCTGGCGGGGCAGGATCCGATCGTGGCCGAGCGCGCGGGCGGCTTCCTCTCGGTGCTGCTGTGGGGGATGCCGCTGGCGGTGGCGGCGGGCGTGATGCGCTCCGGCTCCGCCGCGCTGGGGCGGCCGGGCTGGACCTTCCTCGTCACCGGGCTGGCGCTGGTGCTGGACGTGGTGGGCAACTGGGCCTTCATCTTCGGCCATCTCGGATCGCCCGCCATGGGCCTGAAGGGATCGGCGCTCGCCAACGTGCTGGCCTATGCGGCGATGGCGCTGTGCTTCGGGCTCATCCTGCTCTTCGATCGCAAGCTGCGGCGCTATCGCCTGTTCGGCCTGTGGTGGCAGTTCGACATGGTCCGCGCGCGGGACATCCTGCGGCTCGGCCTGCCCATTTCGGTGACCTGGGTGTTCGAGGCGGGGCTGTTCACGGGCGCCGCGCTGCTGATGGGGCTGATCGGGGTAGCCGAGGTGGCGGCGCATGCGATCGCGCTGAACATCGCCGCCGTCGCCTTCCAGATCCCGTTCGGCATCGCGCAGGCCGCGACGATCCGCGTCGGCCTCGCCTTTGGGGCGGGGGACCGGCCGTGGGTGGCGCGCGCGGGCAATGTCGCGCTGACGGCGGGGATCGGCGTGATGGGGGTGACGGCCTTCATCATGTGGGCCGTGCCGGACGTGCTGATCTCCGCTTACCTCGATCCGGCCGTGCCGGCGGACGCGGCGGTGGCGGCGCTGGCGAAGCGCTTCCTGGCGGTGGCGGCCGTGTTCCAGCTGGTGGACGGCGCGCAGGCGGTGGCGGCGGGCGTGCTGCGCGGGCTGCAGGATACGCGCGTGCCGATGGTCATCGCGCTGGCGGGCTATTGGGTGCTCGGTTTCGGCAGTTCGGTGATGCTCGGCTTCTTCACGCCGATGGCGGGCGTGGGCATCTGGTGGGGGCTGGCGATCGGCCTCGCGGTGGTGGCGGTGCTGCTGGTGGGGCGCTGGCGGGCGCGGGCGCGGCTCGGGCTGCTGCCGGCTTTGTCGCAAGCATGAGGGCCGCATGAGCGATATCGGCGCGATCGTCCGCGATATCGCGCGGGAGATGGCGGCCGTCGCGCAGCGCGGGCGCGTGGCCGACTATATCCCGCCGCTGGCCGAGGTGGATCCGGCGCGCTTCGGGATCGCGGTGGTGGAGGCGGACGGCGCCTGCCATCTGGCGGGCGACGCCGACATGCCCTTCTCGATCCAGAGCGTGTCCAAGGTCTTCTCGCTCACGCTGGCGCTGGGCAAGGTGGGCGACGCTTTGTGGCAGCGCGTGGGGCGGGAGCCTTCGGGCAGCGCGTTCAACTCGATCGTCCAGCTGGAGACGGAGAGCGGCATTCCCCGCAATCCCTTCATCAATGCGGGCGCGATCGTCGTTTCGGATGTGGTGCTGGCCGGGCATCAGCCGCGCGAGGCGATCGCCGAGATCTTGCGCTTCACGCGCGCGCTGGCGGGCGACGACGCGATCTTCGTGGACGAGCATGTGGCGCAGGCCGAGCAGGGCACGGGCTTCCGCAACGCCGCGCTCGCCAATTACATGCGGGCCTTCGGCAACCTCCGCCATCCGGTGGAGCAGGCACTGGGCGTCTATTTCCACCAGTGCGCGATCGCGATGTCCTGTCGCCAGCTGGCGTTGGCCGGGCGCTATCTGATGCTGGCGGGGCGCAGCCCGGCGACGGGCGGATCGGTGATCTCGGCCGCCCGCGCGCGCCGCATCAACGCGCTGATGATGACGTGCGGCCATTATGACGGATCGGGCGAGTTCGCCTATCGCGTGGGCCTACCGGGCAAGTCCGGCGTGGGCGGCGGGATCCTCGCCATCGCGCCCGCGCGCGCCTCGATCGCGGTATGGTCGCCGGGGCTGAACGAGCGCGGCAATTCGGAGATCGGCACGATCGCGCTGGAGCGGCTGGTGCAGCGGACGGGCTGGTCCGTATTCGGGCCGAGTTATTAGGGCTGGTTTAAGCCCACCACTTTCCGTTCGCGCTGAGCCTGTCGAAGTGCCGTTCTTCTTTTTCGACGTCGGGAAGAAGGACGGTGCTTCGACAGGCTCAGCACGAACGTTTTTCGGGGTGAGGTGTTTGGTCTCGGACGATCCGTCATTCCCGCGTCGCAGCCGCCGCGCTAGAAGCACGCGCATGAATCCGAACCTGAACCTCACCGCCGATCGCCCCACCTTCGTCACCCATCTCGAATGTTCTATGACGGGCGAGCGTTATGAGGCGGATCAGGTCCACGGCCTGTCGCGGGTCGGGCGTCCGCTGCTGGTGCGCTACGATCTGGAGGCGGTGAAGGCGCAGGTGGATCGCGATGCCATCGCCGCGCGACCGACCGATCTGTGGCGCTGGCGCGAGCTGCTTCCGGTGCGGGCGACGCGCGATATCGTGAGCCTCGGCGAGATCGAGACGCCGCTGGTGCCGCTGCCCGCCAGCGGCGGCGCGAACGTGCTGGTGAAGGATGAGGGGCGCCTCCCGACCGGATCGTTCAAGGCGCGCGGTCTGGTGATGGCGGTGGCGATGGCCAAGGCGCTGGGGATCACGCGCATCGCCATGCCCACCAACGGCAATGCCGGCGCGGCGCTGGCCGCCTATGCGACGCGCTGCGGGATCGAGACGATCGTCTTCTGTCCCGAGGATACCCCCGAGATCAACGTGCGCGAGATCGCCTTGCAGGGCGCGCGGGTATGGCGCGTGAACGGGCTGATCGACGATTGCGGCGCGATCGTGGGCGAGGGCGCGAAGCAGGGGCGCTGGTTCGATTTCTCGACGCTGAAGGAGCCCTACCGGATCGAGGGCAAGAAGACGATGGGGCTGGAACTGGCCGCGCAGCTCGGCTGGCGCCTGCCCAAGGCGATCTTCTACCCCACCGGCGGCGGCACGGGCCTGATCGGCATGTGGAAGGCCTTTGCCGAGTTGGAGGCCCTGGGCTGGATCGGTGCCGAGCGGCCGAAGATGTTCGCGGTGCAGGCCGCGGGCTGCGCGCCGATGGTGAAGGCCTTCGACGAGGGCGTGGAGCATGCCGAGCGCTGGGAGAATGCGCATACGGTGGCGGCGGGGATCCGCGTGCCGCGCGCGGTGGGCGATTTCCTGATCCTGCGGGCCGTGCGCGAGAGCGGCGGCAAGGCGCTGGCGGTGGAGGACGAGGCGATCCTGCGCGCGGTGGACGATGCGGCGAAGCAGGACGGGCTTTTGCTGTGCCCCGAGGGTGGCGCGACGCTGGCCGCCTATCGCCGCGCACTGGCCGAGGGGCTGGTGGGCGCGGAGGATGAGGTGGTGCTGTTCAACTGCGCCACCGGCCTCAAATATCCGATGCCCGAGGCGCCGAACTGGCTGGACCGGACGCAGCCGATCGATTTCGACCGGCTGTAGGGCGGGGCGAACCCTTCCATACGTCATGCTGAACTTGTTTCAGCATCCATGACCTGCCCGTTGCGCCTGGAGTGGCGCTCGGGTGATGGACCCTGAACCAAATTCAGGGTGACGAGAGGTGGAAAGCGTTCCTAGCGGATCGCGCCGCTCGCGATCAGGCGGGGGAGCAGGGTGAGCGCGCCGGCGATCGGCCAGCGGCGCTGCCAGGGCTTGATCTCCACCTTCTGGCCCGAGTGGCGGCTGATCTTCCACGCGAGATAATCGATCCCGCCCGCATAGGTGGCGCTGGCCTTGGCGAGACGGGCGAGGGTGAGCCACTTGCCGTTGCGGCGGAGCGTGGCCCAGCGGCGGGCGGCGGCGGCGGGGGTGAGCTGGGACGGGCCGGTGATGGCGAGGACGGCGCGCCCGAACGTCTCGTAGCGGGCGGGATCGGCATCGACGACCGATCCAGGGCGGTTGGCGCGCTCCGCCCGGAGTTCCGCGCCGTAGGTGAGACGGAAGCCTTCGCGCCAGATCGTGAGGGGGTCGCCTTCCTCTATCCGTTCGTCCTGAGCGAAGTCGAAGGACGGGCTCCGGGCGGGGGCGGTTGGAGCCGGTGCTTCGACTTCGCTCAGCACCAACGGGTCGTTGGGTGGTGAGGGCAGCATCGGCAGGGCCAGCGCGAACAGAGTCGGAGCGGCGAGGGACACGGCATCGACGATGCGGCGGGCGGCGTCGGCATCCGCCTGCCATACCAGCCGGGAGGGCTGGGCGAATCGGGCCCAGACCGAGACGGTCTCCGCCTCCGGCCCGTTGAGGCGAGCGAAATCGTCGGCGCTCAGCACCGCATATTTGGCGACGAGGCCATCATGCTCGAACGGGAAGACGTTGGGCGGCAGCAGGCGGTTCGCGGTGGCGAGCCAGCGGCGGTCGAACGCCTGATCGTAGCTTTCCACGATCAGGTAGAAATCGAGCATCAGCCCGTCGAAGCTGCGCTCGCGCAGGCAGGAGCCGTAGAACAGGACGCCGAGCGCCGTAGGGTGGCGCGCCGCAATGGCGGCGGCCATCGCGGTGACGGGCGTGGGGACGGGCTCGGCCAGTTCAGCGGCGACGAGGTCGCGGAGGGGGGGAGGCATGTTCATTGTCCCTGTCATGCTGAACGCGTTTCAGCATCCATGACCTGCCTTCTCAACGGGCGATACCGTCGATGGATTCGGGTGATGGATGCTGAAACGCGCTCAGCATGGCGATGGCCGATTTCAGGCCGCGAGGCGGACGAAGGGCAGGGGATCGGTGTGGCGCAGCACGATCGTGCGGCCGGCGCCCGCCTGGAACACCTCGCCATCGAGGATCAGGCTGGAATGGTCGCCCGAGATGCGGATCTCGTCGCCACTCTCCACCTGCACGCCGTGCAGCCGGCCATAATCGAGCTTGCCGAGCGCGCTGGTGATCACCGCGCGCAGCAAAGCGAGCGGATTCTGATCGACGAGCAGCAGTTGCAGCGCGCCGAGGCGGCCGTCCGAGGGAACGTTCGAACCCAGCAGCAGCTTCTTGAGCGTGGTGACGATCAGCAGCGAGAAATGGCCCTGGATCTGGCCCTGGCGGATCAGCTGCACCTTCACCGAGGAGGGGCGCGGCGGCAGGAAGGCGGCGCGCATCCCCAGCACCAGCGACAGCATCAGCGCGAAGAAGGTGAGCACGTGGCTCAGCCAGTTGGGCAGGCCGAGCGGGTAGATCTTGTTGCGGCAATAGAGGATCGAATCGGCCAGTCCCGCGCCGCCGAGGAACATGCCCAGCACCGGCGTGCCGCCATCCTCGCTCAGCGCGATCAACTCGCGGCTGACAATATGATCCTTGATCGGGCCGCGCGCGATCTCCAGCACCTTCTCCAGCGCGACGATCGGATCGCCGACGGCGCCCAGATCCAGCGCGATCAGGTTGGTCTTGCCGTTGGGCAGCACCGCCACGGGCGGCGGCGTCTGGCCGAACTGGCCGCCATGATAGAGTTCGGTCAGCGTCGACTGCACCGTGCCGTCGCCGCCGTTGATGACGAGAATCGCGGGCTGGACGCGCGCGATCGTCTTCAGCGCGGCGCCGATCTGGTCCGCGCTCTCCACCTCATAGTGGAAGATCTCGGGATGGTCCGCGCAGAAGCTGCGGACGCGCGGGAGCAGCGACCGGTTGCCGGTCGACTGCGGATTGGACAGAAGCGCGATACGGACCATCGATATCCTAGGGGCGTTCGGCGGATGCGACCGGCTTGACCGCTCCGCCTTGAATATAATTGAGAATCACGGGCACCTTCGTCACGCCCGCCACCTTCACCTCGACCTGCGCGGGCGAGGGGCGGCGCTTGAACACGACATCCATCAGCGAGACGTTCGGATTGCCGGAGAAGCCGCCGCCGTCGGACATGTCGGACTTGCCGCTGCCGTTCACGTCATGGCGGATCGAGATCGCATATTTGCCGGGCGCGGGCACGACCATGCACACGTCCAGCGCGCCGCTGGCGGGCGCGGGCACCTCGACACGCTCGATATAAGTGCCCTTGTCGAAATAATGATCGGGATCCCCGCCATAGGACTGGACGCGGACCAGACCCGTGCGCGCCTTCAGGCCCAGCACGCGCACCAGCATCGCCGGCTTCTCGGAGCCGGCGGCGCAATCCGCGGCGTGCGGGCCGACGATCGCGGCGGCCGCGATCGGGGGCGCGACGACGCTGCCCGCGCAGAGCGCAGCGGCAACGACGGGCACGAGAAGTTTAGACATGACCAACCAACTCCCGGAAGCTATAGCCCACCGCCACTGGCGACGGGCGGAACACGCCCCCATGCCGACTGCAGATTGGCGGCGAATGCGGCCAGATCATGGTGACGGAGCGTCTGCATTTTGAATTCTGCCAAGATGGTCGATCGTTACCTCGCCCGCCTGATCGCCGTGCCGCTCGCTGCGACGCTGGTGATCGCGGCGATGCTGCTGCTGCTCGACAAGATGCTCCGCCTGTTCGACTTCGTCGCGCAGGAGGGCGGGCCGGTCAGCGTGGTGTGGCGGATGCTGGCGAGCCTGATCCCCGAATATCTGTCGCTGGGCATCCCGATCGGGCTGATGCTGGGCATATTGCTGGCCTTCCGCCGCCTCGCCACCACGTCCGAGCTGGACGTGATGCAGGCGGTGGGGATGAGCTATGGCCGGCTGCTGCGCGTGCCTTTCTACTATGCGGGCGCGCTGGCGCTGGTGAACCTGGCGATCGTCGGCTTCGTCCAGCCTTATGCGCGCTATGCCTATGAGGGCCTGCGCTACGAGCTGCGCTCGGGCGCGCTGGGCGCCTCGATCAAGGTGGGCGAGTTCACCAAGCTGGGCAAGAAGATGACGCTGCGGGTGGAGCGCAGCCGCGACGGCGGGCGCGAGCTTTCGGGCCTGTTCGTGATGGCGCAGGGCGACGACGGCAAGAGCCTGGCGGTGACGGCCGAGCATGGCCGCTTCATGGCGACGGACGATCCCGACACGATCATCCTGCGGCTGCGCAACGGCAGCCTCGTCCATAACGCGCCGGGCTTTGCCGCGCCGCGCGTGCTGACCTTCGTGAATCACGATCTGCCGATCGACCTGCCGCGCGAGGAGAAATTCCGGCTGCGCGGCGGCCGCGACGGCGAGATGACCATCCCGGAACTGGTGCGATCGGGCCATACGCCCGGCAACGAGAAACTGGAGCGCGCGCGCAGCCGGGCCGAATATCATTTCCGGCTGGTGGAAGTGGCGACGATGCTGCTGCTGCCGATGTTGGCGGTGGCGCTGGCGGTGCCGCCGAAGCGATCCAGCTCCGCGCTGGGCGTATTCCTCTCGATCGTGATGATCGTGACCTATCACAAGGTCAACGAATATGCGGAAGCGCTGGGCAGCCTGGGCAAGATCGATCCGCTGATCGCGCTCTGGGTGCCGTTCGCTCTGTTCGCGGCCCTGATCTGGTGGATGTATCACACGCTGGCGCACAAGCCGGGCGGGCAGCCGATCGGCGCGCTCGAAAGGAGCGCGGAGAAAGCGTGGAAATGGGTGCTCAGCCGCTTCTCCAGCGATCGCAAGGCGAAGGCGGCATGAGCCGGGGACCGGGACTGCTGCCGCCGGCCACGATCGGCTGGTATCTGGCGAAGACCTTCGTGTCGCGCTCCGTGGCCGTGCTGGCCGCGCTGGTGCTGGTGCTGATGACGCTCGACCTGCTGGGCGAATCGGGCGACATCCTCGCCTTTCCGGGCAACGGACAGGCGGCGATCCTCCATTATGTGGGGCTGCGCGTGCCGCAGATCATCGCGCGCTTCCTGCCTTTCTCGGTGCTGCTGGGCACGCTGATCACGCTCGTCCGCATGAACGCCAACAGCGAGATCATCTCGATGAAGGCGGCGGGCATCTCCGCGCACCAGATCCTGGCGCCGCTGGGCATTGCGAGCCTCGCGATCGCGGGCCTGTCCTTCTGGTTCAACGATCATGTGGTGGCGCGCTCCACCGCCGCGCTGACGGCATGGCAGAACGTGGACTATGGCATCGTCAAGGACATGCGCGGCGTGGTCGACAATGTGTGGGTGCGCGACGGCGACGACCTGATCCATGTCGATCATGTCTCGGGGCGGGGCGCGGGCACGCGGCTGAGCGGCGTGGAATATTATGACCGCACGCGCGACCGGCTGACCGTGCTGGCCAAGGGCGAGCGCGGCCATCTGGAAAATGGCGCCTGGAAGATCGAGCAGGTGCAGTTGTTCGACGTCCGCTCCGGCACGCTCCGGGATGTGCCGGCGATGACGATCGGCAAGGGCATCGCGCCGGATCGCTTCACGCTGGCCTCCGTGGACGGCGACAGCCGCTCCTTCCGTTCGCTGTGGGAGGCGATCGGCGAGCTGCAGGCCAGCGGGCGGCCGACCGGATCGCTGCGGACGATCCTGTGGCACAAGATTTCCGGCCCGCTCTCGACCCTGCTGATGCCGCTTCTCGCGGGCGTGGCGGGCTTCGGCCTCGCCCGATCGGGGCGGCTGTTCATCCGCGCCGTGATCGGCATGGCACTGGGCTTCCTCTATTTCGTGGCGGACAATTTCGCGCTCGCGATGGGCAATCTGGGCGCCTATCCGCCGATGCTGGCCGCCTGGGCGCCCTTCCTGCTGTTCCTCATCATCGGTGAGGCGGTGCTGATCCGCACCGAGGAGTGACGACCGGATCGGGCGCGGCCGAGTCCGGCGCCCCTGATGCGGCCCCCGACGCCGCCCATGCGGTGCGCCAGCAGGCGGCGCGCGGGGCGGGAACGGTCGCGCTCTCCCGGCTGGGGGCTGTCGTCGAGGTGGTGAGCCAGCCGGCTTATACCTGGATGTTCGGCCTGCCGACCTACGGTCTCTACATGGTGCTGTGGAGCCTGGTGAACATGGCCGAGAACATCTTCGATCTCGGCGTGACCAGCGGCCTGCAGCGGATCCTGCCGGCCTGCACCGAGCCCGCCGAGCGCGCGCGCGCCGTACGCGCCGCCCTGCTGCTGGGGATCGTGCCCAATCTGGCGGTGGCGGTGATCGCCTTCCTGCTGGCGCCGCAGATCGCGGACATATTGAACGTCGCCGCGAAGGACAGCGGCAAGCTGGTGACCGGCATCCGCATCTTCGCCTGGGCCCTGCCTTTGTGGGCCACGGTGGAGGTATCGACCTCGGCGGTGCGCGCCAATCACGCCTTCGGCCCCGAAGTGCGCGTGCGGCTGATGTGGGAGCAACTCGCGCGGCTGGTGGCGGCCGTGCTGCTGTGGGCGGCGGGCGTGCAGACGCTGGGGCTGCTGCTGGCGCATCTGATCTCGCTGGCCTTCACGGCGGCCTCCTCGCTACGCCTGCTCAACCGCTACGTGCCGCTGCGTCGGGTGATCGCGATCCGCTGCGGGCGGGCGATGACGCACGACATGGCGCTGGCGGGGCTCTCGGTACTGCCGGCCAACATCCTCGCGCGCGCGTTCAGCGATCTGGCGACGATCGTCGCCAATCTGCTCGCGCCCGGCGCGGCCGGCGCTTCGGCGGCGGGCCTCTATGCGATCGCGCGCAAGGTGGCAAGCATCCCCCAGATCGTGCGCCAGACCTTCGGCTATGTGCTGGGGCCGATCGCGGCGGCGGCGGCAAGGGGCGACCGATCGACCTTGCAGGCGCTCTACGATTTCGCGGTGCGGCTGTCGCTGTTGCTGGCCCTGCCGACCTGCGTGGGGCTGGCGGCGGCGGGGCCGGCCATTCTGGGCAGTTTCGCGCATGGCGCCGAGGCCGGTCTGCCGATCCTGATCATCCTCGTCACCGCGCGCGGGATCGAGGCGGCGGTGGGGCCGGCCTCGTCGATCCAGCAGGTGATCGGCCGGCGCGTGCTGCCGCTGCAGAACAGCCTGGTGGCGACGCTGGCGGCGGGCGCGGTGCTGGCGGCGACGGCGGGACGCTGGCCGGGAGTGGCGGTGGCGCTGGCGGTGGGCACGGGTCAGGTGATGGTCGCGGCGCTCTCGATCGGGCAGCTCAGCCGCGAGGAAGGCCTTGCCGCATTCGCGCCACCTTTCCTTTATACGCTCTGCGTCGCGCTTGGCGCATCGGCCGCGATCGTCGTCGTCGCGATCCTCACGATGGCCGCTCCCCTCGCCGTAAGTGGCGTTCTGACGGTGGTTGCGTGGATGGCTGCCCTGTGGGCGGGCCTGAAACTGGGCCTGGCCGACTCCGACAAAATGGCGCTCGGCAAGACCGCGCGGCGGCTCAAGCTCGCGTAAAGACTGGGTTTCCTGCGATAAGCCGTTATCCGACAGGGATCAGCGGAAAATCGTCTATACGGCGTTCAGGAACCTGTCACCCACAATTCTGTTAATGTTAGCACATGCAGCACTGATCGTTTCGCCTTCGGGCCGATCCGGCGAAGCTGCTCCGGTTTTGTCAGGTGAGAGATCCTATGATGCTGCCCGCACGCGCCGTCTTCGACGCGGCGTTACTAGACCTGTCGCTTACGACGGTGGCCGCCGCGCTCTTCATGGCGTGGCAGATCCGCACTCCGTTCGGGATCGATCAGTCACGTGGGCGGCAGATCCTGCCCGTCTGGGCCACGGCCGTAGGCTGCGCGGTCGCAGCCGCGCTGCTGACCGGCGAGTCCACCGGCGCGCTGGTCGCGACGATCCTGGCGCTGCTGGGCGCGAGCCTGGCCAGCTGGGCGATGCCGCGCCTCACGGCGGCGGGCGCCCTGGCGCTGGCGGTGCAGCCGCTGCTGCTGCTCACCGCGCTGCCCTGGTCCTTCGTGGTGCTGGTCGACCTGTCCTATCCGATGTGGGCGCTGGTGCTCTGGGTGATGGGCTCGACGGTCAGCGTGCTGCTGCTGGGCTTCAACATGGCCGGATCGATGGTGCGGCAGGCGATGCTGACCCACGTCAGCTGGGATCGTCCGAACCAGCCGATGCCGCCCAAGCTCAATCGCGATGCGCCGATGATCTCGGTGCAGGTGGCCTGCTATGCCGAACCGCCGGAGCTGGTGATCGCGACGCTGGATAGCGTGGCCAACCAGACCTACCCGAATTTCGAGGTGATGGTCTGCGACAACAACACCAAGGACGAGGCGCTGTGGCGCCCGGTGGAGGCGCATTGCCGCCGGCTGAACGCCAAGCTGGGCTTCGAGCGCTTCCGCTTCTTCCATGTCGCCCCGCTGGAGGGCGCCAAGGCCGGCGCGCTCAACTGGCTGATGCCGCGCATGGACAAGCGCGCCTCGCTCGTCGCGGTGATGGACGCAGATTATCTCGCCGAGCCCGATTTCCTCGCCAAGATCTCCGGTTTCTTCGACGATCCCAAGATCGGTTACGTCCAGACGCCGCACGATTATCGCGAGCATGAGGCCAGCACCTATCTGCGCGGCTGCTACTGGGAATATATGCCGACCAACAAGGTCGTCTATCCGGGCATCAACGAATATAACGCGGCCTTCACGATCGGCACGATGTGCATCGTCCGCGCCAACGTGATCCGCGAAGTGGGCGGCTGGGCCGAATGGTGCCTGACCGAGGATAGCGAGATTTCGATCCGCATCCGCAAGATCGGCTATGACGGCGTCTATCTGCCGCAGACGTTCGGCCGCGGCCTGATCCCCGAGACGTTCGAGGATTATCGCAAGCAGCGCTTCCGGTGGACGGCCGGCCCGGTGCAGCAGCTTCGTCGCTACTGGCGCTATTTCCTGCCGCGTCCGTTCGGCCTGAAGTCCGACCTCAACACCTGGTCCAAGCTGCTGGAATGCCAGCGCGCGGCGGATCCGCTGGTGAAGCTGGTGGGCACGGGTTTCGGCTTCATCATGATGATGGTGGCGACGGTGCTGACCGCGACGGGCGCCCTGCCGGACATGATGCTGCCGGGCGTGACCTGGGCGATGATCGGCACGCAGCTGCTCGCGGCGGTGGTGCTGGGCTGGCGCTATTACACGCTTTCGGGCTGCACGCGGATTTCGGACATGCTGCTGGCGGAAGTCGCCAAGGCGAGTCTCTCCTACGTGCAGATGACGGCGGCGATCGCGGGCCTGTCCTCGAAGCCCCGTCCGTGGACGCGGACGCCCAAGTTCGCGGTGGCCGGTTCGTGGCAGCGCGCCTTCACGGCGACGATCCCGGAGACGGCGATCGGCGCGGCCCATCTGGTGCTGATCGTGGCGCTGTTCATGATCTCGCCGATGATCGGCGGGCACATGACGTTGCTGGCGGCCGGCGCACTGTTCCTCTCGGGTGCGCGCTTCCTGGCCGCCCCCGCCATGGCCCTGCTGGGTGAGCGCGATCTCACCCGGCGGGAGGCGCTGGAGCGCGAACAGGCGGCCCGCTTCGCGGCGATCCACCGTCGGACGGCGTTCAAGATCGCCTGATCCCAGGCGATCGACCGGCCCCGGCGGGGGGCGGGCGGGCCGGACACGCTGTGCCGACGGGCGGAGAATACCCCCTATGCGCGCGACGACGCGATCTGCCCCGGCCGAAAGGTGGCGGGGCTTTGCCGCGTTAGGATCCGGCTGCGGGACGGGGAAGCGGCGGGGTGACGGTCGACGTCCCGTCAGACCCTTGCCGCCCGGCCCAATGTGGTGACGATCGGCCTGGGGCCGGAGCGGTCCACCGCCGCCTCGATCCCGTAGACCGCGCGCAGGCGGTCGGGCGTCAGCACCTCCTCGGCGGTTCCGTCACAGGCGAGGCGGCCGCCATCCAGCAGCAGCAGACGATCGCAATAGCGCGCGGCCATCGTCAGATCGTGCAGCACCGCGATCACCAGCGCGCCGGCGCGGGCTTCGTGCGCCAGCACCTCCATCACGTCGATCTGGTGGCCGGGGTCGAGCGAGGCGAGGGGCTCGTCCGCCACCAGCCCCGACGCGCCGACCGCCAGCGCGCGCGCCAGCATCACGCGGGCGCGTTCGCCCCCGGAAAGCTCGGTGGCGATGCGGTCGCGCAGGGGGGTGACGCCGGCTTTCTCCATCGCGCGCTCCACCATCGCCTCATCCTGCGCCGACACGCGCGAAAGCGGGGCGAGATGGGGCAGGCGGCCGAGCGCGACGAGGCGCTCCACCGTCAGCGGCCAATGCAGCGTCTGGCCCTGCGGGAGATAAGCGAGCGCGCGGGCGATGGCGCGGCGGGGCAAAGCGGTGACGTCCTGCCCGTCGATCAGAGCGCCGCCCGAAGCGGGCTTCGTCAGCCCCAGCAGCGCGCGCACGAGCGTGGACTTGCCCGCCCCGTTGGGACCGATGATGCCGATGAGCGCGCCGGAGGCGAGCGTGGCGCTGACCTCCCGCACCACCAGCCGGCGGCCGAGCGATACGCTCAGGCTTTCGAGCGTGACGGTCACCACAGGCGGCGCTCCCGCATCAGGTGGATCAGGAAGACGGGCACGCCGAGGAACGAGGTGACCACGCCCAGCTTCAGCTCGTTGCTGGCGGGGATCAGGCGCACGGCGATGTCGGAGAGGGTGAGCAGCACCGCGCCACCCAGCAGCGAGGGCAACAGGATCGAGGACGGGCTGCGATCGGTGAGCGGGCGGATCAGGTGCGGCACGATCAGGCCGACGAAGCCGATCGATCCCGACACCGCCACGGCACCCCCCACGCCGATTGCGACCCCGAGCAGCAGGCGCGTGCGCGTGCGTGCGAGATCGACACCGAGCGACTGGGCGCCATCCTCGCCCAGCGTCAGCGCATCCAGCGTGCGGCCGTCGAACAGCAGCAGGGCCGTGCCGATCACGACGCAGGGCAGAGCGATCCAGACATGCTGGATCGAGCGATTCTCGAGCGAGCCGAGCAGCCAGGACATGATCTCCATCGCCGCGAAGGGATTGGCGGAGAGATTGAGCGCGAGGCTGATGCCCGCTCCCGCCAGCGTGGAGACGGCGATGCCGGCGAGGATCAGGGTGAGCGGGCTTTCCGAACGACCGGAGAGCGCGAACAGCATCAACAGTGCGACCAGCCCGCCGCCGATGGCGAGCAGGGGCAGCAGCAGGACATGCCACGCCGCCAGCCCGAAATAGAGCGCACCGACCGCGCCCAGAGCGGCCGCGTTGGACGCGCCCAGTACCGACGGCTCGGCCAGCGGATTGCGGAGATAACCCTGCAGCACCGCGCCGGCGAGGCCGAGCATTCCGCCCACCAGCAGCCCCACGATCAGGCGCGGCAGGCGCAGATCGAGCAGGATCGCGGCGGCGACCGGATCGCCATGCCCCGCCAGCACGGCGATCAGCCGCGCCGGGCCGATCGAGACGGCGCCCAGCGCGAGCGAGGCCACCGCCGACAGGAACAGCAGGAGGATGAGGCCGGGAACAAGCGCCGGATGACGGGCGCGGAGGGAACGGGAATTCTGCAACCTGCGCCTCGTGGTGGAGAGCCCGGCCCGGTCGCGCTTGTGCGGCCGGAGCGTGCGTCTATGGATCGGTTCATGTCGTTTCGGAACCGTCTTCGCACCGTTGTTATCGCGGGCGGCCTCGCCTCGCTAGTCTGCGGCGCGGGGGCGGCGACGCCCCCGGCGCGGCCGCACCGGATCGTGTCGCTGAACCTGTGCGCGGACCAATATCTGCTGGCTTTGGCCGATCGCGACCAGATTGCCGGCCTCACGCGCAATGCGAACAATCCCGACATGTCGGCCGAGGCGGCGCGGACGCGCGGGATCCGCCTGCTCGGCCAGTCGGCGGAAGAGGTGCTGGAGATCGAGCCCGATCTGATCGTGGGCATGCCGATGCGGCGCGCGGGCATCATGAGCGCGATCGCCGGGCGCGGCTATCGGACGATGGATCTGAAGATGGCCGACAGCTACGCCGACATCGTCGAGCAGATCCGGCAGATCGCGGTCGCCGTCGGCCATCCCGAGCGGGGCGAGGCGATGATCCGGCGGATGGACGCCGAACTGGCCACGATCCCGAAGGCGCCGCACGGCGGCGTGGCGGCTTATTATCAGCGGCGCGGTTTCCTGAGCGGGAGCGGCACGCTGATCGACGACCTGATGCTGCGCGTCGGGCTGACCAATCTCGCGACGAAGCTGGACAAGCCGGTGCTGTCGCAGATGAGCCTGGAGGAGGTGATCGCGTCGCGCCCCGATTATCTCATCATGGAAAGCGCGACCCGGCAGGTGACCGATCAGGGGACGGAGATGCTCCACCATCCGCTGCTGCGCGGGATCCGGCGGCTTTATATCCCGCAGGCGTGGACCGTGTGCGGCGGGCCGGCTTACGTGCTGGCGGCGCGCAGCCTTTCGCGCCAGATCAGCGCTCGCTGACATTTCCCCGCCCGTCGATCCGGGCCTGCCAGCCGCGCCGCTCCAGTTCGGGCGTGGCGGAGGCTTCAGTGGGGAAGCCGAGGCACAGAAGGGCGACGAAGCGCCATCCGCCGGGCACGTCGAGCCGCTGCGTGACGCGGGCGGGATCGAGGATCGACACCCAGCCGAGCCCGATGCCGCGGGCGCGGGCCGCCAGCCAGAGTGTGTGGATCGCCAGCACGACCGAATAGGTGCGCGCCTCCGGCATGGTCGCGGCGCCGAGGCCCGATCCGGCGGCGGTTGCGTCATCGCAGAAGACGGCGAGGATCTCCGGCGCCTCGCGCAGGCCGTGCAGCTTCAGCGCGGCATAGGCCGCCCGCTTTTCGGGATCGGGGATGGCGGCGCCCGCACGGGCGGCTTCCTCGTCGACATGCGCGGCGAGCCATTCGCGCAGCTCCGGCGACCGGACGCGGATGAAGCGCCACGGCTGCGAAGGCCGACCGAGGGCGCCAGCTGGGCCAGCGCCAGCAGCTCCGTCACGTCACGTTCGGGCAGCGGATCGGTGCGGAAATGGCGCACGTCGCGGCGCCAGGTCAGCAGGGTTTCCAGTTCGCCGTGGAAGGCGGGGCCGAACAAAGGCGGCGTTTCGGCCAAGATCAGAACTCGATTCCGGCCTGCGCCTTCACGCCCTGATCGCGGAACGGATGCTTGATCTGCGTCATCTCGGTGACGAGATCGGCGGCCTCGATCAACGCCTCGGGCGCGTTGCGGCCGGTGAGGATCACGTGCGTCATCTCCGGCTTGGCGGCGAGCGCTTCCAGCACCTCGTCCAGTGGCAGATAATCGCAGCGCAGCACGATGTTAAGCTCGTCCGCTACCACCATGTTGTAACTGGGATCGGCGATCATGCGCTTCACCTCGTCCCACGCGGTGCGCGCCACGGCGATGTCGCGCGCGCGATCCTGCGTGTCCCAGGTGAAGCCTTCGCCCATCGGCTTGAATTCGATCCGGTCGGGGAAGGCATCGAACACGGCCTTCTCGCCCGTGGCCATCGCGCCCTTCACGAACTGGACGACGCCGACCTTCTGACCATGCCCGATCGCGCGCACGACCATGCCGAGCGCGGCGGTGGTCTTGCCCTTGCCCTTGCCGGTGTGGACGATCAGCAGGCCTTTCTCGACCGTCTTCGACGCGACGATCCGCGCCTGCGCGGCCTGCCGCTTCTTCATCTTTTCCGTGTGCTGCTCTTCGGTGCGTTCGGCCATGAGGGCGTCTATCGCGAAACGCCATCGAGCGCGAGGGCGGGGCTGCCCGATCCGCGCGCCGTCCGCCGTATCGGCGGTTATCGGCCGGAATCCCGGAGTCACCGCGTTCGAGATGCTCCGTGCATATCACGGTTTGATATTGATTATCATTTGCGTATAGGCGCTTCCCTTCGTTCGAGAAGGGGTGGGAAAAGTGCATATTCGCCGGGTCGTGGTTCTTCTGATGTCGAGCATCTGCATGCCTGCCGGCGCCGAAACGCTTTCGGCCGGCGGCGACATCGCAGCGCCGCCGGCGGACGACATCGTCGTCTCGGCCGCCCGCACCGTGCTGCCCGCCAGCGCCCTGCCGCTGACGGTGGATGTGGTGGGGCAGGAGGAATTGTTCCGCCAGATCGCGATTTCGGGCTCCGTCGTCGATGCCCTCTCGGCGATGCTGCCGGCTTTCTCGCCCACGCAGGACAAGATCAACGGATCGGGCGTGAAGCTGCGCGGACGGACGCCGCTCTACACGATCGACGGGGTGCCCCAGTCCACCCCGATCCGCAACGACGCGCGCGACGGCTACACGATCGATCCCTTCTTCATCGACCGGATCGAGGTGATCTACGGATCGAACGCGCTGCAGGGGATCGGCGCCACGGGCGGCGTGGTCAATCAGGTGACGGTGAAGGCTCCGGCGCAGGATGGCATCAGCGGCCGTGCGATGCTGCAGGGCAATGCCGGCGACGATGTTTCGGGTTCGTCGATGGGCGGCAAGGCGGGCGGGCTGCTGAGCTACCGATCGGGCGCGTTCGACGTCACGGGTGGCGTGGCCTTCGAGCGGCGCGGCGTGTTCCTCGACGGCGACGGCAAGCGCATCGGCATCGATCCGAACAACAGCGAATTGCAGGATACGGACACGCTGTCCTTCTTCGGACGGGCCGGCGTCGATCTCTCGCCCAGCACGCGCTTCGAAGTGCTGGCGAGCCGCTACAAGATCGAGAGCAACGGCCATTATGTCGGCGTGAACGGCAACCGCACGCTCGGCATCCCGGCCAGCAGCCAGCGCGGCGAGACGCCGGGAACGCCCGCGTCCGGGCTGACGCAACTGGTCTCCGCCTCGCTGGTCGACAAGGATCTGGGCGGCGGCACCTTCTCGCTGATGGGCTTCTACAATCGCACGCGGAACATCTTCAGCGGCGGCATCCTGGCGACGTTCCAGGACGCGCGGATCGCGCCGGTCGGCACGTTGTTCGACCAATCGCAGAACAAGTCGCGCAAGCTGGGCGCCAAGATCAATTACGAGCGCAAGATCCCCGGCATTCCCGATCTGACCGGCACGGTCGGGTTCGACGCCTTGTTCGATCGCACCGCCCAGTCGCTGATCCAGACCCGGCGTTCGTGGGTGCCGCAGACCGACTTCCGCAGCCTGGCTCCGTTCGGCCAGCTGAACTGGGGGCTGTTTCACGGTCTCGTCCGCCTCGCCGGCGGGATGCGCTATGAGAATGTCCAGCTCGACGTGCCGGATTATACGACGCTGGCGACGTCCGGTTCGCGCGCCGTCACGGGCGGCAAGCCGTCCTTTCATCGCGCCTTGTGGAACGGGGGCGTCGTCCTCGAGCCGCTGCACGGCATCCGCGTCTATGGCAGCTATGCGGAAGGCTTCACGATCGCCGATATCGGCCGCGTGCTGCGCGGCATCTCGCAGGCGAACGTCCGCATCGACAGCTTCCTGAACCTCACGCCCGTCATCTCGAACAATCGCGAGGTGGGCGTCGAGATCAAGCGCGGGCCGATCGAGGCGAGCACCAGCTATTACTGGTCGTCGAGCGATTTCGGCGAGGTCCTCGTGCGGGGCGCCGACGGCTTCTACAGCACCACCCGCCAGCCGATCAGCCTGCAGGGCCTCGACATCGACGTGACGACGCAGACGCCCGTGAAGGGGCTGAAGCTGGGCATCGGCTACAACCACATCATCGGGCGCACCGACACCAACAGCGACGGGCGGCTGGATGCCGATCTGGACGGCGGCAACATCTCGCCCGATCGCGTCAACCTGACGGCCGATTACAAGAGCGGGCCCTTCACCGCGCAGCTGCGCGGGCGCTTCTATCTGTCGCGCGAATTCGTGGGCCAGCCCGTCGCCAACAATTTCGCGGGCTATGCGCTGCTGGACGCCTCTGTCGGTTACCAGCTTCCGGTCGGCCAGGTGAGCCTGAGCGTCCAGAACGTGACCAATGCCGACTACATCACCTACCTGACCGACACGCAGGGACCCGCGGACAATGCGCGCTTCTATTCGGGGCGCGGCCGGAATTTCACGCTGACCTGGGCCTATCGCTTCTGATGCGCTGGATCGATCTCGCGCATCGCTGGCTCGGCGGGCTGATCGGCCTGCTGCTCGCCGCGATCGGCCTTTCGGGCGCCGTGCTGCTCCACAAGGACGCGTGGACGGCGGTGAGCCACAAGGGCGATGCGGTCGTGCGCGATGCCGATCGCGTCGCGGCGATGGTCGCGCGGACGATGGCCGATCCGGTCGGGCGGCCGCGCATGATCACCTTCGCCGCGCCGGGCTTCGGGGTGGATCGGCTCGCCTATGAGAAAGGGGCGGGGGCCTATGCGGATCAGGATGGCGGCATCCTCTCGCGCTGGGATAACCAGTGGTCGCGGCCGGAAATGTGGCTGGTCGACTTCCACGAACATCTTCTGTCCGGCGAGAGCGGAGAGACGATCGTGGGCGTGGCGGGGCTGGCCGGGCTGGTCTTCGTGGTGACGGGGACGATCCTGTGGTGGCGCACGCGGCGGACGTTCGAGTTCCGGCTGCTGCCGAAGCGGCTCAGCCGCCCCGCCATCGTCCGCCATCATCGCGATCTCGGCATTCTGGTCGCGCCCCTGCTGCTGCTGTCGTTCGTGACGGGCACGATCCTCATCTTCCGTCCCCTGTCGTCGGTGCTGCTGGGGCCGGGGGCGACCGCCGCGATCGTGTCCGCCGCAAAGGGGCCGCCCGCGCCCTCGGGAGATGTCGGGCCGGATGTCGACTGGCGCGGGATGATCCGCACGGCGCATACGCGGTTTCCGGAGGCGGATTTCCGCAGCCTCTCTTTGCCGCGCAAGACGAACGGGCTGATCGTGATCCGCATGAAGCAGCCCTGGGAGTGGCTGCCGAACGGGCGGACGACCTTGTGGTTCGCGGCGGGCGACGGGCATCTCCTCGCGGCGCGCGATCCCGCCGATGCGCCGGCGCAGGTGGGCGCGTACAATAGGCTGTTTCCGCTTCACGCCGGGAAGGTCGGCGGTCTGGCCTATCGCCTGGTGATGACGCTGTCCGGGCTGGGCCTCGCGCTGCTGGGCAGCCTGACGGTCTGGTCGTTCTGGTTCAAGCGGAAGGCGCCGCCCAAGCGCGCGCAGCCCAACGCGCGGATGGTCGATCCGGTGCGGTGAGCCCGTGGCGTGCGGAGCTCCGGCGCGGGCCGAGGCTCCGCTTCCGGTTAGATGTTCGCGACCACCACGGCCCGCGTGTTGAGGTAGCTGTCGAGCGCCTCCGGTCCGCCTTCGGTGCCGTAGCCGGAATCCTTGATCCCGCCGAACGGCAGTTCGGCCGAACCGGCGGCGGGCGTGTTGATCCACATCATGCCGACCTCGACGCGGCGGGCCAGCAGATCGGCATTCGCCAGCGAGCGGGTGAAGGCATAGCCGGCGAGGCCGAAGGAGAGGCGATTGGCCTCGTCGATCGCCTCCTCCAGCCGATCGAAGCCGCGAATGCCGGCGACGGGGCCGAACGGCTCGTCGTTGAACAAGCGGGCCTCCAGCGGCACGTCCGCCAGCACCGTCGGCTGCCAGAAATTGCCGACCTCGCCGATGCGCTGCCCGCCGGCCAGCACGCGCGCGCCCTTGTCGACGGCGTCCCGCTGAAACTCCGCCATCGCGGCGAGGCGGCGCGGATTGGCGAGGGGGCCCATCTGCGTGCCCTCGGCCAGCCCGTCGCCCACCTTCAGGCCATTGGCCAGCTCCGCCATCGCCTGACCGAATTCCTGTTCCACGCTGCGGTGGACGAGGAAGCGGGTCGGCGAGATGCAGACCTGACCCGCATTGCGGAACTTCGACCCGCCGAGGCTGCGGACGGCGAGCGGAACGTCCGCATCCTCGCAGATGATGACGGGGGCATGGCCGCCCAATTCCATCGAGACGCGCTTCATATACTGGCCGGCGAGGCCGGCGAGCAGCTTGCCGACCGGCGTCGATCCGGTGAAGGTGATCTTCCGGATGATCGGGCTGCGGATCAGATAGTCCGAGATTTCGGCGGGATCGCCGAAGACCAGACCCAGCACGCCTTCCGGCAGCCCCGCATCCTGAAACGCGCGGATCAGCGCCGCCGGGCTGGCCGGCGTCTCCTCCGGCGCCTTGACGATCAGCGAGCAGCCGCTGGCGAGCCCGGCGGCGATCTTCCGGACCACCTGGTTGATCGGGAAATTCCACGGGGTGAACGCCGCCACCGGGCCGACCGGATCCTTCACCACCATCTGCCGCACCGCCAGATTGGCGCGATGCGGGACGAGCCGGCCATAGATGCGGAAGCCCTCTTCGGCGAACCATTCGATGATGTCGGCGGCGGCCATCGCCTCGCCCTTCGCCTCGGCGAGCGGCTTGCCCTGCTCCTGCGTCATCAGCGCCGCGATCGCCTCGGCCCGCTCGCGCATCAGCCCGGCGGCCTTGCGCATGATCCGGCTGCGCTGCGCCGCCGTCATGTCCCGCCAGATCGCGAAGCCGCTCTGCGCGGCGTCCAGCGCCCGATCCAGATCGGCGGGGCCGGCGTGGGCGACCCGGCCGATCTCCTGCCCGGTGGCGGGATTGCGGACGGGCAGCGAGCGCCCGTCCGCCGCATCCTCCCACGTGCCGGCGATGAACAGGCGGGTGTCGGGATAGGTCATGCGCGGATCTGCCTCTGCGGTCGGGGGATGGCGGATCGTCGCAGCAAAAGCGGAGGGACGCCAGCAGCGGGCACCGGGGAAGGGGCGGACTGTGGGCGGGATCCGGCGATCGTCGGCAACGCGAGGCTCATTGGCGTTTCGCCTTCGGTTTCGCGTGGCCGAGCCGCCGCGCATTGCCGGTCGCGGTGCGATGGATGGGGGCGAGCGCGCCCCGGCCGAGCTTGGCTCCGGCCGTCATGGCGCCGAGCGCATAGTCGGCCGTCTGGTTCGCCAGCACGGACGCCTCGGACAGGGTCGGCACCTTGCCCGACAGCATCATCAGCCCGACGCGCTGCATCTGGACGGTCCACGCGCCATGCATCGCCATCGCGTCGCGGGTGATCGCGCTGGCGCTGCGCCCGAACGCCTCCACCTTCTCCGGCACCATCCGCGCGAACTCGGCGAGATCGGCCTGCATCGGCGAGCCCATCGCATCGCGCATCTTGCCGCTCCGCGCACTGATCACGGCGCTGGACGCCTGCACGGTCTCCAGCCCGCGCAGCCAAGTGGACTGCATATCGAGGCCGGCCGCGACCATGCGCGACCAGCTTGTGAAGGGATCAAGCATGGGGATCTCCGATGATCGCGATGTTCAAGCGAGGGTCCGCAGCGAAGGCTCGCGCGCGTAGAAGCGTCGGCCGGCCGCCTTGACGAACGCGCCGTCCAGCCCCGTCACGCCGTCGTCCGGGACGATGCCGGCCTTGTCGAGCAGGGGGCGGGCCGCGTCGCTGGCGCCGATCGCCTTGAGGTGCGCGAAGGCGTTCATCGCGAACTCGATCGCGGCGCCTTCCTTCAGCAACGCCTCGCAGCCTTCGTCCGACAGGAGGATGGCGACCGCATCGAAGATCTGGCTGGGCGAACCCGCGAGTTGGCCGTCGGCCTTGTGCTGCGATCCATCGGACAGCTTCGCACCGCCCACCTTGGGCGCGACGACCACCGGCTTGCCCTTCGCCTTCTCGACGGACGAGACGAGCGAGGCCAGTTCGGCGGCGTCGGTGCCGTCGGCGATCAGGATGCCGACCGAGCGGCCTTCGAGCGTGGCCTTCATATTCTTGTGGATCGACAGCGCATCGGACGGCGCCATGTCGACGGGCTCCTTCGCGGGCGGCGCCTTCTTGGGCAGCGGGATACCGAGGCCGGCGGCGACGCGCGCGGCGAGATCCTCGTCCACATTGCGCAGGTTCGCCACCATGCGCGGCGGGACCTGATCGAGCAGGCCGACCTTCGACAGCTCGAATACGAAGGAGGAGGCGATATGCGCCTGTTCGCTCTCGGTCTGCGAGCGATAGAAGAGCCGCGCCTGGCTGTAATGATCGGCGAATGTCTCCGAGCGGATCCGCAGCTTTTCGCCCTGTTCGTCTGGACCGGAGGGGGCGTCGGTCGTGGCGAAGCCTTGCGCGGGGCTCTCGCGCGGGCCGCCTTCCTCGCCATGCGCGGCGAGGCTGTTGGGCTCGTAATTGGCGCGGCCCTTGGGCACCATCGTCTGCATCAAGCCGTCGCGCTGGAAGTTGCCGAACGGGCAGCGCGGCGTGTTGATCGGGATCTGGTGGAAGTTGGTCGTGCCGAGGCGCGACTTCTGCGTGTCGAGATAGCTGAACAGCCGCCCCTGCAGCAGCGGATCGTTCGAAAAGTCGATGCCGGGCACGATGTTGCTCGGCAGGAAGGCGACCTGCTCGGTCTCGGCGAAGAAATTGTCGACGTTGCGGTTGAGCGTCAGCGTGCCGATCAGGCGGACGGGCACGTCGTCTTCCGGGATCAGCTTGGTCGCGTCCAGCACGTCATAGGGTTGGGCGTCGGCGAAGGCCTGATCGAAGACCTGGATGCCGAGATCCCATTGCGGGAAGGCGCCGGTGTCGATCGCCTCGAACAGATCGCGGCGATGATAGTCATTGTCGGCGGCCTGGAGCTTCAGAGCCTCGTCCCAGATCGTGGACTGAATGCCGAGGCGCGGCTTCCAGTGAAACTTGACGAAGCTGGCCTTGCCCTTGGCGTTGACCAGCTTGAACGTGTGGACGCCGAACCCCTCCATCGTCCGCAGCGAGCGGGGCAGGGTGCGATCCGACATCGCCCACATCAGCATGTGGGTGGTCTCGGGCATCAGCGAGGCCCAGTCCCAGAAGGTGTCGTGCGCGCTGCCCGCCTGCGGATAGCCGCGATCCGCCTCCATCTTCACGGCATGGACCAGATCCGGAAACTTGATCGCATCCTGGATGAAGAAGACCGGGATATTGTTGCCGACCAGATCCCAATTGCCTTCGCGCGTATAGAATTTCACCGCGAAGCCACGCACGTCGCGCGGCGTATCGACCGAGCCCGCACCACCGGCGACGGTGGAGAAACGGACGAACACCTCGGTCTTCTCGCCCTTCGTGAAGACCGCCGCCTTCGACAGATCCGAGATGTCGTCGGTCGCCTCGAACACGCCGTGCGCGCCGGAGCCGCGCGCGTGGACGATGCGCTCGGGGATACGCTCATGATCGAAGTGGAAGATCTTCTCGCGAAGGACGAAGTCCTCCAGCAATGTCGGCCCACGCGCGCCGGCCCTGAGGCTGTTCTGATTGTCGCTGACCGGAACGCCGTGATTGGTGGTGAGGACGGGAGCCTCGCCTTCGGCGTGCTGGTGGGTTTCGCCGCCGTTTCCGGCGTTACGGATGTCGTTGCTGGCCAATGAAAATCCCCTCGTCGCCGCTCATTCGGCAAATCGGGGTGGATAACGCGCCAGCGGACCGGAATGTCCTGCCGACGGGCATGGGCCGCAAGATTATCCCGTGTCCGTCATCCCGACTGCGCCGCGAAATGGCTGACGATATCGTCGCCCACGCGCGCCGGGCGGAACGTCACCGCATCGAGGCAGCACCAGCGCGACTTGACCTCCGCCAGCACCTCGTCACCCCGGCTGATGACCGTTCCGTAGAAGGCGCTCTCGCGGCGGACCTGTTCGAGCGTGGCGGTGGCGACGATGGCATCGTTGAGGAAGGCGGGCCGGCGATAGGTGATCTCGTGCTTCAGCGCGATCCAGACATGCGCCATGACGGCGTCGGCCGGCGCGAAACGCTGCCAGTGGGCGATCACGGCGCCCTGCACCCACGTCAGATAGATGGCGTTGTTGACATGGCCCATGAAGTCGATGTCCGTGGGGACAACGGCGACGATATGGGCATGGCTGGGACCAATCATGGCACAGCTTACCATTGCAGGGCCGGTGGGAGATACCGCCAGGTCATAAATCGGTAAGATCGTGACGGCTTTCCGACGTCGCGGACGATGCGGTCCTGCCTGTCGGACCAGAATTGCGCATATTGTCCCGGGAAGGCGCCGCCCCTTCCTCACGGGAACACCCTGTCACCCCGGCGGTTCGAGTTCCCATTCCATGAGCAGTCGGACCGGCCACATCCGCGAGAATATCGTTCTCTACGGCGCGCTCTTCGCCAACGTGGCGATCGCGGTCGCGAAATTCATCGCTGCGGGATTTACCGGCTCGTCGTCCATGGTCAGCGAGGGCGTCCACTCGCTCGTCGACAGCGGCAACCAGATCCTTCTGCTCTACGGCCAGGCGCGCGCCAAACGGGCGCCCGATGCCAGCCACCCGTTCGGATATGGCCGCGAACTGTATTTCTGGGCGTTCGTCGTCGCGATCCTGATCTTCGCCGTGGGCGCGGGCGTCTCGATCTACGAGGGCTGGATCCACATTGCCGAGCCGGCGCCCCTGCGGGATCCGACCGCGAACTATATCGTCCTCGCGGTCGCCGCCTGTCTGGAAGGCACGTCCTGGGGGATCGCCGTCCGGGCGTTCAACCACGAGCGCGGCGCGAAGAGCTGGTGGCAGTCGATCCGACGATCCAAGGATCCGGCCGGCTTCATCGTGCTGTTCGAGGACAGCGCCGCGCTGATCGGGCTGGCCCTGGCCGGGGTTGGCGTGTGGGCGAGCCACAGGCTGGGCGATCCCCGGATCGACGGCGTGGCCTCGATCGCGATCGGGATCATTCTGGCCGCCGTCGCCGCGCTGCTGGCCCGCGAAGCCAAGGGGCTGCTGATCGGCGAAAGCGCGGATCCCGAGATCGTCGGCAAGATCTGGCGCATTCTCGACGGGCATCCGGCGATCACCGCCGTCAATCACGTCCGCACGATCCACACCGCGCCCGACGCGGTGTTCGTGGCCGTGAGCGCCGACTTCGCCGACGATCTCTCCATGGGCGATGCCGAGACGCTGATCGAGGAGATGGAGACGCGCATGAAGGCGGCCGTGCCGGAGCTGACCTCGATCTACATCCGCCCGGAGAAACGGGAGTTCGCGGTGCACCAGTCACGCCCCCACGATCTGGACGGGGGCTGAGCGGGGCCTTTTCGAGCCGCTCCTCCCGGCGCACAGCCGCACACCGCCCGCCTCGACGGTCCCGCAATCGGACGGGCCGATGAACGCACGGCGCGCTCGCTGGTTTGCCCTGCATGCCCCCATTGTTCGCCTGGCCACCCGAACCCTATATTCTGGCGCTGCTCGGCGTCGGTCTGCTGATCGCCCTCGTGGCCTGGCTGCCGCTGGCGCTCAGGAACCTGCCGCTGTCGCTGCCGATCGTCTGCATCGCCATCGGCGCGCTGCTCGGACGATATGCGCCGACGCCCGTGGTGCCGCTGCCCGGCGAATATCCCAGGTTCGTCGAACATTTCACCGAGTTCGTGGTGCTGGTCGCCCTGGTGGGGGCGGGCCTGAAGATCGATCGCATCTTCGGCTGGAAACGTTGGGCGGTGACGTGGCGGCTGCTGGGCCCCACGATGCTGCTGACGATCGCGTCGGTCACCGCCATCGGGGTCGGGCTGCTGGGGCTGCCTCTACCGCTCGCGTTGCTGCTCGGCGGCGCGATGGCCCCGACCGATCCCGTGCTGGCGGCCGAGGTGCAGGTGGGGCCGCCCACATCGGGCGAGGATGACGAGGTGCGCTTCGGCCTCACGTCCGAGGCCGGGCTGAATGACGGACTGGCCTTCCCGTTCGTGCATCTGGCGATCGCGCTGGCGGCGGCGGCCGCCAGCGGCGGGCCCTGGGTGACCGGATGGGTGCTGCACAGCGTGATCTGGGAAACGGCGGCGGGCATCGCGATCGGCTGGATCATCGGATGGCTGTTCGGATGGATCACCTTCCACATCCCGGCCGACAGCAAGCTCGCCCAGACGGGCGACGGCGTGATCGCCATTTCGGCGACGCTGATCGTTTACGCGCTCTGTGAGCTGGCGGGCTGTTACGGCTTTCTCGGCGTGTTCGTCGCCGCGCTCGCGATCCGGCATGCGCATCGGAGCCACGCATTCCAGCGCGAGATGCACGACTTCACCGAGCAGATCGAGCGCATCGCCATGATGGCGGGGCTGCTGCTGTTCGGTGGCGCGCTGGTGAACGGGCTGCTCGCGCCGCTCGGCTGGCGGGAGGTGCTGGCGGCGATCCTGATCCTGTTCGCGGTGCGCCCGATCGCCGCGATGATCGGTCTGCTGGGCTTCAAGGCGCATCGCAGCGAGAAGCTGATGCTGGCCTTCTTCGGTATCCGCGGGGTCGGCTCATTCTATTATCTCGCTTATGGCCTCAACCATATGGAGGCCGGCGACCAGAGCGGGCTCTGGGCGCTGCTGAGCCTGGTCGTGCTCATATCGATCCTTCTGCACGGCCTCACCGTCACGCCGGCGATGCGGTCGCTCGACAGGCGCCATGGCCGCGATCCGATCCCGGGCGACAGCGCGCATGGCGGGGCGTCGCGGCAGCCGTCCTGACCGATCGCCCTGACGGCGTCGTCAGAGGTCCGGCAGCGATTGCTCCGCGCGGTGCCAGTCTTTCAGAGCGGGCGATGCCGCCCTTTCCAGCAGGAGCTCGACATCGCGGATCGAATAGGGTCGCGCATCCTGGAGCGAGGCCAGTTCGTCCCAGCTGATCGGCGCTGCGACCGTCGGGCGCTCCCGCGCCCTGACCGAATAAGGCAGCACCGCCGTCGCGCCGCGCTCGTTCCGTAGCCAGTCGAGGAAGATCCGGCCCTTGCGATCGGCCTTGCGCATGTTGGCCGTGAAGATCGCCGGCTGCGCCTGCGCCAGCGCGCGCGAAAAGCGGCTGGCGAAATCCTTGACCTCCGGCCAGCCGGCCTTCCGATCCAGCGGCACGATCACATGGACGCCCTTGCCACCGGAGGCCATCGCGAAACTCCGCAGGCCCAACTCGGTGAGATGGTCGCGCAGCAGCAGCGCGGCATCGCGCACGGCGGCGAAATCCAGTCCCTCGTCGGGATCGAGATCGAACACCATGCGATCGGGATGCTCGACGTCGCTGGCGGGGGCGCCCCAGCCGTGAAATTCGATCGTGCCCATCTGAACGCAGGTGAGCATCGCCGCGCCGCTGTCGACGACCAGATATTCCTCCTCGCCGCCCTTCTTTTCGCGGATCGCGACGGTGGGAACCCTGCCACCGAAACTGCCGCTGTCATGCTTCTGGAAGAAGCAATGCTTGCCGCGCCCCTGCGGGCAGCGGACGAGGCTGACGGGGCGATCGGCCAGCCAATGCAGCATCGGCGGGGCGATGGCGGCATAATAAGCGGCGAGATCGCCCTTGGTGGCGCCGCTGTCGGGAAAGACGATGCGTTCGGGGTGCGAGATGGCGATGCCGAACTGTGCCGCGTCTTTCTTCGGCCTTTGGGCGGGAACGGGCCTGTCCCGCGTCACCTCCTCGGCCGGCTTGTCCTCGCGCAGGCCGAGAAAGCTGGCGTGGCGCAGCACCTTCTCCGCCGTATATTCGGCGAAGGCGACCTCCGCGACCAGCCTGGGCGTCACCCAATGCGCGCCGCGCGCGGCCGCTTTCGGCACGTCGGCGGGGGCCATCTTGCGGGCGAGCGGCTTCAGCCGGGCGAGCAGCCTGTCGCGGGTGGCGGCATCGAAGCCGGTGCCGACCTTGCCGGCATAACGCAGCCCGCCATCCTCCTGCACGCCGACCAGCAGCGATCGCAGGTCGCGCCCGGCCTTGCCGCTTTCCAGATAGCCGAGGATCACGAACTCCTGCCGGCGCGTGCATTTGACCTTGAGCCACTGGCGCGTGCGCCGGCCGCGATAGGGCGCGTCGGCCGCCTTGGAGACGATCCCCTCATAGCCGTCGCCGCACAGCCGATCGAACAGCGCCTCGCCGCCTTTCTCGACATGCTCGGTATAATGGATCGGAGGCGCGACGCCGTCGAGCAGCGCGGAGAGACGCGCCTTGCGCTCGATCTGGCCGAGATCCCGCAGATCCTCGCCGCCTTCCTCCAGAAGATCGAACGCGAAATAATGGAGGTCGCCACCGTCCTGCAGCGCGGCCTGCAGGACGGAGAAGCTCGGCCGGCCGTCCTTGTCGAGCGCGATCACCTCGCCGTCGATCAGCGCGCCGTGCGGGGCGAGTGTCGCGGCGGCGGCGACGATCGGGGCGAAGCGATCCGACCAGTCGAGGCCGGTGCGCGTATAGGCTTTGGCCGCGCCATCGCCGCAGGCCAGCAAGGTGCGATAGCCGTCGAGCTTCACCTCGTGGATCCAGCCGCTGCCGCCGGGAACCGTATCGGCGAGGGTGGCGAGCTGGACCGGCTGGAAGCCGGGGGGCTTGCGCGGGGTGGCGGAGCGGCGGGGGCGGGGCGCTTTGGGTGGCGGCTTGCCCGGCGCATTGGCGGCGCCCTTGTCCGCCTTCGCCTTGGCCGTGTCGGAATGCCAGACCGGATCGCCGCCCCGGGCGATCTCGGCCATGCTGCGTCCGCTCTCGACCGAGGTGAGCCCGGTTTCGACCAGATCGCCCGAGGCGCCGGCATGGGCATCCGCCACTTTGCGTAAGAGCCAGTTCTCGCGTTTCTCGCCCGGCCGGGGCTTCATCCGCACCAGCAGCCACTCGCCCTGCATCCGCCGCCCGTGGAGCAGGACGTGGACATGGCCCTGCTCGATCGTCTTCGCGGGATCCTTGCCGCCGACGGGTTCCCATGTGCCGACGTCCCACAGCATCACCGTGCCGCCGCCATATTCGCCTTTGGGGATCGTGCCCTCGAAGCCGGCATAGGACAAAGGGTGATCCTCGGTGCGGACGGCGAGCCTCTTGTCGTCGGGATCGAGGGAGGGGCCGCGCGTCACCGCCCAGCTTTTGAGCACGCCCTCCATCTCCAGCCGGAAATCCCAGTGGAGGCGGGTGGCGTCATGCTTCTGGACGATGAAGAGATGGCCGTCGCCCGCATCGGCGCGGGCGCCCTTCGGCTCGCGGGTGCGCTTGAAATCGCGCTTGGCATTGTAGGCGGCGAGCGGATCGGCGCGCGCCATCATGCGCTCTTGCGGGTGCGCGCGGCGGGCTTCTTCGCCGGTGGCTTCTTCGGGGCGGCCTTGGCAGGTGCGGACTTGGCGGGCGCGGCCTTCTTCGCGGCCGTGCCGGCGGCGGGCTTGTCGAGCGACTTCCTGAGCGCGGCCATCAGATCGATCACGTTCGATCCGCCTTTGGCCGGGCGATCATCGTCCGCATCGAGGCTGACCTTGCCCGATTTCGACTTGCGCTTGCGCGCGATCAGATCGCGCAGCGCATCGACATAGCGATCGTGAAATTCCGAGGCGTCGAACTTGCCCGATTTCTTCTCGATCAGCGTCGTGGCGAGATCGAGCAGATCCTCGTCCGGCTTCACATCGGGGATGTCGCGGAAATAGCTCGCCGCCTTGTTCACCTCGTCGGCGTAGCGCAAAGTCTCCAGCACCAGCCCGCGCCCGCACGGCTTCAGGCTGACCACATACTCCCGGCCGCGCAGCGCCAGTTGGCCGAGCCCCACCTTGCGCGTCTTGCGGAGCGCCTCGCGCAGCACGACGAACGCTTCCTCGGCCAGATCGTCGGCCGGCACGACATAATATGGCTTGTCATAATAGATGGCGTCGACCTCGTGGGCGTCGACGAACTGGGTCAGTTCCAGCGTCTTCTTGCTCTCCAGCTTGACGCCTTCGATCTCCTTCTCGTCGAGCAGGACGAACTCGCCCTTCTCATATTCGAAGCCCTTCATGATCTCTTCGGGATCGACCGGGCCGATGCCGTCCACCACCTTCTCGTAATGGATGCGCTTGCCGGACGGCTCGTGGATCTGGCGGAACGAGACGGTCGCGCCGCTCCGGGTGGCGGAATAGATCTCGACCGGGATCGAAACCAGCGCGAGCCGGATCTGGCCTTGCCAATAAGCGCGCGCGGGCATGTCGAGGTCTCCGGTTGGACCGCGCATCAAAGCGGGGAAGGCGGGCGTGGTTCCATCGGTGCCGCTGGCCTCCGCGAGCAGCGGCCGCCCCGAGGCGCCGTTCGACGACCCGCCCCGGCCGTCAGGCCGCCAGGCCGCCTCGCATCGCGATCCGCCCGCGATGCCAGCCGGGCCAAGACAATCCCGATATTGCGCGTTAGATGTCATACAAATCTGGGCGAGGGTTTGGCTTGATGCGGTATGGATTGCGTGCGGGGTTCGCGGTGGCTCTGTGCACGTCGGGGGCGGTCGCGGGGACGGTGCCGCAGACGCAGCGGATCATGCTCACGGGCCACGGCCCCGCCGATGCCGTGCCGTGGGACTTCCGGATCGATGGCGGCATGCAGGCCGGCAAGGCGACGCGCATCGCCGTGCCGTCCAACTGGCAGCAGCAGGGCTTCGGCCATTATCAATATGGCTATGACAAGGGGCCGCGCTCCGACGGTGACCACGGCGTCTACAGCCGCCGCATCGCGATCCCGGCCGACTGGAAGGGGCGGGTGATCCGGATCGTGTTCGATGCGGTGATGACCGACACGCTGGTCAGGATCAACGGAAAGAGCGCCGGCCCGGTCCATCAGGGCGGCTTCAACCGCTTCAGCTACGATATTTCCGACCTCGTCAAACCGGGCGAGGAGGCGCTGATCGAAGTCGACGTCAGCGAGGTTTCCGCAGCACGGGACACCGAGATCGCCGAGCGCCACGGCGATTATTGGGCGTTCAGCGGCATCTATCGGCCGGCGTGGCTGGAGGCGGCGCCGGCCCAGTCGATCGCCACCGCCGCCATCGATGCGCGCGCCGACGGCCATATCGCCGCCGATGTGGTGCTGGCCGCTCCGCAAGGGGGCCGGGTGGGCGAACAGACCGTCACCCGGATCGAGGGGCAGGTGGTGACGCTGGACGACAAGCCCGTCGGCGCGCCTTTTTCCACCACGATCCCGGCGGGCGGCACCGGCCGGCTGCGCGTGGAAGGACAGGTTGCCGATCCGGACTTGTGGACGGCGGAAACACCCCGTCTCTATGCGCTCGATCTCACGCTCTACAATGGCGAGACGGCGGTCCACCGGATGCGCCAGCGTTTCGGCTTTCGCACCTTCGAGGTGCGACCGGAGGGGTTGTTCCTGAACGGACGGCGCATCCTGCTGAAGGGCGTCAATCGCCACAGTTTCCGCGCGGAAACGGGCCGCGCGCTGGATCGCGCCGACGCCTATGCGGATGTGCGCGAGCTGAAATCGCTGAACATGAACGCCGTCCGGATGTCCCATTACTCGCCGGAAGACTCTTTCCTGAAGGCGGCGGACGAACTCGGCCTGTACGTGCTGGACGAACTCAGCGGCTGGCAGCACGCGCATGATCTGGAGGTCGGGCGCAAGCTGGTGCGCGAACTGGTCGAACGCGACGTCAACCACCCCTCGATCCTGTTCTGGGACAATGGCAACGAGGGCGGCTGGAACCGCGCACTGGATGGCGACTTCGCGCTCTACGATCCGCAGCGTCGCGTCGTGCTGCATCCGTGGGAATGGCATGGCGGCATCGATACCAAACATTATCCCCGCTACGACGATCTGGCCCACCGGCTGCAGGGGCCGGCCCTCGTCATGCCGACGGAGTTTCTCCACGGGCTATATGACGGCGGGGGAGGCGCGGGCCTGGACGATTACTGGCGCGCCATCTCGACCTCGCCGCGCGGCGCAGGCGGCTTCATCTGGAATTTCGCGGACGAAGGCGTCGCCCGGACGGACCAGGGCGGGCGGATCGATGTCGCCGCGACGCTGGCGCCGGACGGCATCGTCGGCCCCCGCCACGAATGGGAGCCCAGCGCCTTCACGGTCAAGGATGTCTGGTCGCCCGTCCAGATCGTCACCCCCCGGCTGGATCGCCGCTTCGCCGGAGCGCTCACCGTCGCCAACCATTATGATTTCACCGCGCTCGACACGGTGGGCTTCACCTATTCCTGGGTGCGTTTCGCAGGCCCCTATGATCGGGACACGACGCCGCGCACGATCGCCTCGGGCAGCGTGGAGAGCCCGGCCATCGCCCCCCACGCGGAGGGCGCGTTACGCGTGCCGCTCGCGGCGGGCTGGGCTAAGGCCGATGCGCTGACGATCACGGCGAAGCGCGGCGATGCGCCGCTCTGGCAATGGACCTGGCCCGTCGAAAAGGATGGGGAGGCGCCCAAGACCGCGACCGGTCCGGCGCCGCATCTGGAACGGCAGGGCGCCCTGATCCGCTTGACGGCCGGCGGCGTGACCGCCCGCTTCGATGCGACGACCGGGCTGCTGGCGGGGATGGGGCGCGGCGGGCGCGACCTGTCGTTCCGTAACGGGCCCCGCCTCGTCGCGATGAAGGCGGAGGATCCCGCGCAGAAGCCGCTCTGGAGCGAGGCGACGGCGGCGGGCGACGGCATTTATCGTCTGCCGAAGGCGGTCTTCGCCGACCGGGCGGAGATCGACATCGGCCTGACGCCCGACGACAGTTGGGGTGGCTTCGGGCTGGACATCTCCGCCGACGGGGAGAACTGGCGGACGGTCTATTCCGGCGAGCGGACCGACCGGGACGGCAAGCTCTACACCTTCCCGGCCCAGAACGTCGCCTTCGTGCGCCTGACGGGGATTCATGCCGTTCATCGCACCCCGACCATCGTCTCGGTTCGCATCGGCGCGGAGCCCGACCGGTTTCCCGCCGCGCCGGGGGCCGCGACGATCACGACCGGCGAGGGCATCGACCCCGTCACGAAGCAGGCGATCGCGTGGGTCGAGGCGCAGGGCGCGGGCGGATTGGATCGGGCGCGCTGGACGATGCGGCCCGACGGGACGGTGACGCTCGATTATTCCTATTCGCTGACCGGCTCCTATCTGTACCACGGGATCGGCTTCGATCAGCCGCCCGCGCAGGTGAGATCGGTCCGGGCGCTCGCCTCGGGGCCGAGGCCGGTGTGGAAAAACCGGGAGCGCGGCAATGAACTGGGTGTCGACGACATCGCGCTGGACCGTCCCGGATCCGCCCAGCGCCCCGCCGATGCCGGCTATTTCGCGGACCTGCACTGGGCGCGCTTCGATACGGCGTCCGGCCCCTGGGATGTCCGCACCGACGATGCGAACACGTTCCTCCAGATCGGTGCGCACATGGCGGACACGCCCGATACGTCGCCGGCCTTTCCGGCCAGCGATATCGGCTTTCTGAAAGCCATCCCGGCGATCGGCGCGAAATTCCAGCCGCCGGGCGCGACCGGACCAGCGGGACAGCCGACGGCGGCATCGGGGCACTATTCGGGACGCCTGCTGTTCCATCTCCGCTGACCGCGAGACGGTTTCGGCAGATGGGGATGCATGCGCACAAGGCGGACAGGGTCGTCCGCCGGGCGTTCAACCTGCGAGAAAGTCTCCGGCGATCCGGATTCCCTCGGCCGAGATCATGTGGCCGCCGCCTTGCTCGATGTGGAGCGAGACGGGGGCGCCGGCCGCGCGCAGCGCCGCCTCGGCAGCCCTGGCTTCCGCCACGGGCATGACCGGATCGGCGGTGCCGTGGATCAGGCAGATGCGGGCGGAGCCGGGCGCAATCGGCAGCGGCGAGGCGAGCCGACCGGAGAAGGCCACCACCGCGCCGACGGGCCATCTGCCGGAGGCGATGGCGTCCAGCGCCATGATGCTTCCCTGCGAGAAACCGACGAAGGCCACCTTGTCGAGCCGATCGGCGAACCCCTCGCGCTCCAGGATGTCCGACACCAAAGCATCGAAGGCGCCCCGTGCGGCGACGATCCGCGCCGCACGATTGTCCGGGGTGACGCCGGCCACGCTGAACCACTGGCGCCCGCCACTTCCCTGATCGAAGGGAAAGGGGGCGTCGGGCGCGACGAAGGCGGTGTCGGGCAGCCTCTCCCGCCACAGGCCGCCAAGGCCGGCGAGATCGCCGCCCCGGCTGCCGACGCCGTGAAGGAACAGGACGAGCCGGCGGCTCATGCGGCACCTCCCGTGAGGGAAACGGGATCGAGACCGGGCAGATCCGGGCCGATCGGCACGATCCCGGTAGGATTCAGCGCCTTGATCGAATAATAGCCGCGCTTGATGTGATCGATGCTCACCGTCTCGCGGATGCCGGGCACGGCGAGCATCCCGCCGAGATAGCGGCTGAGCGCGGGATAGTCCGCGATCCGGCGCAGATTGCATTTGAACAGGCCGTGATAGGCCGCATCGAACCGCACCAGCGTGACGAACAGGCGGATATCCGTTTCGGTCAGGCGATCGCCGAACAGGAATGCGCGGCCATCGGCCAGCCGGGCCTCCAGCGCATCGAGCATCGAGAACACGTCGCGGAAGGCTTCGTCATAGGCGATCTGCGTGGTCGCGAAGCCGGTGCGATAGACGCCGTTGTTGAGCCGGGGATAGATCGCATCGTTCAGCGCGTCGATCGCATCGCGCAGATCGGCGGGATAGAGGTCCACCGTGTCGTCCGCCAGCGGGCCGAAGCCGCTGTTCAGCATCCGCACGATATCGGCGGATTCGTTGCTGACGATCGTGTCGGTCTTCCTGTCCCACAGCACGGGCACGGTGGCGCGGCCGGTGTAAGCCGGATCCGCGCGCGTATAGAGCTGGTGCGCGTAGGCCAGGCCGTGGAGATGATCGGGCGTGGCGCCGCGATCATCGCCGAAGCGCCAGCCCTCGTCGGTCAGCGCCGGTTCGACCACGGACACCGAGATGGCGCCGTCCAGCCCCTTCAGGCGGCGGGCGATCAAAGTCCGCGATGCCCACGGGCAGATGAGCGCGACGTACAGATGATAGCGGCCTGCCTCCGCCGCGAAGCCGCCCGTGCCCGTCGGGCCGGGGCTGCCGTCCGGCGTCACCCAGTTGCGAAAGCCCGAAATCTGGCGGACGAAGCCGCCTTTCTCGTCCGTGGCTTGTACCGGCTGCCAGTCGGCGGTCCATTTTCCGTTCACCAGCATGGGATCACCGCGTCGCGTTGACGACGAGATCGACGCGCACGTTGGCGGCCACCGCCTCCGTGCCGGCGAACTGGCCCTGGCCGACGCCGAACCAGCGGCGATCGAGGGTGAGGCTGCCCCGCATCCGCGCCTGCCGGCCATCGACGGCGAGCTGGAAGGGCAGGCTGACCGGACGGGTGGTGTTGCGGATCGTCAGCGTGCCGTTGGCGACATAGCGATTGGGGCCGATGGCATTGAACTGGCTGGCCTTGAAGGTGGCGCGGGGGAAGGCCTTTGCGCTGAACCAGTCCTCCCCGGGCAGGGATTCGTCACGCGTGGCATCGCCGGTGGCGGCAGAACCGGTGTCGATCACCGCCACCACGCTCGATCCCGCGAGATTGGCGGGATCGAAGGCGATGCGGGTGTCGAACCGGCGGAACGATCCGGGGATCGCCTGCCCGTTCATCGATGCGACGAAGCCGATCTTCGACGTCGCCTTGTCGAGTGTCCAGTTGGGCGCCGGGGCGGCGACGGCCGGCGCGGAGAGCAGAGCCGTCGCGAACAGGACGGGCACGAGGGAGCGCATGAGGGGGAACTCCTGATGTCAGCGCGGATCGGCGGAGAGGAACGGGATCATCCGCCCGAGCACGCCATCGCGGGTGAGAAACTGGTGCTTGAGCGCGGCCAGCACATGCAGCGCGATCAGGGCCGCGCCGCCGAAAGCCAGAGCGAGGTGGATATTGGTCGCCGCCCTGTCGACGCCGGCCTTCGGCCCGGACGGCAGATCGTGCAGGACCGCGATGTGGGGCCAGGGGATGTGGTGCCACAGCAGGGTAGGGATGTTGAGCGGGCTGACCGAGACGAGCGCCCAGCCGGTGAGCGGCATCCCGATCATCATGAGATAGAAGATGCCGTGCGTGGCGTGCGCGGCGAACCGCTCGACACCGGACATGCCGGCCGGCAAAGGCGGCGAACGATGGGTCAGGCGCCAGCCCAGCCGCGCGAGGCTGAGGACCAGCACGGTGATGCCGATCGACTTGTGCAACTGGAACGCATCGAACTGGGCGAGGCCGGACAATGAGCCCATGCGCCAGCCCACGACCAGGTTCGCCAGGATGAAGCCCGCGATCAGCCAGTGGAGGAGGATGGCGACCGCCGAATAACGGCTGCGGCCGGGAGTGGGCGCGACGGGCGCCGGGGCAACGGGCATGGGGCCGGGGCTCCGTGAGGGCGCCGCACCCCGTTTGCGGGATGCGGCGGTTTCGCTCAGTTGGACTTTTCGAACGCCGCGCTGATCTTCAGGCGGACCTCGTCGCTGACGGCGGGCACATATTTGCTCACGCCGAACTCGGAGCGCTTCAGCGTGCCGGTGGCGGTGAAGCCGACGGTATAGGCCTTGCTCATCATGTTCACGCCGGCGCCGCCGAAGGTGGCGTCGAGCGTAAGCGGCTTCGTCACGCCGTGCAGGGTGATGGTGCCCGAGATGCGCGCGGTGCGCGGGCCGGTCTGCACCACCGTCTGCGAGACGAAGCGGATCGCCGGATATTGCGCGGCGTCGAACCAGTCGGCGCTCTTCAGTTCCCCGTCCAGCGTGGCGTTCGTGGTCGAGATGCCGGCGACGGGCAGCGACACGTCCAGCTTCGTGTTGGCGATCGCCTTCGGATCCAGCACGAGCGTGCCGGTCGCGCCGGGGATCACGCCGAAGAAATCATTGAAACCGAAGTGGTTGACGGTGAATTCGGCGAGCGTGTGGTGCGTCTCCACCTTGTAGGTGCCGGCCTCGACAGCCTGCGGCGCGACCGGGGCGGCGACGGCAAGCGCGGGGAGGGAGGCGGCCAGCATCAGGGCCGCGAGCGGAATCGACTTCATGGGAAAGCTCCTGGTTCGGGGAGGCGGCCATCGTGGATGGCGGCGCCGTGCGGACATGGCCGTCCGGCCCGTCGCACCCCGATGTAGCCTTGCGCCCGTCAGGCGATAATCCCATCCTTCGGCGAATGTCTTTCAACCAGAGGTAGGGAATATCCTACCAGCATCCTGAGATGGTCGGCATCTGCTCGGCCAGAAAATCGATCCACGCGCGCGTCTTGGCGGCGGGGCGGCGCGTGGGATGGGTGACGGCGTGGACAGCGCCAAGGCCGATCGGCGGCAGATCCAGCTCCAGTTCCACCAGTTCGCCGGCGGCGATGGCGGCCGCCGTCATGAAGCGGGGCGCGTAGGCGATGCCCAGCCCGGCACGCGCCGCCTGGACGAGCGCTTCGCCATTATTGGCGTTGAGCGTGCCGCGGATCGGCACCCGGGTGCCACCATCGACGCCGAAACCCCATATGCTGTCTCCCACGAGCGGCGCCAGCGTGTAGCCCAGGCAATTATGATGGCCGAGATCGTGGATCGAGACGGGCTTTCCCCGCCGCTCGAGATAATCGGGCGCGGCGCACAACGTCATCCGCACCTGCGCGAGCTTGCGCGCGATCAGCGTGGAATCGGGCAGCCGCCCGATCCGGATCGCGACGTCCCAGCGCTCCTCCAGCAGATCGACAAAGCGATCGTTCAGGCCCAGCTCGATCGAGACGCCGGGTTGCCGCCGCGCGAATTCGGCGATCAGCGGCGCCAGATGCATCACGCCGAACGTGACGGGCGCGTTCACCCGCAACAGCCCCTCGATCACCACGGATCGCGCCGACACCTCATTTTCCGCTTCGCGCAGATCGGCGAGGATGCGGCCGGCCTTCTCGAGATATTCGGTGCCCGCCTCGGTGAGGGACAGGCGGCGGGTGGTGCGATGGACGAGCGTGGCGCCCAGCCGCTCCTCCAGGTGCCCCAGATGCTTGGCGGCCATCGCCGGAGACATGCCCATGCTGCGCGCGGCGGCGGACAGGCTGCCGAGCCGCATCGAAAGGACGAACACCTCTATCCCGGTCAGACGATCCGACATCACTTCCTACCGTTGGTTGAAAAGCTTTGCACAAAATTGATGATTATCATTAAATCTGGCAGTGCGCATATGTCGTCGCGAAAGGATCATCCGATGCGCCAGCCAACCCTGTATATCCCCCATGGCGGCGGGCCATGCTTCTTCATGGAGGACCCGCAGGGCGTGTGGACCGGCATGGAGGCTTTCCTGCGCGGCATCGGCCCGACGCTGCCGGCGAGGCCGGAGGCCATTCTGATCGTGTCCGGCCATTGGGAGACGCGCGGGCGCTTCTCCTTCACTTCCGGCCCGCGGCCGGGGCTGATCTACGATTATGGGGGCTTCCCGGCGCACACCTATGCGTTGCGCTACGACGTGCCCGGATCGCCCGCGCTGGCACAGGACGCGGCCGCCCTGCTGAACGCGGCGGGGCTGACGGCGGATCTGGATGCCGATCGAGGGCTGGATCACGGCGTGTTCGTGCCGCTGAAGGTGGCATTTCCGGAGGCGGATATTCCGGTGGTGGAGATGTCGCTGGATCGCAGCCTCGATCCGAAGCTCCATCTCGCAGCCGGACGCGCGCTGGCATCGCTGCGCGATCGCGGCGTGCTGATCGTGGGCGCAGGCATGAGCTTCCACAACATGCGTGGCTATGGCGATCCGCGCTTCACGCGGCCGTCCGACGATTTCGACGCCTGGCTGGCCGAGACGGTGACCGACGCACCCGCCGCCCGCGAGGCGCGGCTGATCGAATGGGAGGCCGGGCCCGCCGCGCGCCTGTCCCACCCGCGCGAGGAGCATCTGCTGCCGCTGCTGGTCGCGGCGGGGGCGGCGGACGGCGCCGGCGAACGCATCTATGGCGAGCATGTGCTCGGCACCGCGATCTCCGGCTTCCGCTTCGACTGAGGGCGGCCCGGCGCTGCGTCAGCCGGGGATGATCCCCGGAAACCAATATTGCTGCGCCACGACGAGCAGCCCGAGGAGCGAGGTCAGGATGATGCTGTGCGGGAAGGTGCGGGCGAGGATCCGCCCTTCCTGCCCGCGCAGATCGGTGACGACGGTGCCGGTGGAGATGTTCTGCGGCGAAATCATCTTGCCCATCACGCCGCCGGACGAGTTGGTCGCCGCCATCAGGATCGGGTTCAGGCCCAGCTTGTGGGCGGCGACGACCTGGAGATTGCCGAACAGGGCGTTGCCGGACGTGTCGCTGCCCGACAGCGACACGGCCAGCCAGCCGAGGAAGGCGGAGAGGAACGGAAACAGAGCCCCGCTCGATGCGACGGCGACACCGAGCGTATAGGCCATGCCCGAATAGTTCATGAGATAGGCGAGGGCGATGATCAGTGTCGTCGTCAGAGCCGGTAGCCTGACCTGCCGGGCCGAACGGCCGACCGCGCCCAGAAACTCCGCCGGGCTCTGTCGGGAGATGATCGCCGTGAGGATCGCCGCCGCCAGGATCGCGGTGCCGGTCGCCAGCGGCTGGAAATCCCAGACCGCCGCATAGGGCTTGTCGTAAACGGTGATGAAGATCGCATTGTCGAGGCCCGGCCACTTCACCTTCATGCTGCCCAGCAGATTGAACTTTAGGTGGATCCACACCATCACGACCAGCGACAGGACGAGCCACGGCAGCCAGCCCTGAAGCGGTGCCCGACGATCCTGCGCGGAAAGCCGTGCGGACTCCTGCAATGCGGCCGGAATGACCAGCTTGAAGTGCGGATCGGGGGCGGGGCGCCAGACCTTGCTGAACGCCAGCGTGATGAGCAGCGACGCCAGCGAGGACAGCACATCCGTCAGCGCATAACCGAGATAGTTGGCGCTGAGGAACTGGACGAGGCCGAACGACAGCCCGGCGACGAGCAGGATCGGCCAGACGCCGCGCACCGCGCGCAGCCCGCCATAGACGCCGATCACGTAGAAGGGCAGCAGGACGGCGAGAAACGGCACCTGCCGCCCCATCATCGCGCCCAGCACATGATCGGGCAGTTGCGTCACAGCGGACAGCGTCGTGACCGGCGCGCCGAGGGCGCCGAAGGCCACTGGCGCGGTGTTGAACATCAGCGTGTAGACCAGCGCGTCCAGCGCGGGAAATCCGAGGCCGATCAGCAGGGCGCTGGTGATCGCGATGGGCGTCCCGAAACCCGCGACCCCTTCCAGCAGGCAGCCGAAGGAAAAGCCCACGACGACCAGCACGACGCGCCGGTCATCCGGCAGGTGGCGGATCAGCCAATGCCGCAGCGCCTCGAACTGGCCGGATGCGACGGACAGATTGTACAGGATCAGGGCGTTGAAGACGATCCACATCACCGGCCACAGCGCGAATGCGGCACCGGCGGCGGCGCTGTCCAGCGCCAGCCCGACCGGCAATCGCCAGATCGAGATGGCGAGGATCAGGCCCACCAGCAGGCCCACGCCCGACGCCTGCCATGCCGGCCGCCGCGCGACGCCGAGCAAGAGCAGAACGGCAACGATCGGAAGCGCCGCGACGGCGGACGATAGGCCGATATTGCCGCCGATCGGCGTCACGAGCTGATGAAACATGAAGGCGCGATCCCCGATATGGATACCGCCTTATAATGGTTTTAAAGGGTGGACTGTTGTCAACGTGCGCAGGGAATTCGCCGGAAATCCGCGAAGTCTGCGATCTGAGCGAACGATTGCGGATTCTTGCACGCGGTTTTGCGGGCAACCGTGACATTCCCGTCAACAATAAGCGGCGCGCACTCCACCGGAGTGCCGAATTTCCGAAATCCTTGAGAGTAATTCCACCGGATCCGCGAATATCGATCGCCCGATCTCACGCATGAAGGCGGTGTACAGGGATGGAATGTGCTTTCATGCCCCTTTGTGCAACATACCTTTGCCGAATGGGTGCTTAATCGAAGCTGCGCGAGTATCGATAATTCGCATTCCTTGTCGATATAAACGGCCTGAATACGGAGCGGTGTGATGACCATTTTGGAGATCGAGGCGCCGGAAATCCTGGACGATGCCGTCCCGGCCAGTTCGGACGACGGCGATCGGGCGCTGTTCTATGAATATAGCACGGCGGCCGATCCGATCCGGCCGAGCCTGACGCCGCGCATTCCCTATCATTTCTTTCCGCCGTCTCTTTATGCCGATGGACCGAGCCGGATCCTGCCGCTGGACATCAGCGCGGAACTGAAGACGGAGGGGCCCGCCACCGGCCCCGGCCTGTGCGCGAACTTCATCCGCATCGTGCAGGGAGATACCGTCCAGGCGGCGCCGCTCGCCACCTCGATGGTCTTCTATGTGCTGAAGGGCGCGGGCCGCGCGTTTCAGGGGGCGACCGAGCTGGCGTTCGGCGAAGGCGACTTCTTCACGCTGCCCGGTACGCAAGGCTTCGCGCTGACGGCGTCCGAGGATGCGGCGCTCTATTATGTGAACGATGCGCCGCTGCTGCGCTATCTGGGCGTCGCACCCTCGGCGGCGCGGTTCGAGCCGACGATCTACAAGGCGGCGCGCGCCAATGAAGAGCTCGCGAAGGCGGCGGCGGATCCGGGTGCGGCGCTTCGCAGCCGGATCAGCGTGCTGCTCGGCAACACCGCCTTCCCGCTCACGCGCACCGTGACCCATGTGCTGTGGGCGATGTATGGCATGATCGGGCCGGACACGATGCAGAAGCCGCATCGCCATCAGTCGATCGCGCTCGACCTGATCGTCGATTGCGCCCCCGGCTGCTACACGCTCGTCGGCCGCGACCTCGACGAGAATGGCGACATCCGCAATCCGGTGAAGGTGGATTGGGAGCCCGGCTGCGCGTTCATCACGCCGCCCGGTTACTGGCATGCCCATTTCAACAGCTCGGATCGACCGGCGCGCCTGATCCCGATCCAGGATGCGGGCCTGCAGACCTATCTGCGCTCGCTCGACATCCGCTTCGCCTGATCCCGTGCGCCCCCGCCTGGTCGTCGAGATCGGGCGGGGTGCGCGGCAGACGCGGGGCGACAGGGCTTTCCGGGCACGACGAGGCTTTCCGGATCGCCGTCAGCGCCAGCCATTTTCCTCTGCGAGATGCCGGGCGACGAAATCGAGAAACGCCCGCACTTTCGGAGAGACGACCTTCTTGGGCGGATAGACGCCCCAGATGGACGACGGCTCTCCCGCGGACAGATCCCAGAGCCATTCGGGAAGCAGCGCGACCAATTCGCCCCGACCGATCGCCTCCGCCACCGCCCAGCGCGGCAGCAGCGCGATGCCCATGCCGTCGATCGCCGCGCGCAGCAGGGCATCGCTCTCGTTGATGCGAAGCCGCCCGCTGACGGGCACCGCGCGCGGCTCGCCCTGAGGCGCATCCGCGCGGCGACAATACCAGCCCGTGCCGGGCTGGGATGCGGAGATCAGGCATTCCGCACGCACCAAATCGTCGGGCTCGCGGATCGCGCCCAGGCGATCGAGATAGGCCGGGCTCGCCACCGGCACGCGCTCATGCGGGGCCAGCCGCCTGCCGACGAGCGAGGAGTCGCCGAGAACGCCGATGCGGATCGCCACGTCGAGACCGGCTTCGATCAGATCCACGACACGATCCTCCAGCACCAGATCCATGCGAATGTCGGGATAGAGCGCGAGGAAGGCGGGCAGATGCGGGATGATGTGGTGCCGCCCGAAACCGGCCGGCATGGTCACGCGCAGAAGCCCCTGCGGGCGCGAATTCAGATCCTTGGTGAACTGCCGCGCATCGTCGAGATCGGCCAGGATGCTGACGGCGCGCCCGTAAAGCGCGGTCCCCGCCTCGGTGAGATGCAGCCGGCGTGTCGACCGATTGAGCAGGGCGGCGCCGACGTCGGCCTCCAGCGCGCTGACATAGCGGGATATGGTCGAGACCTTGGCCTCCTGCTCCTCGGCGGCGCGGGAAAAACTGCCGAGTTCGACCGCGCGAACGAACGCTTTCAGGGCCGTGAAATAATCCATCGGCCGATTTTGTCGGCCTGACGGGACGGGGATGTCAATGCGTGCGGACGGCTACGCCCCCTTTCCGGAACGGCGGCGGGCGGAGATGGCCGGCTGATCGGATCGGCCGGCCATCGTCGTTCGAGCCGGCACTCCCGCAGCCCGCGACGGCGCCTCATTTCCAAGGACGTATCCGGAAATGCCTATCCTCCCCTTCGCGAGGCCCGCCGGCGTGGACTGGCGCCTCGTGTTCGAAGACATTTATGGGCTGATCGTCGCGGCGATCATGCTGGCGACCGGGGCCTATCTTCTTTGCGTCGGCCATATCACGACGGGCGGAACCGTGGGGCTTTCGCTGCTGCTCGCGGGCCTGGCCGCCATCTCCTACGGCATGCTGTTCGCGGCGATGAACGTGCCGCTGTTCGTGCTGGGATGGCGCTGGATGGGAACGATGTTCACCGCCAAATCCCTGGCGGTGACGGCGATGACGGCCGGGCTGATGACGGCGATGCCGCAACTGCTGGTCGTCTCCAATCTGAATCCCATTCTCTCCGCGCTGGCCGGCGGCACGCTCGTCGGCATGGGGGCGCTGGCGGCCCCGCGCCACGGCGCGGGGGCAGGGGGGACGCTGGTCATCGTCCTCTGGCTGCAGAAGCATTATCGGGTGAACGCGGGGCTCGCGCAGCTTTGCTTCGATCTCCTGATCATCCTGTTGGGCGCGATCCTGCTCGATCCCGTCTCCGCCGCCTGGTCGGCGGCGGGCGTCATCGCGACGGATGCGATGATCATCACCTGGCACCGCACGCCCGCGCAGCACGCAGGATCAAAGGCGGTGGGACTGGATGCCACGCGTTAGCGGACCGGTCCGATGTCTCAGCGCTCCGAGCGCGGCGATCCGGCGGGTGTCACAGGCATCAGTTTCGCCCTGTTGATGCCGATCGTTTCCGCCAGCCAATCGGTGAAGATCCGCACATGCGGCCTTTGCCGCACATCGAGATGGATCGAGAGCCAGAACGATCGGTTGATCACGATCTCGGGCAGGACCGCGACGAGGGACGGATCCGCGTTACCGATGAAGCAGGGGAGGACGCCGATGCCGGCCCCGGCGGCGATGAACCGATATTGCGCGTTGATGCTGTTGGACCGCAAGGCCGCATGAAGGCCCGATCCGATCTCGTCCAGATAATCCAGTTCGGGCGCATAGATCAGATCCGGTATGTAGCCGATGAGGCTTTCCCGCTGCAGCGCCGCGATGTCCGCGATCCGGGTGCCGTCTCCGACGAGCGCGCGGCTGGCGAAGAGTTGCAGCGCATAATCCGTCAGTTTGCGCGTCGCGAGAGGGCCTCGGCGCGGCTTGGCGAGAAGGATCGCGATGTCCGTCTCGCGTCGCGACGGATTCAGGAAGCCGCTGGTCGCAACCAGTTCGACCTCGATCGTGGGATGCGTGCGCGCGAAATCCGCCAGATGATGCGCCATGAACCACGTTCCGAACCCTTCGGACACGCTGACGCGGACGAGACTGGGCTGATGTGTCTGGCCGAGGACCTCCGCCGAGGCGGCTTCCATGGCGGCGGCCTTGCGCGCGATCTGCCGTCCCGCAGCCGTGAGCCGGGGGCCGCTGCTGAGCCGCTCGACAAGCGTCTGGCCCATATCGCGTTCCAGCCTCTGGATACGCCGGCTGATCGTCGTGGGATCGGCTTTCAGCTCCGCCGCGGCCTTCGCGATGAGACCGTGCCGGGCGACCGCCAACAAAACCCGCAGGTCGTCCCATTGCATGAAGCTGCAATAATGCAGTCAGTGACTGCGTGTCCAGCAGTTGCGCACGCCCCGCACTGCTGCCACCTCCGGATGTGAGGAGAGCGAAGACATGCGCCAGATCGATCACCTTATCGCCAGCCCGAGCGGGGAAAGCGCGTTTCGCTTTTCCGATGTATTCGATCCCAATACCGGCAAGGTGCAGGCGCGCGTCGCACTCGGCGGGGCATCCGATCTCGAACGGGCGGTCGGTGCCGCGCTCAAGGCTCAGCCGGGCTGGGCGGCGACCAACCCGCAGCGTCGCGCCCGCGTGATGTTCAATTTCAAGCAGCTCATCGAGAAGAACATGGACGAGCTGGCGCTGCTGCTCTCGTCCGAGCATGGCAAGGTCGTCGCGGATGCCAAGGGCGACATCCAGCGCGGGCTCGAGGTGATCGAGTTCGCCTGCGGCATCCCGCATGTGCTGAAGGGCGAATATACGCAGGGGGCGGGGCCGGGCATCGATGTCTATTCGATGCGCCAGCCGCTCGGCATCGTCTCCGGCATCACTCCGTTCAACTTTCCGGGCATGATCCCGATGTGGATGTTCGGCATCGCCATCGCGGTCGGCAACGCCTTCATCCTCAAGCCGTCCGAGCGTGATCCTTCCGTCCCGGTGCGTCTGGCCGAACTGATGCTGGAGGCCGGCGCGCCCGAGGGCATCCTGCAGGTCGTCCACGGCGACAAGGAGATGGTGGACGCGATCCTCGACCATCCCGAGATCAAGGCGGTCAGCTTCGTCGGATCGTCCGATATCGCGCACTATGTCTATCAGCGCGGTGTCGCTGCCGGGAAGCGCGTGCAGGCGATGGGCGGCGCCAAGAATCACGGGATCGTGATGCCCGATGCGGATCTGGATCAGGTGGTCGCGGATCTTTCGGGTGCCGCCTTCGGCTCGGCCGGCGAACGCTGCATGGCGCTGCCGGTGGTGGTGCCGGTGGGCGAGAAGACGGCCGTCGCCCTGCGCGAGAAGCTGATCCCGGCGATCGCCGCGCTGCGCGTCGGCGTCTCCACCGATCCCGAGGCGCATTATGGCCCGGTCGTGACCGCCGCGCACAAGGCGAAGATCGAGAATTACATCCAGATGGGCGTCGATGAGGGCGCCGAACTCGTCATCGACGGGCGTGGCTTCACGCTGCAGGGCCACGAGGAGGGCTTCTTCGTCGGGCCCACCCTGTTCGACAAGGTCACGCCCGCGATGCGGACCTATCAGGAAGAGATATTCGGGCCGGTGCTGCAGATCGTCCGCGCCGAGAGCTTCGAGGATGCGGTTCGGCTGCCGAGCGAGCATCCATATGGCAATGGCGTCGCCATCTTCACGCGCAATGGCCACGCCGCGCGCGAATTCGCCGCGCGCGTGAATGTCGGCATGGTCGGCATCAACGTGCCGATCCCGGTGCCCGTGGCCTATCACACGTTCGGCGGATGGAAGCGTTCGGCGTTCGGCGACACCAACCAGCACGGCATGGAGGGCGTGAAATTCTTCACCAAGGTGAAGACGATCACGCAACGCTGGCCCGATGGCGGCGGAACCGGCGAAAGCGCGTTCATCATCCCGACGATGGGGTGACGAAGACGAAGGCAGGGTATCGATCATGAGCCAGTTCGATCTGACCGAGGATCAGAGCGCCATTCAGGAGATGGCGCGCCGTTTCACCGCGGAGGCCATCACGCCGTTCGCGGCGGAATGGGACGAGACACACCATTTCCCGCGCGAGGTGGTGAAGGCGTCGGCCGATCTCGGCTTTGGCGGCATCTACGTGTCCGAGGAATCGGGCGGGGTCGGGCTCGGACGGCTGGAGGCGGCCCTCATCATGGAAGCGATGGCCTATGGCTGTCCTTCCACCAGCGCCTTCATCTCGATCCACAATATGGGCGCGTGGATGATCGATCGCTTCGGCACCCAGGCGGTAAAGGACGCATATCTCCCAAGGCTCGTGGCCTGCGAGATGCTCGCCAGCTATTGCCTGACCGAACCCTCTTCCGGATCCGACGCCGCCGCGCTCAAGACGAAGGCGGTCCTCGACGGCGACCATTATGTCGTGACGGGATCCAAGCAGTTCATCTCGGGCGGCGGCGAGAATGAGCTGTACGTCACGATGGTCCGCACCGGCGAAGACGGCCCGAAGGGGATCACCTGTCTCGCGATCGAGAAGGATATGCCGGGCGTCTCGTTCGGAGCGCAGGAGCGCAAGCTCGGCTGGAATTCGCAACCGACCGCGCAACTGATCCTCGACGGGGTGCGGGTGCCGGTCGAGAACCGGATCGGCGGGGAAGGGGAAGGCTTCCGCATCGCGATGACCGGGCTGGACGGCGGGCGTCTCAATATAGGAGCCTGTTCGCTGGGGGGCGCGCAGCGCGCGCTGGACGAAGCGATCGCCTATACGAAGGATCGCAAGCAGTTCGGCCGGAGCATCGCCGAATTCCAGGCGACGCAATTCAAGCTCGCGGACATGGAGATCGATCTGCAGGCCGCGCGGATTCTCCTCTACGCAGCCGCGGTGAAGGTCACGGAGAATGCGCCCGACAAGACCAAATTCGCGGCGATGGCCAAGAAGCTGGCGACCGAAACCGGCTGGTCCGTCGTCGATCGGGCGCTGCAGATGTTCGGTGGCTACGGCTATCTGAAGGATTATCCGATCGAGAAATTGCTCCGCGATCTGCGCGTCCACCGCATCCTCGAAGGGACCAATGAAGTCATGCAGATGATCGTCGGCCGGGATCTGGTCCGCCCATGAGCGACGTCCTGATCGAGGTTGTGGGCCGGGTCGGACGCGTCCGGCTCAATCGCCCCAAGGCGATCCATGCGCTGAACACGGGGATGTGCGAGGCCATGCTCGCCGCGCTCGATGCGTGGGCCGTGGATCCGGCGATCGAGGCCGTGATGATCGATCACGCCGAAGGTCGCGGCTTCTGCGCGGGGGGCGACATTCGCGCGCTGGCCGAAAGCGGCGCCGGCGATGGCCGGGCCGCGCGGGACTTCTTCCATGTCGAATATCGGCTGAACCATCGACTGTTCACCTATGACAAGCCGATCGTGGCGTTCATGGACGGGATCACGATGGGCGGCGGCGTCGGCATCAGCCAGCCGGCCGCCTATCGCGTCGCGACCGAGCAGACGCGCTATGCCATGCCGGAGACCGGCATCGGCCTGTTTCCGGATGTCGGCGGCGGCTGGTATCTCTCGCGGCTGCCGGGACGGATCGGCCAGTATCTGGCGTTGACCGGCGCGCGGATCGACGGAGCCGACTGTGTCGCGCTGGGGCTGGCGACCCATTATCTGCCGGCGGCGGCGCTCGACCCGGTGAAGGCGCGGATCATCGCCGATCCGGGCGCGATCGAGGTGGCGCTGGTGGCGCATTCCGTGCCCGCGCCGCAAGCCGCCATCCTCGCGCTGCGCGAGCCGATCGACCGCCTGTTCGCCGCCGACGATCTGGAAGCGGTGCTGGCCGCGCTGGAGGCGGATGGTGGCGACTGGGCGACGGCGCAGCGTGCCGTGCTCGCCGCCAAATCGCCCCAGGCGATGAAGGTCAGCCTGCGACTTCTGCGCGAGGGCGCGGCCATGCCGGACTTCGCATCGGAGATGCGGCAGGAATATGCGGTCGCGTCGCGCGTCGTGCAGCGCCACGATTTCGTGGAGGGCGTGCGCGCGCTGATCGTGGACAAGGACAATGCGCCCCGCTGGGATCCGCCGACGGCGGAGCAGGTGGACGAGGCGCTGATCGCCGGGATCTTCGCACCTTTGCCCGTCGGCGAGGCCTGGACACCCGCCTGAAGCCGCCTGGGAGATGCCATGAGCTACGAAACCATCCTCGTCGAGCAGCGCGACGCCGTGACGTTGGTCTCGCTCGACCGGTCGCAGGCGGCCAATGCGTTGAACGCTCAGGTACTGCCGGACTTCACCGCCACCTTCGCCGCTTGTGATGCGGATCCGGGCCGGCGCTGCGCCGTGCCGACCAGCCGCTGAGCGTCGGCCCACATCATAAAAACACGGAGGATCTCATGGCGACAGTCGCTTTCATCGGGCTCGGCAATATGGGGGGCGGCATGGCCGCCAACCTCGCCAAGGCGGGACACGAGGTACGCGCGTTCGATCTCTCGGCCGATGCGCTGGAGCGCGCACGGGACGCCGGCTGCACGCCTTGCGCCGACGCGGCTTCGGCCGTGGCCGGCGCCGATGCGATCGTGACGATGTTGCCGGCCGGCCGGCATGTCGAACAGACCTATCGGGACAGCGTCTTCGGCGTGGCATCGCCGGGCGCGCTGCTGATCGATTGCTCCACCATCGACGTCGATACCGCGAAGCGCGTGGCTATCGCCGCCGAAGCGCAGGGGCTCGTTGCGGTGGATGCGCCGGTGTCCGGCGGGATCGCGGCCGCGGCGGCCAGCACGCTGACGTTCATGGTCGGCGGCAACGACGAGGGCTTCCGCCGCGCGGGGGCTTTCCTGTCGAGCATGGGCAAGGCCGTCATCCATGCCGGTGCGAGCGGGGCGGGGCAGGCCGCCAAGGTCTGCAACAACATGATCCTCGGCGCGACAATGGCGGTCACGTGCGAAGCCTTCGCGCTGGCGGAGAAGCTGGGGCTCGATGCGCAGGCCTTTTACGACATCGCGTCGGTCAGCTCGGGCCAGAGCTGGTCGATCACCAGCTATTGCCCGGTTCGCGGCGTGGGGCCCGTCACCCCGGCCGATCGGGAGTATCAGGGCGGGTTCGCGGCGGCGCTGATGCTCAAGGATCTGCGGCTGGCGAAGGAGGCGGCGGCCTCCGCCCATGCGGACATTCCCGTCGGCGCGCGCGCGGCGGAGATCTACGAGGCGTTCGTCGCCAGCAACGATGGCGCCTTGGATTTCTCGGCGATCATAAGGCCCCTCCTCGAGAGAAACGGATGATGCCCCGGTAAACGGGCCGCTGAATCGAACCGGTGCCGTACCGCGGCGCGGGGCGGCGACGTCGCCAACGTGCGTCTCAATCCAAGTGGCGGCCGGGATCGATCAGGGGAACATCTCGTCAATACCGCGTGCGAGATTATGTGTCGTGTAGGGCTTCTGCACGACGCTGGTCGATCGGTGATCCATCGGCAGATTGGCCTGCTCGCCATAGCCCGACGCGAAGAAATAGGGCGTCCCGAGCTCCTTCAGGCGATCGGCCACTCCGAAGCTCGTCTGGTCGCCAAGGTTGATGTCCAGGATCGCGTAATCGACACGCTGCTGGTCGAGGATCGCGTGTGCCGCCTCCGGGGTCGAAGCGGTGATCACCGAGGCACCGAACCGCTCCAGAATGTCCTCGGCGTCCAGAGCGATGATGAGGCTATCCTCGACGAGCAAGACCGACTTCCGTCCGAAATGGGAGGGATCGATCACTTGCTGGCTGGAGACGCCGGGGCGAGACATGCGGATTTCGGGGCCGGTGAAGGTTTTGGGCTCGGATACGTGCCGCGAGGGGATGCAGAACTCCGCCCGAACGCCATCGACGGCGTAATCGATCTTCGCCTTTCCCCCCAGATCATAGGGCACGGAGCGGTTGACGATCGTGGTGCCGAAACCCTTCCGCTTTGGCGGCGTGACCGGAGGGCCCCCGACCTCCTGCCATGTGATGATGAGATCGCCATTCGATGCGCGCGACCAATCGATATGGACCTCGCCATCGCCGGAAAGACTGCCATATTTCGTCGAGTTCGTGACCAGCTCGTGGATCACAAGTGCCATCGAGGAATAAGCCTGCGGGTTCAGCAGGACCGGATCGCCCCTCGATATGATCGCGCTCTCTCGCGATGCTGCGAATGCCGCCGCCTCGGCATCGATCAGCGCCTGCAGGGGGGCCGGGCCCCAATGATCGTCAGTGATCTGGTTGTGGGCGCGGGCGAGGGCATGGATGCGGCCGTCGACGAGCCTCACGAAATCCTTCACCTCGGGACTATCCGGCTGCGACTGGCGGATCAGGCCACGAATGACACCGAGAATATTGCGGACGCGATGGTTCAGTTCCGCGATCAGCATCTCCTGCCGCGCCGTCGATTGGCGTCGCTCGGCCGCAGCTTCGTCAGCCAACCGGAGCACCACTTCGATCAAGGTCGCTCTGAGCGTTTCCGCCACCCGGATCTCGGACATGGTGAACGGCTCCGCTCGACCGGTGACGTTCTCCTGCCATTCCGCGAAGCTCTCGCGCGGCGTCAACCGGGGCCCGTTAGGGCCGTATTCGAGAGTTTTGTGGGGATCGCCCGCCCAGCGCACCGATTGCTTGATCTCGGCCCGGAACAGGATCACGTAATCGCGCGGCGAGCGGGAAATCGGGATAGCCAGCATCCCTGCCGCCTTATCGGCGAAGCGACCCGCGTCTTCGATCAGCCCGCCGATATGATCGGTCGTGAATACCCGGCCCGCAGCCAGCCCGTTGAGTGCACGGACGATCCTTCGGAAATCCTCGGTCGGCGGCGTAACCCCGGAGAAGGCGTAATTGCCGTTGATCCATACGCCCACGCCGGTCGCCGGGATCGCGCCTGTGAGGATGTCTCCCAGCCAGTCGGGATCGTTGAGCAGGGTTTCGTCCGAAGCGACCGCGCCCAGAAGCTGATCGGAAATATCGCGCGCGCGGCGCTCGTAATCGACGATCTGACGGCGCTCGCGACTTTCGAGGCGCATCGAAAACATCTCCGCGAACTGCTCGCATACCGAGCGGCGCTCGAAGGTGGGCGATCGTGGCGAATAGTTATGGCAGGCGAACAGCCCCCACAATTCGCCATCAACGATGATCGAAATGGACAGCGACGCGGCGACGCCCATGTTCTTGAGATACTCGATATGGATCGGCGAAACGGATCTCAGGATCGAGAGCGAGAGATCGAGTTGATGGCCGGCGGCGTCGATCTGCGGGACGATCGCGATGGGCTCCGACGCCACATCCCGGATCACCCTCACAAGGTTCCGCTTGTAGAGTGCGCGTGCCTGCCGGGGTATGTCGCTGGCCGGATAGTGCAGCCCCATGAAGCTGCCGATTCCGGTCTTGCAGGCTTCGGCGACGACTTCGCCGTCTCCACTGGCTGCGAACTTATAGACCATCACCCGGTCGTAACCGAGCAGCGAGCGCACCTGACGGGCACCTTCACGATAGAAAGACGGAAGATCCTTGGCGCGATCGAGCCGCGACATCATCGCCCGAACGGAAATCGAGCCTTCGTCGCCGGGCGCTCCGGCTTCGGCCTCGATCACGATCTGACCACCGGAATAGTGGATTGCGACATCGTAAGGCTGGCCGGACGTGCCGATCTGTCGCCCGAACAACCGTTCCACCATGTCGGGTTCCGACAGGTATGAGAGCCGGTTCCTGAGATCGTGCAGCAGCTTGGCCGGCACGTAGTCCGCGAGCGGCGAGCCGATCAGGTCCTCCGGATCGAAGCCCAGCAGATTGCGGATGTTTTTGGAGACGCGCGCGATCAGCCAGTCGCGGGTGACTGCGATCAGATAACCGGCCGGCTGGATGGCCCCGAGGAGATGGATGGGTTCACGATCGCAGTTGGTAAGATCGACCTTATCAAAATCTGCCACGTCGTTCCCTGTCGTCAGTCGGCCCACGCTGGGTCGTTACACCGCTGGAGAACGTCGCGACCGCGATTGGGTTTCCAAAGCGCTAGCCTCCCGAAAATCGACCTGCGCTATACCTGCGATAAAAAGGGGAGGGTCAACCGCAGAAACGCAAAGTGGTTCTACGGACGGAAGCTACTATCGCAGACGGCGTCATCGACATCATCCATCGGAGCCTCTGTGGGAGTAGTCGAGCGGGAAATTACGGACCAGTTGCCGATCCATAGGCGTGAAGGGCTGTCCTATATGAGCCATGGGATCGTCAGCGGCATTCCGAAGCGACCAACTTGAAGATCGTTCGACACCCCGTTCGGCGCTCGTAATCGGGCCGCCGGGCTTGCCAATCTGGTTCATCGAAGGGAAAGGTGCGCTGCCGGGCTACGATCTACGTAGCACCGGATGGGGGCATAGATGGGTATCGCAGGTTACCGAATTTCTTTGAGATCGACGTCCGCTGTTTGTCTTTACCCCAGCATATTAGCCATCGCCACTGCACTAGCGATGCCGGCTGCCAGCCAATGCGTTCCGGATCCCGTCTCCGCCAATGCCACAGTGACGTGCAGCGGTGCGGACACAGACGGCATCGTCATCAGCGTTCCGGCGACCGTCGTTGTCGGGAGCGGCGCATCGGTAGCGAACGGCGTGAGCCGGGATGCCGCAATCTCACTCGCGTCCTCTACATCTGGCGCAACGGTCGTTACGCTTACGAACAACGGCAGCATCTCGTCTTCGGCCGGGGCCGCGATGGCGACGCAAGGCGACCCGACACGGATCGGCCTGGTCGCCCTCACAAATGCTGCGGGCGCAAGCATCATCGGTGTAAATGGCGCGATCAATACCGTGGTCGGTCGGCTAACCAATGCGGGCACGATTGACGGCGGCGCGGGCAGCGCCCTGACCTTCCCCTCATCCGCTGGGGCAATCATATTTCCGGCTTCGCTGAGCAATTCGGGTTCGATCCTGTCCCGCTCGACCGCCGCGACGATCGACTATCCGTTCTCGCCACCGCAATTGTTCACCAACAGCGGAACGATCGCCAACAGCGGCACCGGGCTGGCAATCGACGGCCACGATCAGTCGCTGAACGTCGTGAATGCGGCGGGAGGCGTGATCAGTTCGGCGGGGCCGACCGCGATCAGCGACAGCTTTCAACTGACCCTGACCAACGCGGGGACAATCAACGGCGGTATCGTTGCCACTGGGGCATTTCCGAACCGGATCGACACCACCGCCGGCGTGATCAACGGAGCGATCACCTTCGGCAACGGCAACGACAGGCTGATCGCCACGATCGGAACCTCATCACTGGTGGGCAACGTTTCCGGCCCGATCAACGGCGGCGGCGGGACGGACCTGCTGGAACTGATCGTCGCGACCGACCGGACGATTACCGACACAACTCTGCCTACCAATTTCGAGATACTCCAGCTGGATGTCACGAATGGCGCCAAGCTGACCTTGTCCGCACCGCCGCCATCCGGCGGATATTATGTGCGCGGCACCGGCACAGTCATCGTCGGCACGGACATGACGACGACAGGCCCGGCAATCAGTCCGAGCTATGTGCAGGAGAATCGGGGTCTCGAGACGCTCAATTTCGTGAACGACCGGACGATTATCGCGACATTGCCGACGTCGTACAGCGCAGCCGTCAGCGTGCAAAGTGCGGGAACGGTCACTAATACGGGTACGATCACCGGGCTGAACGGTGTCGGTTTGTCCGTCACGAACGCGACCTCAAATACGTTCACATCGAACAGCGGATCCATTACGGGATCGGCGACCGGCGTTACTGTAAGTGGCCGCTTCGAGAATACGGGGCTGGTGCAATCCACCGCGGGGGTTGCGGTGAGCAACGATCTGGGCGGTGGCGTGGTGCGTGGGCTGACGTCCACAAACAGCGGCACCGTGCAGGGCGTGACGACTGGCTGGTCCGCCAGCAGTATCGTCATAGTGAACAGCGGGACGATCTCCGCAAGTGCCGGGACCGGGGTCGCCCTGACGGGCACGACGCTCGACAATCGGTCGGGAGGCGTAATCTCCGGCAGCCAGGCTGCCATCCAGGGCGACAGCTTCTTCGGCAGCTATGTCGCCAACGCCGGGACGATCAACGGCAACGTGAACCTGGGAACGGTCGGTTCCTCGACAGGTGCGCAGAGCATCTTCATCGATCGCGGCGGTGTGGTGAACGGCAACGTGACGTTTGGCGGCGGCAACGATACGTTCGTCACCGATCTTGCGCGGGCAGCGGTCGGTGTCACCGGCACGATCGACGGCGGTGGCGGCTTCGATACGTTTCGATACCGAACCGCCGTCAACGCGCAGACGCAGATCACGCCCCGGGCCGGGTTCGAGGGAGTCGGCTACGAAGTCGCAAATGGCGCGACGCTGCAGCTTGGTGCCAGCAACACCGTCACCACGCCCATCACGCTTTCGGGCACCGGCAGCATCACCATCAATGCCGACCTGACGGGCAGCAGTCGTGCGCTGCTCGATGCCACAGTTACGAGTCTACCCAACTATTCGGGGCTCGGCGATGATGTGCAGGGCAACAACCTGATCGTGACGAGCAGGGGCAATCTGACCTTCACGGCACCGGCCTCCGGACAGACATCCGCTCTTGCCGTAGTCATGGGGCCGACCGCGCTGGGGTATGCCGCGCCAGCCGTCACTTCCAATTTCGAGAATGCGGGGACGATCGATACCGGCATCGCTGGAATGACGGCGATCCGCGGCTGGAACGTCGTCACAAATTCCGGCACGATCATCCTGCATGGCGGCGCGGCCGTGGCAAATGCCAACATGTTCGTGAACAGCGGAACGGTCCGTCAGGCAAGCGACGCGCCAGCGTCGGGCGGCGTCGGCTCGGTCACGCAGGTGGTCAATAGCGGCTCGATCACGACGGACCGCACGGCGATCGCTCTCTTGAGTGGCATCTACCTGGGAAACTCGCAGCTTAAGCCTGCTCTTACCAATTCGGGCATTGTTACGAGCAAGAATGATGTTGCGGTGACCGCGAGCGACACCCTCATGTTCGACAACCGCGCGGGTGGCATTATCACCGGGACCAGTGCCGTGCTTGCCAGAGGGACCAACAATACCCTCACCAACGCCGGCTCGATCACGGGCACGTCAGGCGCAGCGATCATCGCCAATGGTGGGACACATCTCGATAATAGCGGCACGATCGTGGGCACCGGCGGCGTTGCGGTTCAATTCACGTCAGCCAACAACACAGTAACGCTGCGTACCGGATCCACCGTCACAGGCGCGATCGTGGCCGGCGACCGTGCCGATTCCGCTATACTTGCGGGCACCACGGCGATCGCGACGAGCGACCAGACAGTCGCCGCTTTTTCCGGCTTCGGCTCGCTCTCCGTGCAAAGCGGTTACTGGACCGGGACCGCCGCCAGCACGTTCAACAGGATAACGATCGCAGGAGGCGCGACCCTGGACGATCGCAACGGCGCGACCGGCCTTGCGATCAGCGCGGGCTCGATCGTCGACAACGGCACGCTCGTCGTCCGCAGCGATGCGACGTCTGCGGGATCCACCTTCGGTGCGAGTGTCGTGACCGGCAGCGGCAACGTGCTGCTGACCGGCGCGGGCAAGGCGATGCTGGATGGAACGAACAGCATCCGGACGACCGGCATCACGACGATAGATGGCGGCACCACCGCGATCCTCACCGGGACGCAGGATGGCACGCTGGTAACAGGAACCACCGGCACGTTGCAGATTGGCACGGGCGGAACCGTGGGCAGCTTCACGGGCAACCTCGTCGATAACGGTATGCTCGTCGTCAATCGGTCCGATGATTACACCATGACCGGAGGGCTGAGCGGAACCGGGACGATCACCAAGCTGGGCGCCGGCACGCTGACCTTCGGCGACGGCTACACCTTTACCGGAACCACCAACATCCTGGGCGGATCGATCAGGCTGGCCGGCCTGGTGGCGCCGAGTACCGAACTCGACGTGCGTGGAAACGGCCGGCTGGATCTGTCCGGCACGCGCCAGATCGTCGCCGAGCTTGCGGGCGGCAGCGGTGCAGCGGTCGTGAACATTGCCGGCGGCTCGCTCACCGTGAACCAGGCCACGACCTCGACGTTCGCGGGCAGCATCACCGGGGACGGATCCTTCGCGAAGGCGGGCGGCGGGCGGCTGATACTATCCGGCGTCAACAGCTATACCGGACCGACCACTGTTTCGGGCGGAACACTCTCCGTGAACGGCAGCATCGTCTCGGCGGCGACCGTTGCCGGCGGCGGGACGCTCGGCGGCAACGGCACGGTCGGATCGGTGACGGTGGGAGCAGGGGGCATCATCGCACCCGGCAACTCGATCGGTACGCTCACCGTCGCTGGCAACATCGCTTTCGCTGCAGGCGGCATCTATCAAGTCGAAGCCAATGCAGCGGGACAAGCCGATCGTATCGCCGCGACGGGCACCGCAGCACTGGCGGGCGCCGTCCAGGTCCTGCCGACGGCCGGCAATTACGGCGTCCTCACCAACTATGTAATCCTCAGCGCCGCAGGGGGCATTTCGGGCACCTTCTCCAGCGTCACCAGCAGTCTCGCCTTCCTCACCCCCTTGCTGAGCTACGGCGCCAATGCGGTGACATTGACGCTGACGCGTAACGATATCCGCTTCGCCAGCATTGCGACCGATGCGAATACGGCAGCCGTCGGCGCGGCGATCGAGGCGCGCGGACTGAGCGATCCGCTCTACAATCAGGTACTCGGCCAGAGCGTGGCGGGGGCACAGGCGGCGTTCACATCGCTTTCCGGAGAGATTCACGCCAGCCTTCCGACAAGCCTGCTCGCCGAAGGGCTGGAAGTCGGCCGCCTGGTGCGCGGCCATGCCGCAACCAGCGGCGACGGCATCAGTATCTGGGGTGAGGGCATGTACGGCCTGGCCGAAAGCGCATCACGCCTCGGCGTTGCCGCGACCCGGACCGATCGACGTGGGGGCATGATGGGCATCGATGTCGGACGGGAGGGACTGCGAGCCGGCCTCGCCGCAGGCGCGCTGACGAGCGATCTCGGCGTGCAGGGACGCGCCAGCCATGCCGATATAGATAGCAAGATCGTTGCCGCCTATGCGGGTTTCGTTCGCGACGCGCTGACGATCGCCGGCGGCATCAGCTATAGCTGGCATGACGTCGACACGCGCCGCACGGCGAGCGCGGGCGCGGCGGGGGGGATGCAGAATGCGAAATACCACGCGAACACAACGCAGTTTTTTGGCGACGTTTCGTACGCGCTGACCCACGGCGCTGTGACGTTCGCCCCGTTTGTCGGCTATGCGCATCTGCGCACTCGCCGCAATGCCTTCGCGGAGACAGGTTCGGTAGCGGCGCTCGTCGTCTCCCGCTCGACGCGCAGTCTCGACGTCGTAGAGGGTGGCTTGCGGCTCGACGGCACCGCCCGGATCGGCCTTACGACAGTGTTGCCGCATCTGGCCGTGTCTTACCAGCACATCTGGGGCAATACGCTCGGTATTGAACATGCCGCCTTTGCTGGTGCTGGCCCCGGTTTCACGGTCGTCGGCGCGCGGACTGGCACGGATGCACTGCGCATCGAGGGCGGAGCCGATATTGTCGCCGGGCGACGCTTCCGGCTGGGTGGCGGCGCCTTTGGCCAGACCTCGGGCGCATTAGGCGAATACGGCGCAAAGATGAGGGCGAGCTTCACGTTCTGAACAACGGCTTGGCGAGCTCGAGTCAAATGGGCAAATTGTTCAAGCTTGAGAGAATCAGTCTCGGACCGATGATGTGTCTGATCCGCATCGTCCAAATGCCGTTAATCTGCTGAATGTCTATGCCGCGAAGTTGGCTAATTTCGTTCACTCGGGCCCCTGTGTAGGCACACAGCCAAGGTATCCAGCGTCGGGCAAGTATGTGCCCTTTAGCCATTCGGGCACTCGCCGGCTTCAACGTGGCCGCGAGTATTTTGAGGGCTTCCGCGTCGGTAAAGTCGAGGTTCCGCAGCTTTACCTTCGTTGGAACTTTGACGACCACGCGCGCCGCCACGTTCGCGTTTAGTCGCCTCTTCTGAACAGCCCATTTTAAGAGGGACTGAACGGGCCCGACCTACTTCCCTTTTACAGTCAAGGGATCGCCCAGAACGAAGAAACGCAACCCGATCGTGCCGGCGATTCCTGAATTGAAGCCCATGCTGGATCAGTGGGCCAAGGACGGCGCGGTGATCGTAAAGTCTCGGAAGACGGCTTGGCGAAACATCCGGCGCCTCCTGAACCTCCCACCCGAGGCTGAGGCGAAGACCTTCCGATACACCGTCGTAACGATCCTCAGGAACGAATATCGCATCGACGGCGAGCAAATCGAAACGTTGCTCGGGCACACCGTCCTAAAGTCGGTTTCGGCGCGCTACGCCAAGTACGATCCGAGCCATCTTGCTGACGCAACGGTCGCGCTGTCCAGCGTATTCCGCCGTGTCGCCCAAGCTGCGTATGGTTGGGGCGCTGTCCATCTGTTGGCCAGCGAGCCGAAGGGGCGGACGGTAGTTGTCCTGCGATCGCAGTTAAGTGACTGCAATCACTTAGGTTCTAATGGTGCCGCTTACAGGACTCGCATTCGTCTCTGATCACATTGAAACAGAACGCTATTCTTGAGGTGTGCCCCAGCGTGGCCCCAATCGTGGCCCCACCGAAATTTAGGACTCGCACCCGTTCCGAAATCACGAATCTTGACCCAAAAATCGGCGCGATTCGACTCGAAATTGCAGGGGTGGTCCTTGCCCCGTGAGGGGCTCATTCAAGGCCGATGATGGCATCTGAAAATCGCTCGGCGATGACTGGGCTTCGCGGACCATCTTTTACGCTGGGTTCTCGCGCAACTCGCCTCCATCTCTGATGGTGAAGCGCATCCTCGCGTCACAAGATCGCAATGTGGAGCAAAGATGCGATCGTCAGGGGGGATCGTTACAATCCGTAAGTCGTTCTTCTTTTAAGTTTGCCGGCAATGATCGGCGAATGTCGGAGAGACGATCGTGCCCGATGTCGAATATCGTATCATGCGACGGACTGACGGCTGGGCGGTTGATATGAACGGCAGGGTGCTAACCTTCGCAACGCTGCAGCTTGCTCTCGAAAATGTTGATATCGCCGCTCGAACCGAGCGCCTCTTGGGACGAAAGACGAATGTCCTCGTCGAAGAGGAGGATGGCACACTCGTTCGTCTTGCCCACACGCGATAATGGCCAGATCTGCCCTGTCTCGGTATCCGGTCGCCCGCGTGGTTCCCGGTTGGCATCAAGCAAGTCGTTCAGTTTGGCAAGAATGGCTTGCGCGTCGCGCTCTACGGCGAGGGGGATAAATACTGTCATCCGCCAAGGCCCAATCGCCGCCGTCCCGCGGCTGCAAGGGCATTTCCCTGCAATCTCCGGGCTGAAAAACGCTTGAAATATTCGATGCCTAGTTGAGCCACGCTCGTACTCGTAATGGGAGGACAGGGCGTGTTTGCGGGGCGGTATTTGCCCGGTCTCATCGGTGAACTATTTGTCAAACCGACGGTGATAGCGGCCTCACTATCATGATACCCGTACCTGGCATTGAGTAGATGATAGGAATGTTACCTGACCTGGCGACGCTGCGCCTGTGCAGCATGCTCAGCAGCATCGCATTTGCCGCGATGTTCTTTGCTTTCTGGGCTGTCGGTCGACGGCAATCTTTCCTGCTCCATTGGGCGGCGAGTTCGGCGCTTTACGCCCTCGTTTTGGAATTGTTCGCGCGGATCGCTCCTCACTCTGTCCTCATGCCCCTCATATTCGGTCTGCTGGCTGCCACGGACGTGCTGATCATGACAGGTGTCCGGTCATTCCACCGCAGCTTGTATGATCGCGGATACGAGATGGGCGTGATGGCAGTCGCGCTCATTGTTCCCATGCTGGCGGTGTTCCATCCCCTCACCAATCTTCTTCCCGTTGGTCTCGCTCCGGATCTGGCGCTTGCAGGGCTGGCGACATCCAAGGCGTTGGTTGGCTCTTGCCTTAGTTTCGCCCGGGGCAAGGACATGCTGCTGGGGCAGCGTTTCGCCGGCATCGCGATGTTGGGTTATGTCCCGACCTATATCATCGCAGCTGTAGCGGGGCATTATGGGCTCGGACATCTGCATCTGGCCGCCGTATTGCCGATGCTCGCTGATCAACTGCTGCTGGCAGCCCTCAACATCGCCCTCATGGCAATGCCGGCCGAGCGAGCGACGGCCAAATTGCGCGACAAGGCCTTGCGCGACCCGCTGACGGGTGTCCGAAATCGGGCATGGCTAGAGCATTACCGAGGCGAGCGTTCGGAGGTCGATGCCGCCGTGATCTTGGTCGATATCGACCATTTTAAACGGATCAACGATCATTTTGGACATGCGGCCGGCGACAAGGTGCTCACAAACTTTGCCACGCGTGCCAATGAAGTGCTCGAAGCCGAACGCGGAGTTCTTGCAAGGCTTGGAGGAGATGAGTTTATCGCGATCGTTCCCGATGCGGACGTGCAACGGGCAGCCAGGATCGCCGAGGATTTGTTGAATTCAATGAGGGTATGGTCTCCCGGCGTCCCCATGGCGACTGCGAGCCTGGGAGTAGCGGTTCCCAACGCTGGGGACGACCTGTCTGGCGTTATGGCACGCGCGGATCGCAACCTGTACAATGCCAAAGCAGCGGGCAGGGGCCGTGTTGCCGTTGACTGACACAGACGGGCGGAGGACAATCAAGCCGCCCCACCGCGAAGGCGTTTCCGAGGGCGGTATTTTAAGCGCTCAATGATCTCCACCCCGTAGTCTATTTCGTCCTCGTTTTCCTCACTCTCCATGGGCGGCGCGGAGATGCTGATCGAGGAGATGGAGACGCGCATGAAGGCGGCCGTGCCGGAGCTGACCTCGATCTACATCCGCCCGGAGAAACGGGAGTTCGCGGTGCACCAGTCACGCCCCCACGATCTGGACGGGGGCTGAGCGGGGCCCTTTCGAGCCGCTCCCACGGCGCAAAGCCGCACATCGCTCGCCTCGGCGGTCTCGCAATCGGACGGGCCGATGAACGCACGGCGCGCTCGCTGGTTTGCCCTGCATGCCCCCATTGTTCGTCTGGCCACCCGAACCCTATATTCTGGCGTTGCTCGGCGTCGGTCTGCTGATCGCCCTCGTGGCCTGGCTGCCGCTGGCGCTCAGGAACCTGCCGCTGTCGCTGCCGATCGTCTGCATCGCCATCGGCGCGCTGCTCGGACGATATGCGCCGACGCCCGTGGTGCCGCTGCCCGGCGAATATCCCAGGTTCGTCGAACATTTCACCGAGTTCGTGGTGCTGGTCGCCCTGGTGGGGGCGGGCCTGAAGATCGATCGCATCTTCGGCTGGAAACGTTGGGCGGTGACGTGGCGGCTGCTGGGCCCCACGATGCTGCTGACGATCGCGTCGGTCACCGCCATCGGGGTCGGGCTGCTGGGGCTGCCTCTACCGCTCGCGTTGCTGCTCGGCGGCGCGATGGCCCCGACCGATCCCGTGCTGGCGGCCGAGGTGCAGGTGGGGCCGCCCACATCGGGCGAGGATGACGAGGTGCGCTTCGGCCTCACGTCCGAGGCCGGGCTGAATGACGGACTGGCCTTCCCGTTCGTGCATCTGGCGATCGCGCTGGCGGCGGCGGCCGCCAGCGGCGGGCCGTGGGTGACCGAATGGGTACTGCACAGCGTGATCTGGGAAACGGCGGCGGGCATCGCGATCGGCTGGATCATCGGATGGCTGTTCGGATGGATCACCTTCCACATTCCGGCCGACAGCAAGCTCGCCCAGACGGGCGACGGCGTGATCGCCATTTCGGCGACTCTGATCGTTTACGCGCTCTGCGAACTGGCGGGCTGTTACGGCTTTCTCGGCGTGTTCGTCGCCGCGCTCGCGATCCGGCACGCGCATCGAAGCCACGCATTCCAGCGCGAGATGCACGACTTTACCGAGCAGATCGAGCGCATCGCCATGATGGCGGGGCTGCTGCTGTTCGGCGGCGCGCTGGTGAACGGGCTGCTTTCGCCGCTCGGCTGGCGGGAGGTGCTGGCGGCGATCCTGATCCTGTTCGCGGTGCGCCCGATCGCCGCGATGATCGGGCTGCTGGGCTTCAAGGCGCATCGCAGCGAGAAGCTGATGCTGGCCTTCTTCGGCATCCGCGGGGTCGGCTCATTCTATTATCTCGCTTATGGCCTCAACCACATGAAGGCCGGCGACCAGAGCGGGCTCTGGGCGCTGCTGAGCCTGGTCGTGCTGATATCGATCCTTCTGCACGGCCTCACCGTCACGCCGGCGATGCGGTCGCTCGACAGGCGCCATGGCCGCGATCCGGCTGCGGACGACGGGGCACATGACGGGGCCTCGCGGCATCCGTCCTGACCGATCGCCCTGACGGCGTCGTCAAAGGTCCGGCAGCGATTGCTCCGCGCGGTGCCAGTCTTCCAGAGCGGGCGATTTCGCCCTTTCCAGCAGGACATCGACATCGCGGATCGAATAGGGTTTCGCATCCTGCAGGGAGGCCAACTCCTCCCAGCTGATCGGCGCCGCGATCGTCGGACGCTCCCGTGCCCTGACCGAATAAGGCAGCACCGCCGTCGCTCCGCGCTCGTTCCGCAGCCAGTCGAGGAAGATCCGGCCCTTGCGATCGGCCTTGCGCATGTTGGCCGTGAAGATCGCCGGCTGCGCCTGCGCCAGCGCGCGCGAAAAGCGGCTGGCGAAATCCTTGACCTCCGGCCAGCCGGCCTTCCGATCCAGCGGCACGATCACATGGACGCCCTTGCCACCGGAAGCCATCGCGAAACTCCGCAGCCCCAGCTCGGTGAGATGATCGCGCAGCAGCAGCGCGGCATCGCGCACGGCGGCGAAATCCAGCCCCTCGTCGGGATCGAGATCGAACACCATGCGATCGGGATGCTCGACGTCGCTGGCGGGGGCGCCCCAGCCGTGAAATTCGATCGTGCCCATCTGGACGCAGGTGAGCATCGCCGCGCCACTGTCGACGACCAGATACTCCTCCTCGCCGCCCTTCTTTTCGCGGATCGCGACGGTGGAAACCTTGCCGCCGAAACTGCCGCTGTCATGCTTCTGGAAGAAGCAATGCTTGCCGCGCCCCTGCGGGCAGCGGACGAGGCTGACGGGGCGATCGGCCAGCCAGCGCAGCATCGGCGGGGCGATGGCGGCATAATAAGCGGCGAGATCGCCCTTGGTGGCGCCGCTGTCGGGAAAGACGATGCGTTCGGGATGCGAGATGGCGATGCCGAACGGTTTGTTGTCCCTCGCAGCGCTTTTGGTGGGGACGGGAGTTTCCAGCGTCACATCGTTCGCGGGCTTGTCCTCGCGCAGGCCCAAGAAGCTGGCGTGGCGCAGCACCTTCTCCGCCGTAAATTCGGCGAAGGCGACCTCTGCGACCAGCCTGGGCGCCACCCAATGCGCGCCGCGCGCGGCCGCCTTGGGCACGTCTGCGGGGGCCGTCTTGCGGGCGAGCGGCTTCAGCCGGGCGAGCAGCCTGTCACGGGTGGCGGCATCGAAGCCGGTGCCGACCTTGCCGGCATAACGCAGCGCGCCATTCTCCTGCACGCCGACCAGCAGCGATCGCAGGTCGCGCCCGGCCTTGCCGCTTTCCAGATAGCCGAGGATCACGAACTCCTGCCGGCGCGTGCATTTGATCTTGAGCCACTGGCGCGTGCGCCGGCCGCGATAGGCCGCGTCGGCCGCCTTGGAGACGATCCCCTCATAGCCGTCTCGGCACAGCCGATCGAACAGCGCCTCGCCGCCTTTCTCGACATGCTCGGTATAGTGGATCGGGGGCGCGACACCCTCCAGCAGCGCGGAGAGACGCGCCTTGCGCTCGATCTGGCCGAGATCGCGCAGATCCTCGCCGCCTTCCTCCAGGAGGTCGAACGCGAAATAATGGAGGTCACCGCCGTCCTGCAACGCGGCCTGCAGGGCGGAGAAGCTCGGCCGCCCGTCCTCGTCGAGCGCGATCACCTCGCCGTCGATCAGCGCGCCTTGCGGGGCTAGCGTCGCGGCGGCAGCGACGATCGGGGCGAAGCGATCCGACCAGTCGAGGCCGGTGCGCGTATAGGCTTTGGCCGCGCCATCGCCGCAGGCCAGCAAGGTGCGATAGCCGTCGAGCTTCACCTCGTGGATCCAGCCGCTACCGCCGGGAACCGTATCGGTGAGGGTGGCGAGCTGGACCGGCTGGAAGCGGGGGGGCTTGCGCGGGGTGGCGGAGCGGCGGGGGCGGGGTACCTTGAGCGGAGCCTTACCCGGCGCATTGGCGGCGCCCTTGTCCGCCTTCGCCTTGGCCGTGTCGGAATGCCAGACCGGATCACCGCCCCGGGCGATCTCGGCCATGCTGCGTCCGCTCTCGACCGAGGTGAGCCCGGTTTCGACCAGATCGCCCGAGGCGCCGGCATGGGCATCCGCCACTTTGCGCAGCAGCCAGTTCTCGCGTTTCTCGCCCGGCCGGGGCTTCATCCGCACTAGCAGCCACTCGCCTTGCATCCGCCGCCCATGGAGCAGGACGTGGACATGGCCCTTCTCGATCGTCTTCGCGGGATCCTTGCCGCCGACTGGTTCCCATGTGCCGACGTCCCACAGCATCACCGTGCCGCCGCCATATTCGCCTTTGGGGATCGTGCCCTCGAAGCCGGCATAGGACAAAGGATGATCCTCGGTGCGGACGGCGAGCCTCTTGTCGTCGGGATCGGGGGAGGGGCCGCGCGTCACCGCCCAGCTTTTGAGCACGCCCTCCATCTCCAGCCGGAAATCCCAGTGTAGGCGGGTGGCGTCATGCTTCTGGACGATGAAGAGATGGCCGTCGCCCGCATCGGCGGGGGCGCCCTTCGGCTCCTTGGTGCGCTTGAAATCGCGCTTGGCATTGTAGGCGGCGAGCGGATCGGCGCGCGCCATCATGCGCTCTTGCGGGTGCGGGGGGCGGGCTTCTTCACCGGAGGCTTCTTCGGCGCGGCCTTGGCGGGTGCGGATTTGGCGGACGCGGGCTTCTTCGCGGCCGTGCCGGCGGCGGGCTTGTCGAGCGACTTCCTGAGCGCGGCCATCAGATCGATCACGTTCGATCCGCCTTTGGCTGGGCGATCATCGTCCGTATCGAGGCTGACCTTGCCCGATTTCGACTTACGCTTGCGCGCGATCAGATCGCGCAGCGCATCGACATAGCGATCGTGAAATTCCGAGGCGTCGAACTTGCCCGATTTCTTCTCGATCAGCGTCGTGGCGAGATCGAGCAGATCCTCGTCCGGCTTCACATCGGGGATGTCGCGGAAATAGCTCGCCGCCTTGTTCACCTCGTCGGCGTAGCGCAGCGTCTCCAGCACCAGCCCACGCCCGCACGGCTTCAGGCTCACCACATATTCGCGGCCGCGCAGCGCCAGCTGGCCCAGCCCCACCTTGCGCGTCTTGCGGAGCGCCTCGCGCAGCACGACGAACGCTTCCTCGGCCAGATCGTCGGCCGGAACGACATAATAAGGCTTGTCGTAATAGATGGCGTCGACCTCGTGGGCGTCGACGAACTGAGTCAGCTCCAGCGTCTTCTTGCTCTCCAGCTTGACGCCTTCGATCTCCTTCTCGTCGAGCAGGACAAACTCGCCCTTCTCATATTCGAAGCCCTTCATGATCTCTTCGGGATCGACCGGGCCGATCCCGTCCACCACCTTCTCGTAATGAATGCGCTTGCCGGAGGGCTCGTGGATCTGGCGGAACGAGACGGTCGCGCCGCTCCTTGTGGCGGAATAGATCTCGACCGGGATCGAAACCAGCGCGAGCCGGATCTGGCCTTGCCAATAAGCGCGCGCGGGCATGGGAAGTCTCCAAAAGCGATGCCTATCAATTCGGAGCCGAACGGCCGGTTCCACGCGGATTACCTATGGGATTTTTTGAGATTGCTCGCCTTGGCCGTCGGCACGGAGGTCAAGATCAGACACTGCGCTGTCAGTCGCTTCTTGCAGGGAGACGCCGCAAATCCGTGATCTGGCGAGGATAGAGTAAAATCGTCCCCATACCGTTCGGGCGCTTCGCGATCGAACGGCGCAATGTGGTGGAAAGCGAAGTGTCACGCGAACGGAGGCTGCTCGCAAAGGTCTTGGGCGATGGAGCGATCGAAGAAGCACAGCTCATTAGAAAAGATTTAACCGCTACATCTCGCGCGCTTGAAGAGAGGCTGCAGCACAGCTCGAATGAACGACATCGGGAGCCTCCGTGCGGGTCAACGGGCCTTCGGGCGCTGATAGGGGGGATGGATGAGACGATCACCCGAGCTGACGATCTAGTAGCTTTCCAGATCTTGGAAATGTATAATCATTCCCGATGCTTACTGCCGCCGAGATACATGCCCTGCTGGTCGAGACCCTCGTGGCGGGTTCAGGCGGATGCGCGCGCGAATGGCAGCGTGCCATTGGGAAGGTCCGCGTCCGCCCCATCGCGTTCAACGTTATCACAAACTGGCGCATCTGGCCGGCTGGCAATCCAGCGCAAAATCGGGCGATCAGGGCCGCTGCAGCAGTGATCAGGCAGCATCATCCCTATGCGTCGATCTGAACGCAGCGCCATATCTGTCCAAATCGGATCTCGTGCACAGGACGTTGGACAGACCAGGGGCTGCCCCTTGCCGGTTATTGCCGACTGACCTTTTCCGCATCCCGTTCCGCCGGACTGTTCAGGTGGCCCGGGCTACGTGCAGTGTAGGCCAGGATGGCAACCGCAATCGCCGCTGCGACAGTGAGAAAAATGATCATGTTCCGCAAAGGTCGTTTCTCGGTCTTCTTATCTGGCATGGTTGCTCCTTCTCGAACGTTTAACAACGTCCGAACCGCAGCGTCTGTGCCATCGTTCCATCACTAATCTGTTCGGCTAGGGCGCGGACCGTAAGCTCGTTCTGTGTGGCAGGATTTACGTCGTTTCGGTTCATGACAAATCCCACTCGACCACCGAGCTTGGCTCCAACAAAATTGTGCTACCGCGTCGCTGAACCGGTCCGAGGATCTCGCAGCTCATGGGTGATCGACGAAAAAGGCAACGGGGGACGATCGCAACAGGGGGGCTACACGAACCCATTGAGCCGCGTCCTCGTCTTTGCCGTCGGACAGGGAAATCTCTGTCGCACCCAACCACTCGGACGAGATGGACAGGTTGTTTTCGTCGCCGATACCGGAAGCGCATTGCAAGGGAGCCAGAGCAAAGAGCGTTGCAGTTCCGCTTCTACGCCTGACCGCGATGATATTGTCTTTTCGGTCACCTCTAACTTCAAGCAGTTCGGCCGGCGCCGAAAACACATCCGGCACTGCGCGCCGGAGCGCGGCCAGGCCGGAGATGAGAGCCTGTTTGATATGCCCGTCTCGCCAGTGAGCCGCCAGATTAAGGCGATCGTCCCACTTGGCGACATCACGACGCGCTAGGTAATCGACCGGACGACGATTATCGGGATCGACAAGACTGAGATCCCAGTAATCACATCCTTGATAACAGTCGGGAACGCCGGGAAGCACGTATTTCAGGAGGGTCTGTGTCAACCCATTGATGGCTCCTGCTGCCTCGATGCCCGCGACAAAAGTCTGAATAGAGTTGCGCGGACCATCATGAGCCAGGAGCGCTCGGACATACGTCGCACAATGTTCTTCATATACCTCGTCGGGCGCCGTCCATGAGGACCGGAGTTTGGCTTCCCTTACCGATTTCCGTGACCATGCCGCGACACGATCGGAAAGTGCATGAACCTCATCTGGATCATAAGGAAACGCCCCCACGATGGTCTGGAGGATCATAAGCCGATCGCCGGGATCGACCGATCGACCGAGGTCGCGTTCCTCCATATGCGCGACAAAGCTTTCCCATTGTTTCGGGATCTCGCTGAGAACTGCGAGACGAGCACGCACATCCTCACCGCGCTTATGGTCGTGGGTCGCCGTCGTCAGCATCGCAAATGGGAAATCCTTCGCACGCCCGGTGACGCGCCCCACGAAGGTCGCTGCATCTTGCGAGAAGCGCGCGGGATCAAATCCGACGTCATTGCGCGACAAAAGGCGTCCGTAACGATAGAAAGCGGTATCCTCGATGGCTTTCGCTGCAAGCGGAGCGCTTAGCTGTTCAAAGCGACGCGCTGCATCGGCAAAAAGGGGGCCCCTTTTTGCGTCTAGGATCCAGTTTACCAAGAGATCGATCATCTCGGCTTCCCCCGACGCGGCGGTGTGCCGGGCGAGGGCCGCGGCTCGCTGCAGCCGTTCGCACCCGTCTTGAGAGGTCCCCGCATAGGTTCGGTACGCGTCGAAGTTGAGCAGCAGGCCTCGCAAGGCCCGTCTGATCATGCCTTCGCTGATATCGCGGCATTGAATGTCCGCGCGGGCGATCTGATGAAATGCCGCGACGACTGCCGACAATTGCGCCGGAAAGGTGCGTTCGAGTGTTTCTGCGCGCGCGAGCTGTTCTTCGTCGTGGAACGAGGCCGACCGTCCTGTCTGACGGGACCAATAGCCTGTGAGCGCTGGTTCTCCGGTCGGATCGTGCAGAAGCGCCGAAACCTCATTCATGAAGTCATAGCCACTGGTGCCATCCGTGCCCCAGCATTTCGGCAAACGTTCGTCCGACGCGAGGATCTTTTCCACCACGAGATAGCCAGGCTTGGAGCGACCATCGCACAGGGCTGAACTCAAGCGGCGGAGATAGGACGCGGGATCAGCCAGACCATCGACGTGGTCGACGCGGACGCCATCGATCAGGCCCTCGCGAAAGAGACGAAATGGCAATTCGTGGAGCGTGTCGAAGACGACAGGATCCTCAACCCGCAGGCCGGCCAGTTCGGTGATGTCGAAAAATCGTCGCCAGTTGATCTCGTCGGCCGCTGTGCGCCACCAAGCCAGGCGATAATGCTGGCGTTCCAGCAGCGCGTGCAGGCCCGCAGTCGTGCCGCACTCCAAGGCAGCCCCAATACGATCCTCCGCCCGGATCGGAAATCGGTGGGTGTCGTGGACAACGATCGCACTGCTGTCGTCTGCAAGCGCAAGCGCGCCAGACGTGAGTGCTTCGCCATAAGGAACTCCCAGAAAAGGAGCTAGAAGCTTACCGTGAAGAGCGGGATCAGATGCCGCCCAGTTGATGTCAAAGTAGCGCGCAAAGGCGCTCGCCGAGCCTTTCTCAAGGACATCCATCCACCATGTATTGTCGGCTCCACCGACCGCCATGTGATTGGGCACGATATCGAGGATGATCCCGATGCCGCGGGCCCGCAAAGCCGCCGCCATCGCTCGGAAACCGTCTTCCCCGCCAAGCTCGGGATTGATCGCAGTGGGGTCCACCACATCATATCCATGGGTCGAGCCCTTGCGCGCTTTGGCGATCGGCGATGCATACAGGTGGCTGATGCCAAGATCCGCCAGATATCCGCTCAGGGCGGCCGCCTGATCGAAGCGGAAGCCCGCATGGAATTGGATGCGATAGGTCGCGCGCGGGATCATGTTTCCCTTTCCTCGGCGATACGGGCAACACGGCCGGCAACATCCTGGCGTGCGAATAGCGCCTCGGCGGAAGCCGGAAGGCGACGTCGCCAGTTGGGATGCTCGTTCACAGTGCCGGGTAGGTTCGGCGCCTCGTCGAGACCGACAAGGTCTTCGATGGGGACGATCGCGAGTGCGCTGGCCGCCTTGGCGACCAGTCCGATTGCCGCGTCTACCGCCGGGGCGGGGGTCTCGGCCGCGGGTTCAGGGCCCTGGGCGACGCCCGCGGCGCAACAGGCTTGCCAGAGGCGCGTGCGATCCAAGGCGCGGTCCGAACGCTCCGCGATCCGTTCGCCGGCAGCGCCGAGCGTTTCCCGCCACATAATATCCCGACCCTTCCACCAGCCGGCGACAGGCGGCAGGTCATGGGTGCTCGTCATGGCGACCGACGCGACGTCCCAGTTGCGAGGAGGACGAAAGTCCCCACCTTTGTCGCGTTCAAACGGCAGCACACGCATTCCAAGAAGGCCGCGTTCCGCCTGCATTTCTCGCAGGCCAGGCGGGACGACCCCCAAATCTTCACCAATGACGATCGTGGCATTGCGCTCGGATTCCAGCGCGATCAGGCGCAAAAGGTCGGCTTCGGGCTGGCAGAGATAAGCGCCGTCCAAAGGCGAGGCGCCGTTCGGCACGAGCCATAGTCGCCGCAAACCCAGCGCATGATCTATTCGTACACCACCAGCGTACCGCATCGCGCCACGCAACAGATCGAGAAAAGGACGATATGCTTTGGCGCGAAGGGCCGCGGGGGAGAAACTGGTGATGCCCCAGTTCTGGCCGGCCGCCTGAAAGGCATCGGGCGGGGCGCCGATGCTGATACCCAGCATAAGTTCGTCACCGCGTGCCCATGCATGACTGCCACCGGCATCAATGCCGACCGCAATATCGCCGACGAGGCCAATACGCATGCCGGCCGCAGCCTGAGCTGCTTCGGCCATCCCTGCTTCGGCGCGCCATTGCAGGAACATGTGAAAGTCGATGGCCTCAGCCTGTTCTCTGGCAAAGGCCGCGACGGCGGAAGAACCCGGCTGGCGAAATTCCGCGGGCCATGCCTGCCAACCTCGCGCCCCGATACTGGTGAAGAAATGGGCGTAGAGCGCATCGAACAAGGCGTGCTGCGTCAGAGCGTTGTCAGCATGAGCAACATAATCGAGAAAGGCAGGATCCGAGCCGGCGCGCGCATAAGCCTGACGAAATGCGGTGAGTTTGGCAGCCACTGCGGCGGGCCAGTCGATGAGGTCTCCAGTCGAAGGCAGCGGCGGGACGCCGCCGGGATCTCCATACCAGGGATTAAGAAACGACCGGCTGGAGGGAGAATAAGGGCTATAGCGACCTGGGTCGGTGGTGAAGAGCGCATGAACCGGGCTCAGCATGACCGCGTCCGCGCCGACGCGCGTCGCATGGACGGCGAAGTCGGCAAGTGCACGAAAGTCTCCGAACGCTCCGTCGCCCACCAGAGAATAAATCTGGACGGACAGGCCCCAGGGGCGCGGGCCTGCGGTGGGAACCGACTGGCCGCGCTGCGGAGCGACGATGACGGGCAGCACACCACCTGCCCAATCCAGCTCGTGATATCCCGTTTCGGTAACAACCGGAGCATCATCCAGATCGAGATCCAGGGTCCTACCATCTTCAAAATGGAGCAGACCCCGACCTGAAAGGCCGACGAGCCGCGCTCCGGCGTCGATTATCCGACAATGATCGGACGCCTCGGTCTCAAGCCGGATAATGCTGTCGTCGCATTGACCGGCGCTTTCACAGCCGAAGCCGAGGCCCGACAGGATCGCACGCAAATTCCCGATCGAGACGCGCCGGGCCCCGCCCGTCGCATCCTCCCAATCGACCAGAATGCCGGCAGCCTTTGCCAGACGGAGGACGGCAGCGTCGCTCATTCCGCGATCCAGGCGCCGCAGCTTGCCGGTGCGAGCATTGCTCCTGCGACCGGGGAGCCGATCATTTCCAGCAACATGCCTTCGATTGGCGGCGCTGCGACCGCCACATCGTCCAGATTGATTGCCACGGTCAGGATGATTTGACCCAGCCGCCAACGCGCGAGTACCGCCTTCCTGCCGATCGCCTCGGCGCCGAGGGCATGGGCGTCATCAAGATGGGGCACGATCCGGTCCCGGCGGATCTTGAGCAGCCGCGCATAGAGACCTCGCCATTCGTCTGCATCCGGGCCGGGCAGGGGACGGGACAATTCGAAGGTCGCGAGCGCGTTGGGATCAGGGATGCGGTCGCGGGCATCCGGATCAGCGAAGGCGGGAAATGTCGCGAACTCGCCGCGCCGTCCCTCGCGCACCGCATCGGCCAGGGCGTCATGGAAGTCGGTAAAAAACAGGAACGGCGAGCGCGATCCCGTCTCATCGCCCATGAAGGTCAAAGGTATCTGCGGGCAGAGCAAAAGCAGACCGGTGGCCGCTCTCAGTTTCTCCGGCGCGGCCAGTACCGTCAATCTCTCACCAAGCGCGCGATTGCCGACCTGATCGTGGTTCTGAAGGAACGTGACGAAACAGGCCGGCGGCAGATGGCCGCTCGGAGTGCCGCGTGCCTTGCCCTGTTGGTCGGGCTGCCCTTGATGCACGAAACCTTCTGCCAGGCACCGCGCCAGTTTCTCCGCTGGCTGATCGGCGAACCCGCCATAATAGCCATGATGTTCATCGGTCAGCAGAACATGGACGACATTGTGAAAGTCATCGTTCCACTGCGCGTCATAGTTGCGCTCCAGCCTTGCAGCGTCGTTATTTTCATTCTCGAGAACCAGATGAATGTGGCGATCTGGAAAAGTCGATCGGATCTCGCTCGACAGGCGATCCAGAAAAACATTGTCGGCAATCGCGTGAACGGCATCGAGCCGCAGCCCGTCAAATCGATAGTCCTCCAGCCACATCAGAGCATTGTCGATGAAGAAGCGGGCGACCGGCTCCTTTTGGAAATCAATCGCGCCGCCCCACGGCGTATGAACATCGGGCTTGAAGAAGCCGGGTGCGTAAAGGGAGATGTAATTCCCATCCGGTCCGAAATGGTTGTAGACCACATCGAGCAGCACGCTCAGGCCCGAGCCATGAGCTTTGTCAATGAACTCGCGCAGATCGTCCGGGGTACCATAGGCCGGCGCCGGTGCGTAGGGCAGCACGCCATCATAGCCCCAGTTGCGGGCACCCGCGGTCGCCGCCAAAGGCATCAATTCAAGTGTCGTGAAACCCGTCGCGGCGAGGTGGGGAAGACCCGCAGCCAGATCTGCATATCCGCCCGCCGCCCCGACATGGACCTCCTGGATGACGCTTTCACGCCATGGGCGCCCTCGCCAGCCCTTATGCTTCCAGTCATAGGCAGAGCTTGTGACAATGCTCCAGCCATGAACGTCATTGGCCTGGGCGCGCGAGGCGGGATCGGGCACAATCTGTCCGTCGGGTAGCCGGAAGCGATACCGGATACCGGCGCCGACCTGTGCCTCGATCACGAACCAGCCGTCGGGCAGACGCGCCATGTCGCGTTCGGTTTGCCCGTCTATCTCCAGCGTAAGACGATCTAGCGCGGGGGCCCAGATCGCGAAGCGCGTGCGATCCGGCGCGATGGGTTCGGCCCCCCATTTCATTCCTCGATCGGTCCGCTTGAATAGATCAGAATGGCCGTGCGATCGCGAACCTCGATGGTCTTGTCCGTCAGATCCCGCTCGCCGATCCCAGTGTCGGAACTGTCGACCAGCAGGCGGCGATGTTCGTGCGGTTCCGGCAAGGAAAACTCGATTGTCGCCTGGCTGCCATTCATCAGCATGGTGATCGCTTCGAATGTGCCATCGGCGGCGAGGCAGGCTCGGCGCATGACGAGCGCCTTGCCCTCAGGATTCTGCCAGTCTTCGGGTGAGAGGCGCTGACCGCGTTCGTCGAACCAGTCGATATTTTTGATGCCGGGTGCAAGTTCCTCGCCGTAAAGAAACGCGCTGGATCGCACGAGTGGATAATGCTTCCGGATCAGGATCAGTCGCCGGACGAAATGTATCAGGCTGTTTCCCTCTTCGCTTTCTGCCTGTTGCCAGTCGAGCCAGCTGATTTCGTTGTCCTGTGCATAAGCATTGTTATTGCCGTGCTGGGTCCGACCGAATTCGTCGCCAGCCAGCAACATCGGTGTACCGAGAGAACCCAGGACGGTGATGAGCATCGATCGGCGAACGCGCTCGCGGACCGCATTGATTTCTGGATCTTCGGTCGGTCCCTCATGACCCCAGTTGCATGAAAGATTGTCTGAATGACCGTCGCGATTATCCTCTCCATTGGCCTCGTTGTGGCGCTGTTCATATTGCACGATGTCTGTCAGCGTCTGGCCGTCGTGACTGGCAACGTAGTTCACGCTAGCCCACGGGCGGCGGGCGCGGCGATCGAAAAGGTCGCCGGAGCCGGAGATACGCGCTGCAAATTCCGGCCGTATGCCGGCATCGCCACGCCAGAACCGTCGGGTGCTGTCGCGGAATTTGTCGTTCCATTCGGCAAATCCCGGCGGGTGATTGCCGAGTTGATAGCCGCCAGGACCGATATCCCAAGGCTCTGAGATCAGCTTCAGGCGACCCAGCACGGGATCCTGGCGCAAGACATCAAAAAACGAGGCGCCAGGGTCGAATGCGCCATCGCCGGTCCGCCCGAGCGTGGCTCCAAGATCGAAGCGGAAGCCGTCGATGCGGTAGCTTTCGGCCCAGTACCGAAGCGAGTCCGTGACCATCTGGAGTACGCGCGGCTGATCGAGATTGAACGTGTTGCCGGTGCCCGTGTCGTTGACGCAGTAGCGCGGATTGTCTTTCTGCAACCGGTAATAGGTGGCGTTATCAAGGCCGCGGAACGACATGGTCTGGCCAAGTTCGCTGCCTTCGGCCGTGTGATTGTAGACGACATCCAGGATGACCTCGATGCCGGCTGCGTGAAGACGACGAACTGCCAGGCGGAGGTCGTTTGCGTGTCCGGCGTGCATGTACCGCATCTCCGGGGCAAAGAAGGCCAGAGTGTTGTAGCCCCAATAATTGACGAGGTTTTTCTCCTTCAGGAACCGATCCTGCACGAAGCCATGAACCGGCATCAGTTCGATCGCGGTAATGCCGAGACGCTGGAGATGCGCGATCACGGCTGGGTGACTAAGCGCGCGGTAGGTTCCCCGCTCGGCTTGTGGAACCGCGTCCATCAACTGGGTCAGGCCCTTTACATGAGCCTCATAGATGATCGTCTCGGACCAGGGCGTGTTCGGTCGGCGATCATTGTCCCAGTCGAACGCGTTGGAGATAACGACTGATTTCGGCATGTACGGCGCGCTGTCGCGCCGGTCGAAGCTCAGGTCGGCCCGGCCGGAATTGACGCGATAGCCGTGAAGCGCGTCGTGCCAGCGCACGTGACCGAAGGTGCGGCGCGTATAGGGGTCGAGCAGCAGCTTGTTAGGATTGAAACGATGACCTTCCTCGGGGGAATAGCGGCCGTGGGCTCGGAAGCCGTAGAGTAAACCGGGCCGCGCATCCGGAAGATAGCCGTGCCAGATCTCGTCGGTCCATTCCGGCAATTCGAGACGCGCGACCTCATGCCGGCCATTCTCGTCAAAGAGGCAGAGCTCGATCTTTTCTGCGTGGGCAGAAAAGACAGCGAAGTTGACACCGAGACCATCGAACGTGGCGCCGAGAGGATAGGGGGCGCCACTCTCAAGGCGATCGGGGATACGGCTCAAATGACGGATCCTTCGTGGGCGAAAATGATGGTGGAGAGCGGAGGCAGGGCCAGTTCCAGGGAATGGCCCCGTCCGTGGCTTGAGATGCCTGCTGCGACGAGGGACGTGTCATGGGGCAGGCCGCTGCCTGCATAACGCGCGTCGTCGGAGTTGAAGATTTCGGTCCATCGCCCGGGTTCATCCACGCCTACTCGGTAATGGTGGCGCGGCACCGGCGTCATGTTGATCACGCAAAGCAGTGGCCGGTCACCGTGCGCTGTGCTCCGGCGGAAAACGAATACGCTGTTATCGGCGTCGTCGCCCACGACCCAGGCGAAGCCGTGCGCATCAGCATCACCCTGATGAAGAGAAGGTTCAGCGCGATACAGGGTATTGAGATCGCGCACCAAAGCCTGCACGCCGGCATGATCGGCTTGCACCAGCGCTTCCCAGTCTAGCTGGCCATCATGGTTCCACTCAGCCCACTGGGCGATCTCACCACCCATAAACATCAGCTTTTTGCCCGGATGCGCCCACATGAAAGCCAGATAAGCGCGCAGGTTCGCGAACTTCTGCCAGCGGTCACCCGGCATCTTGGCGATCAACGACTTCTTGCCGTGGACGACCTCGTCATGGCTGAGCGGCAGTATGAAGCGCTCGGAGAAGGCGTAAACAAGTCCGAACGTCATGTCGTTATGGTGCCAGCGGCGATGAACGGCCTCATGCTCCACATAGCGGAGCGTGTCGTTCATCCAGCCCATATTCCATTTGTAGGTAAAGCCGAGCCCACCATCTGTCGGGCGGGCCGTCACACCAGGGAAGGCCGTCGATTCCTCGGCGATCGTGATAGCGCCCGGCGCTCGCTCGGCCACCACCATGTTCATGCGTCGCAGGAAATCGATCGCTTCAAGATTTTCGCGGCCGCCCTGACGATTGGGCACCCATTCACCCGCTTTTCGGCTGTAGTCACGGTACAGCATCGAGGCGACGGCATCGACGCGCAGTCCATCGATATGAAAGTGTTCGAGCCACCAGCAGGCCGAGGCGATCAGCATCCCCGCCACCTCCCGCCGCCCGAGATTGTAGATGAGTGTATTCCAGTCGGGGTGGTAGCCCTCGCGGGGATCCTGATGCTCGTAAAGTGCGGTGCCGTCGAACATGGCGAGACCATGAGCGTCCGACGGAAAATGTGCGGGAACCCAGTCGAGGATCACGCCAATCCCGGCAGAATGGCAGCGATCCACGAAACGCGCGAACTGCTTGGCCGAACCGTATCGGGCCGACGGCGCGAACTGCGAGAGCGGCTGATAGCCCCATGACCCGCCAAAGGGATGTTCCATGATCGGCATCAGCTCGACATGAGTGAAGCCCATATCGACCAGATAAGGGATGAGCTGGTCGCCGAGTTGATCCCAATCGTGATCGCCTCCGTCCCATGGCCGCCGCCAGGAGGAAGCATGGACCTCATAGATCGAGATCGGTGCCTCGGCATGCTGACGATCACCGCGCGTGCGCATCCACTCGGTATCGGTCCAGTCGAAGGCGGGGGAGGGGGCAACGATTGAAGCCGTCGCTGGCGGGCATTCGGTCGCGCGAGCGAGTGGATCGGCCTTTTCTCGCGTCACGCCGTCGGCACCCACCACGGCAAATTTATAGCGTGTGCCCGCATCGATGCCGGGCACGAACAATTCCCAGATGCCGCCTTCATGTCTTAGGCGCATCGGCAACCGCCGGGCGTCCCAGCTCACAAAGTCGCCGATCAGGCTAACTTGGCGGGCATTTGGCGCCCAGACGCTGAAAGCCGTTCCGGTCACGCCTTCGTGCGTGCAAGGATTGGCCCCCAGGCGCAGCGGCAGATCCCAGTGAGCGCCTTCTTGCATCAGGTGGAGGTCAAGTTCGCCCAATACGGCGCCATAGGCGTAAGGATCACTCGCCTCGGTCAGGATGTCGCCCGGCCATCGAATGCGAAGACGATAGGGGGCAGCACCTGCGTATTCGCCGACGAAAAGGCCAGCCGGCTCCGCCGCCGCCAATTCGAATGTGTCGTCGTCCGCGACCAGAGTGACACCGAGCGCGCCCGGCTGAAAGGTCCGGACGACGCCCTCATGAAGGCCGAGAAAGGAAAAAGGATCGTGCAGCCAGTCGATCGATCGAGACTTCGTCCGCCGCACCCCATTCCCCTTTCAGTTGCTGTCTCCGAACGCCGGATAACCCTCTAAGTGCCAAGGCGGCTCACCTTATTTTGTCAGGGAACCGGAAGCCCGCAAAGTCATTCAGAAAAAAACGAATTTTAAGGATGTTGGATGCCGCCGAGTGCGACGTTGCGGGGCCTGATCACGCGTCAGGCGATGGCTCTTGTCCTGGCCGGTGGCCGAGGCAGCCGCCTGATGGAGTTAACCGATGCACGCGCGAAGCCCGCGGTCTTTTTTGGCGGAAAGACGCGCATCATAGATTTTGCGTTGTCCAACGCGCTCAATTCCGGCATCCCGCGTATCGGCGTTGCCACGCAATACAAAGCCCATAGCTTAATTCGGCATCTGCAGCACGGGTGGAGCTTCTTTCGCCCTGAGCGCAACGAGAGTTTTGACATATTACCGGCCAGCCAGCGTGTCTCCGAGCATAGCTGGTACGTAGGAACGGCTGATGCCGTCTATCAAAATCTCGATATCATCGAGAGTTATGCTCCGAAGTATATTCTTATATTGGCTGGAGACCATGTCTATAAGCAGGACTACGGGGTTATGTTGGAGGAGCATTGCGACAGCGGTGCCAGCGTAACAGTGGGTTGTGTCGAGGTGCCGCGCAGCGAGGCCAGTGGTTTTGGCGTCATGCACGTCGACGCGGAAGATCGCATCCTCCATTTTCTCGAAAAACCTGCAGATCCTCCGTCGATGCCGGGCAACCCCGACGTGGCTTTAGCGAGCATGGGCATCTATGTTTTTGAAACGGCGTTTCTGGCCGATATCCTGCGAGAGGATGCGGCCGATCCCAATTCATCCCATGATTTCGGCAAGGACATCGTCCCAAAGCTGGTCAACGACGGTAATGCCCGTGCTCATCACCTGAGCAAATCGGGGCTTCGGTCAGGGCCGCACTCCGAGCCATATTGGCGCGACGTTGGGACACTTGATGCCTTCTTCAATGCCAATATCGACCTAACGACGACTGTCCCCGATCTCGATCTGTTCGACCGCGAATGGCCGATATGGACGTATTCGGAGATGACGGCGCCGGCCAAGTTTGTGCACGATGAAGATGGGCGGCGAGGGGAAGCGGTCTCTTCTTTGGTATCGGGAGACTGCATCGTGTCGGGAGCGTCGCTCCGAAGCTCGCTTCTGTTTACCGGCGTGCGGGTGAACAGTTATTCCGCCATCGAGAACGCGGTCCTGATGCCTCGTGTGAAAGTCGGGCGATCCGTCAGGTTGACGAACGTCATCGTCGATAGTCGTGTTGAGATTCCGGCCGGCCTTGTGGTGGGCGAGGATCCGGACGAAGATGCCCGCCGCTTTCGCCGAACCGAGAATGGGATCTGCTTGATTACCGAAAAAATGATCGCGGCACTGCGCGACTGATGCCGCTGTCCCTGCTGTCGATCGCATCCGAAGTCTTTCCGCTGGTAAAAACCGGCGGCCTTGCCGATGTGGCCGGCGCACTCCCAGCCGCTCTCGCGGCGGAGGGCGTGCAGGTTCTGACCTTCATACCCGGTTACCCTGCAGTCTTGTCAGCTGTGGGCGAAGCCGCGATCGTGGCAGAATATCCGGCTCTCATGGGGGGGGCGGCAGTGGTCCGACGGGCCCACGCTTATGGCCTCGACCTTCTCGTCCTCGACGCCCCGCATCTGTTTGCTCGCGACGGAAATCCTTACCTTGGGCCGGATGGCAAGGACTGGCCGGACAATGCGTTGCGGTTCGGTGCTTTTTCGCGGGTCGCTGCCGACCTTGCCGGAGGACGACGCGGCAATCTTGCTGTCGACGTCGTTCAAGCGCACGATTGGCAAGCGGCGTTGACTGGCGCCTACCTGCACTATGACCCTCCCGAGCGTCGCCCGGCGGTTGTCACCACGATCCACAATCTCGCGTTTCAAGGGATCTTTCCTGCCTATTTACTGGGGCCGCTCGGCTTGCCGGCAGATGCGTTCTCAGTCGACGCGTTGGAATATTATGGCTCGATCAGTTTTTTGAAAGCGGGCGTGGTTTTTGCGGATAGGATTACGACAGTGTCGCCATCCTATGCGGCTGAGATCATGACACCCGAAGGCGGGATGGGCTTCGAAGGTTTGTTGGCCGGGCGCTCGAGCGACGTTTCGGGTATTCTTAACGGCATCGATCCCGACATTTGGGATCCTGCTCGCGACCCGCATCTTGCCGTTCCTTATTCCGCTGCGGATCTGGCCATGCGCGCAGGGAATAAGCGTGCCTTGCAATCCGATCTCGGGCTTGATCCAGTGCCCAATGCTTTTCTGATCGGCTCCGTGGGAAGACTTACAGAGCAAAAAGGCATGGATATGCTGGCAGCCGTGCTCCCAAATCTGATCGCACGAGGCGCACAATTGGCTTTGTTGGGAAGCGGCGATCTTCTTCTCGAAAAGGCCTTCGGGGCGCTCGCAGACCATTATCCGGGCCGCGTTGGAGCTCGCATCGGCTATGACGAAAGCCTGGCGCACAGGATCGAGGCCGGCTGCGACGCTTTCGTCATGCCATCGCGTTTCGAGCCCTGCGGTCTTACGCAAATGTATGCGCTTCGCTATGGCGCTGTCCCGATTGTTTCGCGCGTAGGCGGGCTCGCCGATACTGTCATCGACGCCAATCCTTACGCTCTTGAGCAGGGGGTAGCGACAGGATTTCAGTTTGCGGCCGGATCACAAGGCGCCCTGGCCGGTGCGCTCGAACGGGCCATGTCTCTTCATGCAGAAGAGCCTGAGAACTGGGCGCAGCTCCAACGAAATGGAATGGCGACCGACAGCTCCTGGAGCGTGGCCGCCAAACAATATGCGAACCTGTTCCGCGCGCTCGTGGCGAAGCGAGCCTAGGACGTCTTCGTAGACGCCCTGGGCTTTCTCGTCTGCGAGCGTTGCGTCTTCTCTTTGCTGGACGCAAGGACGGTCGGCGCTGTTGTTCCAACAGCCGCCGGGGAGGCCTTTGGCTGTCGCTTACGTGTTCCCTTCGCGGTCGGCGTCTGCTTTTTCGGGGCTGGAGCGACCGAGGCGGCCGGGGTCTCTCTGGCGTCGGAGACCGTATCCGCCACTTTCTTGACCGCGCGCCGGACCTTTCTTGTTACCGATGCGACTGCGTCGCCAGCCGTGGTCGCAATCTCGCGGAGCGCGTCCTGCCAATGCTGTTCATGCCGACCGTGAGGTCGGCCCTCTGCCTCCCAGATCTGATAGGCGCGCTCGCGTATTTTTTGATCCTGTTTGCTATCGCTCATATGTCTCGTCCAATTCCTTGGCTGCACAGATGCACCGCGTTTTCCCGCTCGCACAGCAACATCGCTACTTCTGCCCGGATGTCAAAGGATTGGACGTGTCGGAGGTTCCGAACTGCTGTTTGGGAGACCATGTTTCGTCATTCGCGATAAGCGTGAGAGGTCGTGCCGACCATTGTTCCGAGCCGACTATGCTGTCGCCATTTCCCGGTTGCTCCCGTCCACGCCGGTACCACCGATTTCGAGAAGGCCATGGCACGATCGATAGCATGGCTCGGAGAGGCAGGTCCGGTGCGTGAGGTCCTAAGGGCGGCCAATAGCTGTTTGCACCCGTACGATCGTGGCCACGTTTCGGGTCGTCAGACCGAGATCGCGTAGGTGGGTCCCGCCGACAAGAACGATCGGGAACGTGACGCGTTTGAGAGAGCCGGGTGCGGCCGGCACGTCAGTTTCAATGACAAAATCTGGTCGTCGGGGCGCGGACCCCGCACGCAATCCACCCGGCTAATGGAGGCAGATATGAGCAACGAATATCTGAAAGACCCGCAGTTGAAGACGGCGGCGCCCGGCAATCCGAAATTGGTTCCACCGCAATCGGAAGAAAAGCGTTTCGTATCCGAGAGTCCGGATGCCGGAGAGGATAATCGCGGCCGGCGACCGGGGATGACGGAGGCGGGTGATGTCACTGGAAGCGGATCCGGCGCGGGCGGTGGAGGCTCGCCAGAAGACATTGATAGCGACAGCACGGGTGGAGGCGGGAAGTTTGAGATGCCAAAATCTTCTTCGGCTGGGAGCGACGCAGAGAATAGCAATTCGTGATCTCGCGAGTAGGTTGACGCAGACTGCTGTGATTCTCGCTGAACAGATTTGGTTTCAGGCCGTCCGGCTCTGTGCCTATTCAGGCAAGAGACCATATCAGCCAACCGTGAGCGTTATGGGATGGCAGATCTATGCCACCGAATACAAGGCGCATAAGCCGACGCCTTTCATCTTTTAGGACAGGATGGGAACAGGCATCGGGCATGCACGTTGAGTAATGATTAGATAAGAGGAGCTCGTTATGAGTGTTGATGGCAAGATCAAGGAGGCAGCTGGCTTCGTCAAGGAAGAGGCTTTCGAACATGGCAAATCGCCCGAGAGCAAGGCTAAGGCTCAAGAGGGGCGTGATTTGCGCAACGAGGGGCGTGTCGAAGACGGCAAGGCTCCCAAGACAACCGAGCCGGGCACCGGGGCCAAATAACAAGGCTCGCAATGGAACAAGGCGCCGCCCTGATGGGGCGGCGTTTTTGCATGTGTCAGTGCTTTCAACTTTGCATCATGCCGCGTCATCAACGGTGCCGGGTCGAAACAGGCGGTAGGCGCGATCCCGCGAAACGCGTCGATTGCTGTCGAAGATGATCGTGGCAGGTTTGCTGGCGTCACGCGATCCGCGTCAGCAGATCGGCGAGTCTGGTGTGAGCCGGCGCGTGTCCCTCCGCGCTGTAGGCAGCGCGAAGCGCGAGACTGACGGGATGGGTAAGCGTGTGGGTGCCAGCGGCACCTTCCTCCCGACGCAAAATCGGGGACTCCGTTCCGTGAGCGCAAATTTCCTCATCATCATGGTCGATCCGCGACTGTGCGGCATGAAAGCCGTCGAGCCAGAACATGTGAAGATCTCGCTCAGAACTCCCGAAATCATCGGCCGGATCGATCTTCAGGGAACAGCCGGCCCGCCAGCCCTTGTCAAACGCAGCGATGACCCGTTCCATTCCGGCATCATGATCCACGGCCAAACCTCAACGCCAACCAACTGGCCTTATTATAACACTCACGGTGAAGCGGTCTATTTCCGAGATGTAATACGGCCTTTCCATGCAGGCGATGCACGATGAAGCAGACAGTCGCGCGCTAGCGCGTCCGCGCAATTGCGAAGGACGGCACTGACCAGTTTTCCCGCGGATGAGAGGCTCGCGAGCAATCAGCTCCAGACCTTCAAGATGATCGCGAAGGCGACGATTACCAGCAGAAGTCCTATCGAAAGAACGTAACGGGTGACATGGTTGGTCGAGCCGGCCCGCGCTTCGGTCTTTGACAGGTGGATCGGATCTTGATCGCTCATGCGACCTCCGGGGGGTTTCAGGTGCCAGCGTTCAACGGGCGCTCCCGCGCGATGTTCCTGAGGTTCACGCGGTGGCAGCGGCTTGTTGTTCCGCGGCGGCAGCGCGCCGGCCTGTTGGGTTGAACATTAAGGCGTCCGAAAAATCGGAAAGGTGTCCGTTTGGCATGGCCAGCGGAAGCGAGGCGCCGCAGCTGCCAGCCGGTCGTACGTCCGGCGTGGCGGAGCTCGACATTATAACGATATGGGCCAGTAAAGGATTTCAGACGCGAAGCGCATGAGCGGGCTGATCCGGCGTACATTCCGCATCTCGCGATGGTACGGAAACACGATGGAGAGCGAACCGTTGATCAGGCGATGAGCTCCTCCGACACCCACCGGGACCACCCCGTACCGCGCGATGCGCTGCTTTTCGGCTATGGTTCGATGATACCTTTTCTAGCAGCCGCTACAGCAGCCTGGACGCTTCCGGCGCCATGGCCCGCTTATTTCGTCGTCATGTCCATCATATGGGGGGCACTCCTCCTGAGTTTCGTGGCCGGTGTGAGGCGAGGCTATGGGTTCGGGAATCCCGGCGCGTGGGCGAAGACCGAAATCGTCTCGGTGGTCGCCTATGTCTTGCCGGCACTGACTGCTTTGACGCTGGTCAGTCTCGGATCGATTGCCTCCGCTTTGTTCACGCTCATCATTGGCTTTGCGCTGGTGATAGCGTGTGACCGCCGCGCGGCCCGATGCGGCAATGCGCCCGCTTACTTTTTAAGATTACGCGGTCCGCAAATGTCGTTGGCGATCGTGTCCCTAATCGCATTGGTCGTGCGTGTATTAGAGGTAGCGCGCTGAGGCGCTATGATCTTCAAGGAAGCTGGTACCCGGACGACAGGCTGATGTTCCGCAAGCCGGAAACACGCGGTCCGGCGGCGCGCAGCCGTCGATTGCGCTCCCACTCTCCAGCAAAGATGCTTGCAACCGGATAAGCCGTTCGGGCGACGTTGACGAGCTGCAGGCGGAACTGCACTGTTTGTCGCCGGCGGCCCGGCAGGTCCGCCGGCGAACAATGCGTCACATTTTGCTGACCGCAGACAAGTGCATCTGGACGATCGGCGTGATCTCCACCGCGGCTGCCTTGAGATGGGCGGCAGAACCACCGGCCGCATAGGCCTTCATCAGAGCCAAAGCGTCCTCGTGCGCCGCTTTCTGTTGCTTGACGTACAGATCATCCTTGGTCTTGCCGGCAGGCACGGCCTTGAGGGCCGTGATATCGGCGCGCTGCTTGAGCGTCAGCGCGGGCGTTTTGGGCGCGAGTCCGTCGGCTTTTGCGGCCGCCACGACCAGCTTGGTACTCTTGGTATGAGCGGTCACCATCGATGCCGCAAATTTCGCAATGGCCGGGTTTTTCGACCCGGTCATCAGCTTGGCGGAATCGATTTCGAATGCATCGGACGCCCCCGCGGTCTCCACGAATTCGGCGGGAGCGGGGGTGGCCGCATACAATGCAGGTGCCATGGTGGTCAGTGCAGCGGCGGTGAACAGGAAAGCTTTCATAACCATCCTCTGATTTGGGTGTGGTGAAAACGCGGCCGCGGGGCCAAAGGTTCATCTCAACAGATGTCGAGAAAGACATCGGAGACTTGCCCACATCGTGCATGCGTCATCGGTTTGTGGACGTCTGGCAGTACTGAATTTGCTCGCCAGGTCTGTGAGCTCGAAGCAGTTATGCTTCGGCTCCGGCATCTATTTTCCAGTTTCGGTGATCCGACGTCGCGAGTAGCGCGGTAGTAGAGTTGCGACACAATCCTCTCGTGAGATTGCCAGGCTGGCCGGGGGGGGGGCGGCTAACGAGGAATTCGCAGGCGAGGCGGCGCAACGCCGCTGTCGGCTTCCATGAGCTCGCTTTCGATCCGCGCTGCAACGCGTTCGACTTCGAGGGCTTCCAATCGCGCCGCGGTCGCGTCGTCCGGGCGAAGGCCAAGCGCCATCTCCCGATATCTTTCGGCCATGCGGCGCAGGCGCTCGATCTCTCGTCGTCGGATTGCTCGTTCCGGCATGATACGAAACTCCCACCTCTGGGGCGAGATCGCATTAACCATGTGTTAGTTCCGAGCGACTTGCAATTTTGTGAGCAATCGCAGCAACATAGGGGGCAAATCGGGGCGCGTCACAGTCGCAAATTTGGCCAAAATCTTAGATTTTTTCGCGATGAACCTCATGCGCCCTTTTTTTCGCGTCGCCGTTGATGACCGCGCCTACCGGGTGGATAGTCATCTCGCCCGGGGGGTGCTGCCGGGTCGCCGAGACAAATTGGGGGAGTTGACCTTTGATCGCAGTCGGACGTGCCCAATAGTGTCGGGTGCCCGCCGATCGTGCGGCGCCTGACGCGCAATCCAGGATAGAGCGGACCTCTCCGCATAGTCTGGCGTTCGGCGTCGATGCGGATCATCTTCATCATCATTGCTCTGAGCGCTGGCATCGCCAGCGCTCTTCAGTCCGGGGCGAACCAAACATTGAAGAAGGCGCTGGATGCGCCATTATGGGCTGCGGCGCTTGTCGCGCTCGTGACGGCCGCGACGTCAATCACGGTCGTTCTGGCGTCCGGGGAACGACTTCCGGCCGCAGGCGCAGCGGCGGCCGCACCCTGGTGGGCATGGGCTGGCGGATTTCTGGGAGTCGGCTTCGTCCTTGGGACGGTTTTTGCGGCACCCAAGCTCGGGGCAGGCCTGTTCATGGCGTCGATCGTGACCGCCGAGTTGATCACAGGTCTTCTGCTCGACCATTTCGGCCTGTTGGGCTTCGACATGCATCCGATCGGGTGGGGCAGGATCATCGGCGCCGCGCTAATGATCATCGGCCTGTCGCTGATAGCGATCTTTTAGCCACCCACATCCTCACACGGGAGACAGGCTGTATGCTTGCAGCAAAACTGTCCCATCGCCCGGTCGGTGCCCTGGCAAGCTTGCTCTGGCGGCCCCGACGTCCCACTTTTCCTGCTCAACCGGACTGCAGGCGGTCTTCCGCCTCGTCCCGCAGTTTCCCGGCATATCCTGCGGTTGCAGCGGCGATAAAAGCGCCGATTATCATCGACAATGCCGTGAAGAAGCTCACTGTCGAGGACAGTTTGCGCACCTTGTCCGCCGTCGTTCGAAGGGAGACGATCGCATCGTCGACCCGACGTGTGGCCTCTGATTGGGAAACTCCGGTCTGCCGAGCCACCACCTGAACCACATAAGCTTTGTCGATCTGCGTCGGCGCGTCTTCGCGTCCAAGGATGCGAGCAAGTTCGGCCGAGACAGCGTTATTTATGGGAGCAGACCCGTTCGTTCGAAGCATGGTGTCGGCGACATAGCTTGCGGTGTTCACTGACGAAGCGCTTCCTGCGGCAGAAGCCGTCGCTCCCATGGCCACTGCCACAAGGAGCAAGGTCGCGACCGCCCAGGCAATCAGGCCATGTGCGGTGTCGCGAAAGAAGACTTCGCTCGTGTGCAGCCCAACCCAACGCGTGCGCAGGCGGCCGGTGATGTAGCCGCCCAATGCGGACGACAGCCACTGCATCACAATCATCCAGATGCCGATGCCAATGGCGAAGCTCGTCGCAGAAGGCCCTGCTCCGGGCCAAGGAGATGCTGTCGCGAAGCCCAGGCCAGATCCCAGCGCGAAAAGGATCAGGGTCGTCGCGATTGCGACTGCGGTCCCCGCAAATATCGCTCCCCACGATACAACAGAGGCCGATGGCGCGTTGCTGTGTTCGACCGGACCAGCGCGGTCAATGATGGTAGCCATGCGACCTCCTGTCAGTGCCAGAGCAGAAGCAGGAGCAGGATAACCGGAATAGGTACGCCAAGCAGCCAAAGGAGAATGGGCATCGATCCCTCCTGATACGGGTCCGTTTTTAGATTCTTGTGAGAACGAGCATGGTTAGTGCCAGTTCCTGAGCATCGGGATGAGCGACGAGCGCGATGGGCACGCATTCTGGCGGGGCACCGAGGATCCTCGAATTGGCGCCGTACCGAATGATCGTCGAAGACAGAGAGTGTGTCAGGTCGGTCGATCGGCCGCTCCGGGCGAATTCCGTCGCAGCCGGCACGATTTTCAATGGATGCGGGGGCATCGAGGGCTGCTCTCCGGCGCAAATGGCGCATCTCCTGTGACAGGACGCCGGAACCGATCGCGAGGTGATCGCCTCGGAGGTTTGGGCGAAATGGTCGTCTGTGAGAACCCTGATTTCGCGGAGCGATACGTGTCGCGGTGATCTTTTTGCGAAGTGGGGAATTTCTTGCCCACGGGAGAACTATCCGATGCCCAGCCCCACTATGTTTGCGTCCTTTGCGGAAGCGCGCCTCGACGATCTCGCCCAAGCCAAAGTGGTCGTCTTCGGAGCGTCGGAGGCCTCGCCTTACAGACAGGGCGTGCGGAGCCATTCTGCCGACGCTCCCGCCGCGCTGCGCAAAGCGGCAGGACGATTTGCGGGTTCACTCGGCCAGTTCGATTTTGACCTTGGCGCGACGATGTTTCCCAACAAGGACGATCGTCGGGGTTGTCTTGATATTGGTGATGTTCCGACCAATCCATGGGATTCCGAAGGAAACCGGCAACGGATCACGTCGGCCACGCGAACGATCTTGCAGGCCGGCGCAGTCCCTGTCGTTCTTGGCGGTGACGATTCCGTTCCCATTCCTGTCTTAGCCGGATTCGAAGGCCGGAAGATCACCGTCCTGCAGGTCGATGCACATGTCGATTGGGCCGACGAGATACTCGGCAATCCGCTCGGCTATGGATCCACCATGCGGCGCGCAGCTGAATATCCGTGGGTCGAGCATATGGTTCAGGTGGGCATTCGCGGACTTGGTTCGGGCGAATCCTGGCAGCACGACGACGCACGTCGCTGGGGGTCCCGAATAATCTCCAGCTACGAATATCACGACGCCGGGCCAGATGCGGTTCTGAGCGGCATCGAGCCGGGTGCCGACGTGTTTCTCTCGATCGACTGTGACGGTATCGATCCCGCTGTGCTTCCTGCCGTCAACATGCCGACGCCAGGCGGCCTGACCTATGAGGACATGATCAGGATCCTGCGCGGTGTAAGCGCAAAGGCACGCATTTGCGGACTGGCGCTTGTGGAATATGTCCCAGACCGTGACGACCATCATCAATCGTCCGGGGTGGTGGCGGCCCGAATAGCAACGGTAGCAGCGGGACTGGTGTTGGCCCAGAGCGCATGAGCGTACCCGCAGCGCTTCGGGAAACGGGCGCAAATATCGTCGAGAATAAGGGGGCGGCGCCTCCAGCGTGTGTCGTGCGCTTTTCCTCAGCACGCCCCAAATCTCTCCTGCCCCGGGGCAGAGCCCCCCGAGGCTCCCTGAGCCGCCGTCAGCGATGTAACAATGGGGCGAAGTGGTAGGAACCAGCGGTCAGGCCGAAGGGGGCGGCTGAGCATCCGCTTAAGCACCTGATAATGGTCCCGCTTTATAAGAGGCTCAGGCGTGCTCTCCCGTCTGCGTGCAACCTCGAGGCAAAACATGGCGTCTGTTCGTCAGCTGGTCAGCGTAACGAGTGGGGTGCTTGGCGCTATCCTCGTCACGACTTCGGCGCCCGCCGCGCCGGTCGCAAATGAGCCGACCCTGATGGAAACACGCGTGCTCGCCGCGCTGAACGATGCCCGGTTGAACCCCCAGGCCTATATCGCCGACCTCGCAGCCTATCGAAAGCGCTTCAAGAACAAGCTGGTGACCATGCCAGGAAGTCGGGTGAAATACCTGACTCGGGAGGGTACGGTGCCGATCGACGAGGCGGTCGAGTTCCTCAATTCAGAAGAGAGCCGCTCACAACTTCGGGCGGGTTCGATACTGGCGGCCGCTGCGGCAGATCACGTCGCTGAGCAGGGCCGCTCCGGGCACACGGGTCATATCGGCTCCAATGGATCAGGGCCGGCTGATCGCACATCGCGTCGGGGTGGCGGCAGGTTGGTCGCCGAAGTCATCACGTACGGGGCCTTCGATGCCGCGGACGTTGTTCGACAACTCATCGTCGACGACGGTGTGCCGGATCGGGGACATCGATCCGCAATCTTCGCCGATCGCTTGCGCTATGCTGGCGTCGCATGCGGCTATCATCCGAAATTTCGGACGATGTGCGTGATAGACATGGCGGAGACGCCGGACGGGACCTCCCGCTCGCTGCGCCCGAGCCGCCTGGCCTCGATCGCAGGATAGATTTCTAGCAGATCATTCGACTACCGACCCGACTACAGGGCAGAGGTTTCGTCCAGTCCGGCAACGGCTCGCCGCCCGGCGCTGACGTGTCCCGCTTATGCCGCATCGAAGCCGCACAGCCGGCCAGCGCTGCCATGAGGGCTGCGGACAGGATGAAACGCCACATGGTCAGGTAACGCGGGGGCGCGACAATGTGCCTCCGCTGGCTTCAATTTTCGGTAAGCAGGAACCTCATCTCGCTTCAATGTCACGTGTCGGGAAGGCGCGCTACTCCAGCAGAGAGCCGGGCCCGAATCCTCAAGCACAGGCTGTCCCATGTCGGTTTTGAGGATGGCGGGTAAGTAGAGAGCACGATCGCTCACCCGCGCCGCGCCCTGGCCGTGGCCCATCGACCAAAAGCGATCGCCGAAGCTTGCAGACGGGAGAGGTAGGTCCATATTGTGCAGTGCAGCATGTTCGCTGCAGGTGTTGGTAAGAGACGGAGAACGCAAATGCTGCCGTTCGACGAAGCACTCGCAAAAATGCCCACCGGGCGACGAGCGGTCAAAGATCGCTTGGTCGACATGACCGTCTTTGGGAGGAACCCTGGCAATCTGCATGGGCGCATCTATCGCCCGGCTGACGTCACCGGCCCCTTACCGCTTGTCGTTGTTCTCCATGGATGCACGCAGACAGCCGCAGGCTATGATTATGGGGCGGGTTGGTCCGCCCTGGCGGACGAATTGGGTTTCATGGTGCTGTTCCCGGAGCAGAAGCGCGCGAACAACCCCAATCTTTGCTTCAACTGGTTCCAGCCTGCCGACATACGCCGGGACGAGGGCGAGGCCCTTTCGATCAACCAGATGATCAGCAGCCTTGTGGATGGACAACAGGTCGACCCGAGCCGCGTGTTCATTACGGGACTGTCAGCCGGCGGGGCGATGGCCTCGGTTATGCTGGCTACTTATCCGGAGCTGTTCGCCGGCGGCGCCATCATCGCAGGCTTGCCTTACGGTGCGGCGAGCGGCGTGCCGCAGGCGCTGGAGCGGATGAACGGCAAAGGGCTTCCCGGTGCGGAGCAATTGGGAGAGCTGGTTCGAGGCGCGTCGACGTACGCCGGCGTCTGGCCGGCTATTTCGGTCTGGCACGGTGACGGGGATAGAACAGTCAGTAAAAAGAACGCGGACGCGATCGTCGACCAATGGCTCGCCGTCCACCGGCTGACGGGGCAATCCGCGTCTGAGCACCGCCATCCGGGGTTTGTCCATCGCGTCTGGCGAGATGGGGAGCGGGTGGCCGTCGAGCAGCATATGGTGATCGGGATGGGGCACGGAACGCCACTTGCGACGAGCGGTGCCGAGGCGTGCGGGGCTGCTGGCCCGTTCATGTTGAATGTCGGGATTTCGTCCACCCGGCGCATCGCGGACGCGTGGGGGCTTGGTCAGCCTCATTCGGCCAAGCAGTCGGACGCGGGGGATCAGTCGCGGCAGCCCCTTAAAAGCGAACCGGCCGTCCTTCCGGAGCCGCCGGTGCCCGCTCTTCGGATCGTGCGTCCCAGTCGATTGTCTCCGGATTATGCCCGACCCACCGGCCGCGGCCACAATGTCGGGCGCATGATCGAGGATGCTTTGCGCGCAGCGGGACTGTTGCGCTAACCAACCAGTCGTTTGGATCGTCCATGCCAGATGTCGTTTTCGAAACCCACTGGGGCGCGGCCAGCGACCTATGAGGCCGGGATCTGCCAAAGTCCGGTCTGCCGTACCTGGACCGAGAGGGAGCGTTCGCAGACAGAAACGTCTTGCGCATCCAGGCGCCATTTCCGCGTTGGAGGCCGCGCATCTCGTTCGTTCGCGAACCGTGAGCCAAGGTCGGCGTCGCCCACCGCATTCTGTCAGCCGAGGGTGTCGGGGTCTCGGCATTGTGCCGCCGCGCGACGTCGACTGCACAGGGCGCAACACTTTTTGATCAAAGAGCATTTGCGCCGTGTCATGTTGCGGTGCAAAAAGGACGTGCCTTTCAGGCATCCTCTCCTAGACTTCAGGGCCGCTCCTTCGGAATGTGGCCCTTTTTTTCGTGTTGGACGGTCCGTGTTTCATTCAATCGGGCACAGCTGAGCGACAGGAAGAGATGCTCAGGCAGCGTCAGACAACGCGAACTTCCGACAATGCTCTAGATATGCTGCTTCATGGAGCCCAATCTGTTCTACCACCGAGTGCCAGAGCCAGGACGGTGCCTCGATCGTGCCGCCGCGCCGTTCCGTCAGGGCGTCCAGCCAGAACTCTCGGGTCTGGACGTTCATTTGGCGGGCATGGGCATGGCCGACGATATAGGCCAGATGACGCGCCGCTTTCTTCGCTTCACTGCTCGAAAATTGCTCTAGCTCGATTTTCAGGTCCTGGGGAAGCAATTCGCGGACAAAAACCGGCCTGCCGAGCAAATGGTCCGCGATCATGCGCGAGCCAAGATTGGGCGCCAGCGCCTCGGCTCCGGTCACCACACGCAGGCCGTTGTCCGTCGGCATGCACACCTTCGCAGCGGTGGGCGCGACCGAGCGGACGGCTTCCTTGATGTCGAATAACGCATATTCCTCGGGTTTGCGCTTCGTCCCGCCAATGGCCACCAACACAGCGTAGCGAAGATTGCCGAGCGAGCTGCATCCCTTCACCCAATAAGCGGCATCGATCACCGTTACGCGATCTCGCGCCCGACGACCATCCAACTGTCGAACCAAAGCCTGGATTGGCCCGCTTTCGAACAACGCCTCGATCGTCTTTCGCTCTTCGGGATCCAGCGGCCAGAATTTCTTGCCCAGAGGAATGGCTGGCTTTTCATCTGCGATCCGCTCCTGGGCAAGGTGCTTCCAGCGCCGACCGAGAGCGCGCCGTTTCACCGCGCGGACGACGTTCGGTTCAATATCTTCGCTGTCTTCATGCCGTCCAAGGGCATGCTCATAACCCTCGACCATTTGTTCGATCATCTGCGCTGTCGTGACGCCGGGGAGCGCCGCACCTCTCGCAGCCGTCGCCAGGCTCAGTCCTAGCCGGATTAGATCGAACGCGGGGTTGCTGATCACCGTTTGGTCCAGATCACGGATCTGGATCTCGATATTTCCATCGCAGTCCGCAATGGGTCCCAGATTGCCGATATGGCAGTCGCCGCAGATCCAGACCGGAGGCACTTTCGGCAATTTCCCGGCCAGCTTCGAGCCGGCAAGCCATCGATAGAATTGCTCTGTATTGCCTCGGACATAGGCGTGGGTGGACGCAGCCATCTTGAGTGCGCGGATGCCAAGCAGGCGGGTTTGACGATCGTAAATCTCGTGCACTCTGTCCAATCCGGTCACCCGAGGAATTCATGAGGAGGAACGATGTGCAGTTCAGAAGGCAATCCGTACAGGTACTGACTTGGCTGCGGGAACGTGGCTCTGCTCAGCGTGATGCTCGACGGGAATCAACACGTTGCATTCGGGATAATAGGCACCGAGACAGCCGCGCGGGATGTCGTAGCACGTCACGATCAGGCCCTCCTTCCGGCGAACCCGTCCGTCTCCCGCATCGCTCTCGAGCGCAACGTGTTGTCCCTCGGAGAGCCCGGCCTGTGCCATGTCTTCCGCATTCATGAACAGAACGTCGCGCGTTCCCTTCACGCCGCGAAAGCGATCATGATAGCCATAAATCGTGGTGTTGAACTGATCGTTCGATCGCAAGGTGACGAGCCGATACCGGCCGGGCAAGTCTGCGAACCCGGTTGCCGATAGCCCGCTGGGCACCAGGAATTCGGCCTTCTTCGTTGGCGTCTGCCAGATCCGTTCGCTCGCCTTGTTTCCCTTCCAAAATCCACCCGGCGTGAACAGACGTTCGTTGAAGTCCTGGAAGACCTCAGGATAGGTCTGCTCGATCGCATCGCGGATGCGCGAATAATCTGCGACCCACACGTCCCAGTCGACCTTAGGGTTGAGGGGCAGGATCTGCTTGGCAAGCTCCGCGACGATCGCGGGCTCCGAGAGCAAGTGCGGACTGGCCGGTGTCGCCTTGCCACGAGATCCGTGGATGCAGCTGGTGGAATCCTCGACCGAAACGGCCTGCGGCCCCGTGGCTTGCACGTCCTCCTCGATGCGGCCGAGACAGGGCAGCAGATAAGTCGCTTTGCCGGGAAACAGGTGGTTGCGATTGAGCTTGGTGGCAATTTGAACCGAAAGGTCGAGGTTCGTCCACGATGCCTCCATCGGGCCGGTCTCTGGAACCGCGCGCAGGAAATTGCCGCCAAGTGCCACAAACGCCTTTACCGACCCGTCAATCACGCCCCGGCAGCTTTCCACGGTGTCGAGACCCTTCGCACGGGGCGCGGTAAAGCCATATTGTGCTTCCAGCTTCTCGACGGGCACCAGTTCGGTCTTTTCGGTGATGCCGACTGTGCGTTGACCCTGAACGTTGCTGTGGCCCCGCACCGGTGTGGGGCCGGCGCCGGCCTTGCCGATATTCCCGCGCATGAGCAGCAGATTGACGACCATGCGGACGTTCTCGACGCCTTTGACATGCTGCGTCAGCCCCATGCCATAGACGATCATAACGGCCTTCGATCGGGCATAGACGCGGGCAGCGTCTTCGAGATCACGCTTCGCAAGGCCGGACTGGTGCTCGATATCCTCCCAAGACGCCGAGCGGATCGCTGCCGCCAGCTCAGGGAAACCCGTCGTATGCTGACCAATGAAGTCGTGATCGAGCACCGGCGGTTCGCGTGCATCGCGCGCGGCATCGTCCCATTCAACCAGATATTTGGCGATCCCCATCATTGCGGCGAGATCGCCGCCCGCCTTGACCTGATGATATTGGGTCGAAATTGCAGTCTCCCCGAGCGTCGTCATCTCGATGGGATTCTGAGGATCGGTAAAGCGTTCCAGCCCGCGTTCCTTCAGCGGATTGAATGTTATGATTTCGACACCGCGCTTTCGGCATGCGCGCAGATCATGGAGCATGCGGGGGGCGTTGGATCCGACATTCTGCCCGAAGAACAAGATAGCGTCGCAGTGCTGGAAGTCTTCCAGCCGGGTTGTGCCGACCGGCACACCAATCGCGGCCTTCAGTCCGACCGACGTCGATTCATGGCACATGTTCGAGCTGTCCGGCAGATTCTGATTGCCGAACATGCGCGCCATCAGGGCGTACATGTACGATGCCTCCAGGCTCGCGCGTCCCGACGAATAGAAGACGACTGATTTGGGATCCAGCGACCTCAGCACAGCGCCAATGCCTTCGAACGCCTCCTCCCAGCTGCATGCCTGGTAGCGGTCGCTTGCCTCGTCGTACCGAAGAGGATGGGTGAGCCGACCATGCTGCTCCAGCTCATAGTCGCTCCAGCGGCGCAGATCCGAAAGACTGTGCTCGGCGAAGAAGTCCGGAGTGCTACGAAGCGTCGTCAGTTCCCACGCCGTGGCCTTCGCGCCTTCCTCGCAAAATTCAAACGGATGGTGATCGGCAGGCTTGGGCCAGGCGCAACTCACGCACATGAACCCGTCGGGTTTGTTCTGCCGCCCAAGTTCGCGCAGCGTCTCCGGTTTGATCTTCTCGCGCGGCAGGATCTCGGCCAGTGAACGGACGGATCCCCATCCTCCCGCCGGGCCGGTGAAGGGCGCGATCACAGGTTTGTCAGAGTCCTGCTTTGACATCGCCTTCTCCAGCTAACCTACATCAATTACACGATTATTCTAACGCTGATCGTGCCATGCCGGAACGGCGCAGCAGGGCGATGGTTCATCACGAAACCGTCAATGGAGTCTTGTCATGTCGATCCCCGTCCGCTTCGCACCCGATGTAGAGAAACCGGCTCCCGACGAGGCTGAGACGATTGCAGGACTGAACGAGCAGTTTCGGATCATTCTGGACAAGACGTCCCAGGACTATGGTCACGCGGTGCGCTCCGTTCATGCAAAGGGGCATGGGCTCGCCCGCGGCCGCATCCGTGTTCATGACGGATTGCCGAGAGAACTGGCACAGGGTCTGTTTGCGGACGCCGGCGAATATGACGCCATTCTGCGGTTTTCGACGAATGCCGGCGACATACTCGATGACTCGATTACGCTTCCACGCGGCGTGGCCCTCAAGGTCATGGGCGTGCGCGGTGAACGTCTCCCCGACGCCGAGGGAGAAACACAGGACTTCATCCTTGTGAACGGGCCCGCCTTCGCCGCTCCTGATCCCAAGGCGTTTCTTGCCAATCTCAAGATGTTGGCAAGGACGACCGATAAGGCCGAGGGCGCAAAAAAAATGCTCTCGGCTTTTCTCAGGACGGCAGAGGCTGCGCTCGAAGCCGTCGGCGGCAGTTCGACCCTGCTCAACACGCTCGGGGGTGCCAAACCTTATCACCCGCTCGGTCAGACCTATTTCAGCCAGACTCCGTTTCGCTACGGAGAGTATATCGCGAAGTTTCAGCTGGTGCCGGTGTCCGGCATACGAGATTTCAAGGACGAGACCATCAATGCGTCGGGTCGACCCGACGCGATCCGGGAAGCGATGAACGAACTGCTCGTCGAGCAGGGCGGTACCTGGGATTTGCGGGTGCAGCTTAACACCGATCTCAAAGCCATGCCCATTGAGGATGCGTCCGTCGTCTGGAGCGAGGAGGATAGCCCTTTCGTGACGGTAGCGACCATTTCCGTGCCGGCCCAGATTGCGTGGGAACATCCCGAGAGCGAGCGGACCGAAGATGCCTTGGCGTTCAGTCCTTGGCATGGCCTGGCCGCGCACCAGCCACTCGGCGGGGTCAATCGTGCACGCAAGACCGCCTACGAGTTCTCTGCGAGCTATCGGGGCAGTTTCAACGGCTGCCCGGTGCATGAACCCGCAGGCCTGTCCGACCTTTGATTAGGTTTGGTCCGCCGATCTGCCGCGGTGGCAACTGATCCCGATCGCAGCGGTTGGGGGCAGCGCCGTTCCCGGGCACGCACCCGAGCTGTTCCCGGGCACTGCAATCCCCGACAGCGGATGTGGTGCCGATGATGCGATCCAAATCTGGTCCGCTCGCGCAGATTGAATGCGGGAGCGGGCTGGCCGCGGCGCCCGCTCACATCGCTGATACTTGCCCGCTCAACCTCCAGCGTCGACCATCGGGGGGCGTGCTGAGCCAAGCGGTTGACGTTCGGCCGAGCCCATCGTAGTCGGCGGCACAGACGAGAGGGTGCTTCGCGCCTCTTGCGTAAGCGTTAACGTCAACCAACGCACGATATCGCGGCTGTCTCGAATGAGCAGCCGCGCGTGCAGGATCCTGACGTGGACTCTCTTTCCCAATATGATCGGCCTTCGATCCGGCTTCTTATCGGTATAGTCCTGATCGGAGCGAACCTTCGCGCGCCGATTACGAGCGTGGGCCCGGTCCTGGCGGACATCCAGAGCGACCTCGGCCTCGGCGGGACGACCGCAGGCGTGCTGAATGCGCTGCCGCTGCTGATCTTTGCCCTGCTCTCGCTTATCGCGCCCGCGCTCGGCCGGCGGTATGGGCTCGAGCGGGTACTCGGTGGGTCGGTCCTCGCCATTTTCGTCGGCACCGTTCTTCGTTCTGCCCAGATAGCAGGCGCAATCTGGGCAGGCACGGCGTTGCTCAGCGCTGGTATCGCCTTCGGTAACGTCTTGCTGCCGGCTCTGGTCAAGCGCGATCATTCAACACGAGCGGCGGGGCTCATCGGCCTCTACGCAGCGGCGATGGCGGCCTTTGCGGGTCTCGCGGCGGGGCTGGCAGTTCCGATCGCGAGGATCCCCGGGGCGGACTGGCGCTGGTCTATCGGCGCTTGGGGGGGACTGGCGCTCGGGACGCTCTTGGTCTGGGCGCCGCAATTGCGGCGCCGGCAGACTCATCTCCATCCCGTCGCAGCCGGCGATCCCTTAGCGGTATCACCTTGGCGCCATCCGATCGGTTGGCAGGTGTCGTTGTTCTTCGCGTTCCACTCGCTCATTTTTTACGCGATCGTCGACTGGTTCGCCTCCTATGCGACCAGCCGGGGAGTAGCGGCGACATCTGCCGGCATCATGCTCCTGGTCTACCAGGTCGTCGCGGTTTCGACGAACCTGGGCACGGCCTCTCTCATTCGCCGTTTCCGCGATCAGGCCGGGATCGGATTCTGCTGCGGACTGATGCTTTTGATCGGCACCAGTGGGTTATTGCTCGCGCCGCGCGGTTCGCTGCTTTGGCTGGCGATCGCCGGCCTCGGAGCTGGCGTCGCAATGGTGACCAGCCTGTCGCTGTTCGGGTTACGCACCCATGACCATCATCAGGCAGCGGCGCTGTCCTCCATGGCTCAGTTCATTGGTTATATAGGCGCGGCCACGGGACCTCTGCTGATCGGCGTGCTGCACGACGCAACCGGCGGCTGGACCAGCCCCCTGGCGCTCCTGATCGGAGCAGCCGGATGCGTCATGATTTTTGCCACACGCGCCGGGCGGAACGGCAGAATCCCGGGAGACCGGTCCACGGCATGACCGAGCGCTACTCTTCGGCGGAGGTCACCCTGTAGCGCAGCCACACCGCACCTGAATCGAGACGGTCGCATGCAAGCAGAGACAGCTGCACCTTGCCTTTTAGCCCTTCGCCGCCTGTTTCAATGACCGAACGGCTCGACGAGCCGTCCACCGCGGGAGTGAGAAGGAGATAGATTTCATCAACCACCCCGGCGGCAAGGAAGGAACCGTTGATGCCACCGCCACCTTCGAGAAGCAGGGTTTCGATACCCATTTCCCGTTTGAGGATCTGCAGCAGCGGCGCAAGTGTCATGCCGGCATGCTCGGCGACGATGTACGAGATTCCATCATCGATGAGCTCGGCAAGATGAGCGTCGGCGACGTCCGGGCCCAGCAGAACGATGATCGGATCGCCACCCACGTCTGGCGCGGCGAAATGCAGTTTGCCGGACCGGTCGAGCGCGATAGCGAATGGACCCTTGGCTCCGACCAGATGGCAGGGACGCGGCGGCGGAGATCCGGCAGCCCTCGGATGCGGCATGCCTTTGGCTATCTCCGCCATGGTGGTCCGACCGACGATCCACGCGTCGGCGCCCAATTCATCGTGCAATGCTTCATACGCCGCGCTCCAGTCTTCGGGCGTCCCGTCTGGGCTATGGGTGTAGCGACTGGGGTGCAGCCGCCCGTCCAGCGACGAGGTCATCAGGCAAATGATACGCGGGCGATCGGTCACGCCATCCGTCTCCAAGGTGATTGAGCAGGGCAGCGAGAACGCGCGAATTCGCTGTTAGGCGCCTGGCGGCGGCGGACTCGTGCATTCGAGGGCCAATACGCGCATGGTGTCTGCCGTCGATTATAAAGGAGCGGCCAGGCTGCTACCGGCCCAGCGCGGCGAATCCCACGAGGAGGGCTTTGACGCTGACGTCTTGGATGTCGCGGGCGGCCTCTGCGACCTCACGCACGAAGTCCTTGGAATAATATCCGTCGCCAACCCTTCGGAACTGCATCGACCAGGTGCCGAAGCAGCGTCGATCGGTCGCAACATTCTCCGCCACCTTTATGTCCACGTGGCGCGGGTCATGCACGATGCGCTTCATCGTTGCTTCGACATGAAACGGGCTGCCCTCCAAAACCTGTATGAAGCGGCGACCATCCGACAGAAGTATTCCGCTGATGGCAGTGATCCGATTCCGGGTACCCGCCTGCATGGCGATCGAACTCACCACGTCGTCAGAGAGCGACTTGGCAGCCGTACTAAGATAGACAATGCGGCGCAGATTTAAGGTCATGTCGACGTAACCGTCGACATGTCGACGCGCTTCCTCACTTTTGGCATTCTCCATAAAAATCTGAGGCTGTGGCCCGACCATCACAACGCAGATTAAGTCTGAACATGTCCATGCTCGGCAAAGGAGCGGCGGTCGTCCATGCTACCAGTCGCAAGGGCATGAAGACACGTCTGTAGTGCCCCGGGAACAAGTGATCTTTATGCCCATTGGCTCACTGGAGAGCCCGTTTATTCGGTTGAGCCGAGATAACCCGTGATCGGCGGGCGCTGCGTGCTTCACTTTCGCTTCCTTCGCCTCTGAATTTTGGGTTTCTTCTCCAAGACGTGACACCCGCTCTCTTTCAGACGCGCGACGCCGATCACGCCACGCCACCAAGCGCTTCCCCGACGTAGAGCCAGACGGTGTTCATGGTGAATGACGCGAGCATGTCAAACCTCGCAGAAGATCGCGCCTCGCTCGGAAAGATTGCACTCGATCCCCGCTCGTCAAGACGGCAGCGCCGCATCTGGATGGACCAAATCCTGAGCGCGTAAATTCTCCCAAAATTCGACCGGGATATTCGCGCTGAGTGCGGCATGGTCAGCAAGAACATGATCTGCGTTCGCCGTGCCGACGATCAGAGATGACACAACGTCCGGCGCCCGACTGAATTGAAGCGCAGCCGCGACGAGGTCGACGCCATGCTGGTCGGCGATCGCGCGCAGCTTGGCGAGCTTCTCACGCTTGTCATATGGTATCAGCGTGTTCCCCTCACCATAGTTGAAGCGGTGTGCGCCGCCGATAAACCCGGCATTGAGCGCGGAGCCGACCACGAAACTCACACCTTTCGCCCGGGCAGCGGGGAAAATCTCTTCAACAGCATTGTCGTGATCGATCAACGAATATTGGCTGGCGAGAAGATGGACATCGCTATCAGCTGTCTTCAGGCACCTCATGATGGGCTGCGGACAATTCACGCCCATGCCCCACGCGTCGATCACACCTTCCTCGCGCAGGCGTGTCAGCGTCGGAAACGCCCCTTTCTCGGCAGTGGGCCACAGCGCGTCCCAGTTGTCCGGCAGGAAGCCATTGTCAGGAGACAGGTCGTGCACGAAGACAATGTCCAGGCGATCGAGGCCGAGCCGCTGTAAGCTGTCCTCGATGGAGCGCAGGACGCCGTCAGCACTGTAATCGAAATGCGGTGTGTTGGGAGATGTCGTGAACGGGAAGTATTTCTTGGCGTCGTTGTCACGGCTGGCGTGTAGCAGTTTACCGACCTTGGACGAGATGATGAACTCGCCGCGGGGTTTGCGCGACAGGAATCGGCCGAAGCGCCGCTCAGCGAGGCCGAGCCCATACCAAGGCGACACGTCGAAATAGCGGACGCCCGCGTCCCAGGCGGCGGCGAGCGTCGCTTCGGCCTGCTCGTCGGTCGCGAAGCGAAATTCATTGCCGTGGGCGACCCCGCCGAGGCCGAAATCATGGGCGGGTCGATAACGCGTCGTCATGGGCAGGCCTTTCGAGTGGGAACAGAAAGAACCCCGCAGGTCGCGATGGGCTGCATCCGAAACTGTGGAGCCTCAACCCAGCGGCTAATTATACGAACAGGCATGGGGACGCTTTGTGCTCGCGCCCTTGGCGGGGCCCGCAGGCGGTGACCGGCGTCATTTCGCTTTGAACGATCCGGGACTTTGCGCGCTTTGCAGGTGAGGAGACGACGATGCTCGAACATGTTCCGGCATGGCTCGGCCACATTTTGCGCAACCGGCGGGCCGGTCACGAAAAGCTGGTCGCGGCAGATCCCCACATTCGACTTGGAGCCGATACGTTCGAGCTTTCCAGCCCGGCCTTCGGGGACGGTGCGCGCCTGCCTGTCCGGTTCACTGCCGATGGGGAGGGCGTTTCCCCGCCTCTCGTTTGGACAGGTGTACCGGAGGGCGCGGCTTCGCTGGCGCTGATCGTCGAGGATCCCGACGCGCCGACGTCGCAGCCGCTGGTGCACGCGATAATATGGAACATTCCTGCGAGCGAGCGACGCTTGTCCGAAGGCGCGATTGTGGCAGATGGGGAGGGTGGTCGGCGACGCGACGTCGGTCGCAACAGCTTTCTGCGCGAAGGGTGGCTTCCACCGGACCCGCCGACGGGGCACGGCGAGCACGACTATGTTTTCCAGCTCTTCGCGCTCCGCGACATTCCGCTCCTCGGCCCAAGCCCGGGTAGGGGTGAATTTGTGGAGGCAATTGCTGGTCGTGTACTGGCTGCGGCCATCTTTGTCGGCACTTATTCCCGCAATGAACCGACTGAGATCGAGACAGCAGACGCCTCAGCGATGGTGTCCGGTCGGATCGTCGCCCCCTGAGACTACGGATCTGGCAAAAGTTCCGCGTCCGGTACAAAGGTCTACGCGACCCTCAGGTCGTCGATGATCAGCGTTAACCGTCCTCCACCGATATTCTCTTTTACTTAGATTGGTTTACCCATTTCACGGCCGCGCCCTTAAGAGCTAATTTACGATATGTGAATATCGCGCCCGGTCTGGGTTTGGGGGCTGTGCGATGGCGCGTGCAATCAATTTTTCGGCGGTTCCGCGTGGCATTGCCGGACGCATCGTCATTGCGATGGGTGCGATCGGCAGCCTGATCTTCGCGACCGCCGCGACTTTCTCCTATCACAGCACGAACGAAGCCATTCGTGGCGAAATCGCGGTCTCGCTCGTGACGGCTGCACGAGCTCAGGCGCGGGCGGCGAGCCTGTGGTTCGAGGGGCGACGGCAGCTTGTCGAAAGCGCGAACGAAGACGTTCTTCTTCAACCGTCCGGACAATCCCCGGAAGATGTGTTCAAACATCAGACCCTGCTGAACAGCTTCACGGGCGTCTATTATGGAGATGCCCTCACCGGCGCGTTTCACAATTATCCTCATCTCCGACCGCTGTCTCCAGGCTACGACCCGCGCAACCGTCCATGGTTCAGGAAGGCGGTTTCGGAGCATCGAACAGTCCTGACCGAACCGTATCGCGACGATTCGCTCGAAGAGGACGTGGTTACGATTGCCACCCCGCTGATCCGAGGCCGGACGATCGTTGGCGTGACCGGTGCGGACTTCTCGATCAAAAGTCTGGTCGCGATGCTCGAGGCCGATAAGCCACATGGTTCCCAAGTTTTCCTTGTCGACCGCTCCGGTAAGATCATGGTTCACAGTGACAAGCGGGTCGTTGGACATCCGGTCGCCGACCTGTTCGATGGTGACAAACCCGTGCTTTCTGAGCACCTCACGGAAGTGACCCAATCCGGCCACCGGAGGTTCGTCACTTTCGCGTCGATCCCCGGAAAAGCAGGGGAGGGCTGGCGGATCGGACTTTCGCTCGACGAGAATGTGGCGATGGCGGGATTAAACCGGTCGGTTCGTTTCAACGCCGGTTTCAGCGCGATCGAGATACTCGCCTCGCTGCTTCTGATCTGGCTCATGCTCGCGCGCTATCTCCTGCGCCCGCTCAACACGATCATCGCGGCTATGAACGGACTTGTGGAAGGATCGAATGCCTCCCTCGCTCCGGAACTGAAGGCGCGCGCCGACGAGGTGGGCGAGCTTGCTCGCGCATTCACGGTGTTCCGTGCCGATCGCGCGCGCGTCGAAGAGCTTACCGGAGCAGAAGTAGCCCGGCTTGGCAAAGAGGCCCTTGCCAGGAAGGTGATGATGGCCAACCTGCAGCATTCGTTCGGCCGGGTCGTGAATGCAGCGGTCGCTGGCGACTTCAGCGCGCGCGTGGGACGAACGTTTCCCGACCCCGAAATGAATGAATTGGCGCGCTCCATCGATGATCTTGTCGAGACGATGGACACCGGCCTGCGAGAGACCGGCGAGGTCCTTGGGGCCATCGCCAGCACGGACCTCAGCCGGCGTGTGAAGGGTGACTATCAGGGCGCCTTTGCCAAGCTGCAATCCGCCACGAACACCGTGGCTGACCGCTTGGGAGAAATATTGGGTGAACTTCATCGTACGTCGCGCCAGTTGAAGGAGGCTACCGGCTCCCTTCGGACAGAGGCCAGCGAGCTTTCGCGCAGAACGGTGGAGGAGACAGCCTCGCTTCGGACGGCGTCCGACGCCATTGACCGCCTGTCGAAGGTGGTGGCCGAGAATGCCAGTCATGCCGAGGTCGCAAGCGAGCGCGGACGGCAGGCGGCAACCTCCGTGATCTCGGGTCAGCATGTGATCGCCGAGGCGCGGGTAGCCATGGAGAAAATGGAGGCATCCTCCTCCTCCATTTCGAGCGTGATGAATACGATCGACGGAATCGCGTCGCGCACATCTCTGCTGGCTCTCAATGCATCCATTGAGGCCGCGCGGGCGGGCCAGGCCGGACTCGGATTCGCCGTGGTCGCGTCCGAAGTGAAAGCACTTGCCAATCGCGCTGCTGACGCCTCTCGGGAAGCCCGGATGCTTATTGAGCAGACGCGCAGCGAGCTTGCCAATGGCTCTGTGATGATGACCGAGGTCACTGAAAATCTGGAATCGATGCACGCTGCGGTTGAAGACAATGCCGCACGACTGGACGTGATCGCGCGGGCAAACCGCGAGCAGGCGGCAAGCATCGGGGAATTGAACGATCGCCTTCACCGGATCGAAAGATCAACTGCCGACAATAACTCTCTCGCGGGGCAGCTTCAGAATACTGTGGATGAAACCACAATCAGGGCGGGCGAGCTCGATCGTATCGTTGAAACCTTTACTCTGAACGACGTGACGGGAAAAATGCGCGCGGCCGCATGAGCGCACGGCGACGACGGGAGGCGGCGGGCTGACCTCTGTCTCCACGTTTATTGTTCATGCCGAAGGCCGGAAGGGGGGCTGCGCGTGATCGGGGCCACGTCGCGTTGACCCGCTGCAAGAGGGGGCTGCAGCACTGCTCAAACATCAACGCCAGGCAGGTGGAGGGAGCCGATCTGCACATAACTTCGTTTTGACAATAAGCGAAGTTGTTGCATCTGCCATTTGTTGACACAGGCGCCTCATCGCCTAAAATTCCGCATGCCCATTCGCCAGTCGCGCAACGTGTCGCTCACGCCCGAGCTCGATCAGTTTATCGAGAGCAGGCTCGCCGCTGGCGAGTATGGCAATGCCAGTGAGGTCGTCCGCACCGCGATCAAGCTGCTGCGAGATCGGGAAGCGCCTGCCGTGCCGGATGGCCCCTGGCTGCATGGCAACGGAGAATGCGCCGATCTGATCCGAGCTTATGAATGGGCCCGTTCCCCGCTCGGCGATCCCGCCCGCTGGTCTCCAGAGCTGCGCGCGACCGTCACCAACATCGTCAACTCGCCCGTGCCCAAAGTGCTCATGTGGGGCCCCGAGCACGTCATGATCTACAATGATAGCTACAGCGTTATCGCGGGCGGTTATCATCCGAAAGCGCTGGGAGGCACCGTATCCGGAATCTGGCCTGAGATCTGGGACTTCAATCGCGTCATCCTCGAGGCCGGTTTCAGGGGCGAGGTGTTTTCGCATCGGGACCAGCCCATGGTGGTTCGGCGCAATGGCCTGGACGAAGCGGTTACCTTCGACTTGTTTTATTCGCCCATCCGAGAAGCCGGCGGCCGGGTCGGCGGCGTGATGTGCACGGTCATCGAGAATACCGAGAAGGTGGAGGCCCAGCGCATGCTGGCGCGGAGCGAAGCCGAACTGCGCAGCATTACGGACGCCTTGCCCGTCCTCATCGCATTCATAGACCGGGACCATGTCTATCGGTTCGCGAACAGCTTCTATGAGGACTGGCTCGGCCTGAAGCCTGCCGATGTCGTCGATCGCCATGTGCGGGACGTTTTCGGCGAAGCTTTCTTCGAAAGCCGTCAGCCAATGATGACGCGCGCGCTGGCCGGAGAAACGATCCACTCAGACACGGTGCTGCCTTACCGGGACGGTGACGAGCGGGCAGCCGACGTCCGTTATATTCCGCGGATCGAAGCCGATGGATCGGTCAGCGGCTTCCACGTTCTCGCCTTCGACGTCTCGGAGCGTGTCGAACGGGAAAAGGCGCTCAATCGCCATATAGAGCATCGGGAGCGGGCCGAAGCACAGTTGCGCGTACTGAACGAGACGCTCGAAGCGCGCGTGATCCAGGAGATCGGCGATCGTCGGCAGGCCGAGGCAGAACTCGCCCAGGCGCAAAAAATGGAGACGATCGGCAAGCTCACGGGCGGTGTCGCCCATGACTTCAACAATCTGCTGCAGGTCGTCTCGGGCAACCTCCAGATGCTGGTCAAGGACGTGTCTGGCAACGACCGCGCCGAGCGCCGGATCGCCAATGCGATGGCGGGCGTTTCCAGAGGCGCCAAGCTTGCCGCCCAGCTGCTGGCGTTCGGCCGCCGACAGGCGCTGGAGCCCAAGGTGGTCAACGCGACCCGCTTCGTCCGCGACATGGACGACATGTTGCGCCGGGCGATCGGAGAAGGAATCGAAGTCGAGACGGTCGTCGGCGGTGGCCTCTGGAACACCTTCATCGATCCGATCCAGATCGAGAATGCGCTGCTCAACCTCGCGATCAACGCGCGCGACGCCATGGAGGGCCAGGGCAAGCTCACGATCGAACTCGGCAATGCGAGCCTCGATGACGATTATGCGCGCCAGCATTCCGAGGTGGCTGCGGGCCAATATGTGATGCTCGCCGTGACCGATACCGGCTGCGGAATGCCGCCTGAGATTATCGAGAAAGTGTTCGAACCGTTCTTTTCGACCAAAGGCGAGGGCAAGGGATCGGGGCTTGGCCTTTCGATGGTCTACGGCTTCGTCAAGCAGTCCGGCGGGCACGTCAAAATCTATTCGGAAGTCGGCGAGGGGACGACGATCAAGCTCTATCTGCCGCGTGCCGATGCGCCGGAAGATATCGAGATCGATGTCGAGAGTGGTCCTACGGCCGGTGGCAGCGAAACCGTTCTCGTCGTCGAGGATGATGACGAGGTCCGGGCGACCGTGGTCGAGATGCTGAGCGAGCTCGGCTACCGCGTCCTCAAGGCGGTCGACGCCAGCAGTGCGCTGAGTGTGATCGAAAGCGGTATCCCGATCGACATCCTGTTCACGGACGTCGTGATGCCCGGTCGCCTCAAGAGCCCCGAACTCGCCCGGATGGCGCGCGAACGGCTGCCCGATCTCACCGTGCTCTTCACGTCCGGTTATACGGAGAATTCGATCGTGCATGGGGGCAAGCTGGATGCCGGAGTCGAACTGCTCTCAAAGCCCTATTCGCGCGAGGCTCTCGCCCGCAAATTTCGGCATGTCCTGGCCAACCAGCAGCAGTGCAACAAGGCTCGTCGTGAGCAGGGGAAGCTAGGAACAGAGCCGCAGACACTTTGTGCCGAAACGCAGAAGCTCAATGTGCTGGTGGTCGAGGATGATGAGCTGATCCGTTCGGTGACCTCCGAAATGCTGGCGGAGATGATGACGGTAGTGACGGCGCCGAGTGCTGAAGACGCCGTGACCGCGTTGCAGACTGTACCGATCGACGTGCTCATTACAGACGTAAATTTGCCCGGACAGTCCGGGCCCGAGCTTGCCGAGCGTGCCCGAACCCTCCGGCCCGGGATTGGCATCGTCTTCGCAACAGGCGATAACGACGTCATGTTCGGAAGGGACGATCCGACCGTCGTAATTCTTCACAAACCCTTCGATGCGACCGCCCTCGTCAGGGCGATCAGTCTCTCAGCCATGAAGAAGGTCTCGACCGTCACGGATCAAGCCAACGGTGGTCAGGGAGAGCCGGCAATCGACAAAGATTGCGTTAAGGGTGAATGAGGCTAGCCGGAGCGCAGCAACTGAATTTCGGGCAACGGAGCGCAAGGATCGGATGTCGCACGAACGTTGATCGCCTGAACGATTATGCGATCGTTATGTCAGACGACACGCCCCCCCCCTGAGAGTGTTCAGACTATCTCAGTCGAATCCTGAATCGTATTGGCACGAACACGAGAGCTGTTTCGTTCATTCGCTTTAACCGAGGAGCGATGATGTCGGACAATAAATCTTCAAAGCGCCCCACTCGCAATCTTATCATTTATCTCGTTTTCGCTGCGATCCTCGCAATCGGCCTCCTCGCGCTGGCGACCCGCGGCCCGGGGAGCATAGCTGTTCCTCATCAAGACGACACTCCAAAGTCGGAAACGGATTAACTGACGGCTCGCTGGGAAGGGCGGGGGCGGCCGGAGGGCTCACAAAGGCAAACCAATCGACCGCCAACACCCTGAACCCGCTGGGTACGAACTGGCGCCGGACGGCTGCCTCGCTCACCCAAGAGGACACGGACATACGTCGGTTGCATCAACCACACACATTGTCATGTCTTCGCAGGGTCATGTCTCCGCGAGATCTTAGTGTCGAGAGCGGATCGGTCCCGTTCCGTGCGCCCCGCTGAAAAGCCCTCCATCCACGACAATTGTTGAAGGTCATCGCAAATATCAAATGGGCAATGCCACCATTGCCCGGTAGGCGCACGCCCGCATGCGTAGCCAGCTTTATAGGCTGTCGCCGCCTGCTGTTCGTTCCATCTCGGCATCACGCCTAAGCGGATCAGCCAATTTTCAGTTCATCGCTTCGTCGTTTTTATATGGCAATTGATCTATTATGATGAATAGATTCGACTGTTTCATTCATATGATGAGTTGGTATCATTTAATGTTATATCATTGGTCTTAATTGAAATATAATGTAGATAGATCAAGTAATGGTCATAAAATATATATTAGTGCATTTCACGTTTGTAATGTTTATACATGTTGTAATTGATTTGGCTGTAACTAATTTCGTGTATAAAATGATATGGAAAATACGGTGACATCGTTATCGAGGTGTTGACCAATATATGGTCTGACATGATATTCATGGACAACCTGCCGTCGAATGATGGCGCCTGGCCGGCAAGCGCGTGGGCAGACGCTGCGTTCGAGACCTCTGTCATTAGGCCATCGCATATCGAGGTGAATGCGCCGGGAGAGGCCGTTGGGCATCCCGGCGGGCCCTGAGCACAATCGGACCTCATCGATGGTGCAGTGTGATGTTCAAGCGGGGCAAAGCTCAGCTTGGATTGCCTTCGGCGCGGCATCGAAAAGTGGGAGGGGAGAGCTGTTCATCAGTTTGACGGGGCTGCCCGCCGGGCTTCTCAGGCCGGCCGTGAAACCGGACTACTGGCTGCGTCGTTCCCCTTACATCCCCTTCGAAAAAACAGGAGCTTGCATGTTCGGACGCAAGAACAAGGTGCGCTATGCCGTGGTCGGCGGCGGCCAGATTTCGCAGCAGGCGTTCATGCCCGGCATATCCCGGACCGACAATTCTGAACTGGCCGCTCTTGTGACCGGCGATCCTGTCAAGGCGGACGAGCTTGCGAGCAAGTACAAGATCAAGGCCTGGTCTTACGACGAATATGCTACCCTTCTGCGTTCCGGCGAGATTGATGCAGTGTACGTGGCAACGCCAAACGCGCTGCATACGCCCTATGTCCTCGCTGCCTTGGAGGCTGGCATTCACGTATTGCTGGAGAAGCCGGCCACGGCCAGCCTCGCGGATGCTGAGCAGATCATGGACATGCAGAAGACCTCGGGCGCGAAGCTGATGATCGCGTATCGGCTGCATCACGAGCCGGGTACGGTAGAGATGGTCACGCGCGCGCAAAAAGGTGACTTCGGAGACCTGCGTTTCTTCACCGCCACCTTTGCCCAGAACGTCGCCGAAGAGAATTCGCGCGGTCATAATGGCTATTGGGGCGGGCCGGTCCCAGACATGGGGACCTATCCGCTGAACGCCGTCCGCAATCTGTTCGGCCTGGAGCCGACCGCCGTCCACGCGATTGGCACGACGACATCTGGTCGCAGTTTCAATTTCCATGACACGGTCGCGGTCACGCTCCAATTCCCGGGTGAACGGATTGCGCAGTTCACCGTAAGCTATGCGACGGCGCCTGCGGAGCGTTTCACGCTTGTCGGCACGAAGGCGACGATAGACGCATCGCCGTGCTTCATGTTCGGCCCCGCGATCGGCATTTCCTACGTCGAGACGACCGCCGACGGCAGCGAAACGCATACATTCGATCCGGTCGAGCAATTCGGCAACGAAACCCAGTATTTCTCCGACTGCATCCTCCATGATCGCCAGCCGGAGGCCGATGCGGAAGAGGGCTTTCTCGATATGCGCGTCCTGGCAGCCGTCGAGCAGTCGCTGGACACGGGCAGGGTCGTGGCGCTGGAGCCCAGGCACCGCAGCCGCGGTATCGAGGCTGACCAGGCTCTCCATCTGAAACCTGCGAAGGAGCCAGGCGAGAACCAGCTGATCAGCGTCGTGCCGCAGTCCGCCTGATCGTGCCTTCCTTGTTGGACAAAGCGCGCGCGGTCATCTCCGACCGCGTGACGGCTCCCCTGTCATCGAACAGGCATACCGATGGATGCCTGCCTCTTGAGGATTACGGCGCGCTCGGTGACGGGCGGACCGTCGCTCTGTCCGGCTCGGACGGCTCGATCGATTGGCTGTGCGTGCCCAATCTGGACTCACCGCCGTTGTTCGACCGGCTTCTCGACCCCGACGACGGGGGCCGCTTCTCGATGACGCCCTCGGAGCCGTTTGACGTCGAGCGACGGTATCGACCCGACAGTAACGTGCTCGAGACGGTTTTCACGACGGCCTCAGGGCGAGCCAAGATCACCGAGTCGATCAACAGCGGTACGGCGGGTCGGCTTCCCTGGGTGGAGCTCGCGCGCCGTGTCGATGGTCTCGACGGAACCGTTCGGTTCAGACTCGAGATGCGCCCCGGCCGGCGGGCGCACACGGCGAGCCCCTATCAGTCGCGCATTGGTGGACATTCGATCTTCCACGTCGGCGACGTGCTAGGGCTGTTTCTTCATTCGGCCGGCGTCGATGTTGAGCGGCGTGACGATGGCGTGTTCGGCGCTGTGAGCATCAGGCAGGGCCAGCGCGAGGTGGTCGCGATTATCGCGGGGCAGGGAGAGCCCCTCGTCGTCCCAGGCATCGATGAGATCGATGAGCGGATTGATCTCTCCGACGACGAGTGGCGTGCTTGGGCCGAGCGGGTTTCATATCGCGGGGACAGGAGATCGGAATTCATCCGCAGCGTGCTTGCCCTGAAGCTGTTGCTCTACTCACCTTCCGGCGCGATCGCGGCCGCGGCGACAACTTCGCTGCCGGAACACATCGGCGAGGCGAAAAATTACGACTATCGCTACGCCTGGGTCCGAGACGCCGGCTACACGATCAAGGCATTTCTTGCCGCCGGAGCCCAGCCGGAGGCGAAGGCCGCCTTCACATGGCTGCTGAAGCGTCTCGATCAGCACGGTTCCAGGGTCTGCTACACGCTCGGCGGCGATCTCGTGCCCGGCGTCACCGAGATCGACGTATCCGGCTACCGAGGGTCTCGGCCGGTTCGCCGCGGCAATTCCGCCACCGCGCAGCGCCAGCACGGTGTCTACGGCGACATTTTCGAAACCGCAGCGCGCTTCGTCGACTGCGGCAACATCCTTGATCCCTCGAGCGCCGAGACGCTCTCACACCTTGCGGATGAATGCGCTGATAGCTGGCGCCAGAAGGATTCCGGTATCTGGGAGCTTGCGGAAGAACAGCATTACACCATGTCGAAGGTAAGCTGCTGGCAGGCCCTCGCCCGGGCTGTCGATCTCGCCGACCAGGGACAGCTTCCGACGACATGTCGGGAGCGTTGGGCGCGTGAACGCGACCGGATCGCCAACTGGATCGGCGACAATTGCTGGTCCGTAGAGCGCAATTCCTTCGTGCTCCACCCTGGCACCGATCGCCTCGATGCGTCGCTGGCGCTCATGGTCCGCTTCGGGTTCGACGGGCGAGACCGCTTGCAAAGCACGATCGACGCGATCGACCAAGAGCTTGGCGTCGGCTCGTGGCACTACCGCTATAGCGGTTCGGCCGACGAGGAAGGGTGCTTCCTGGCCTGCACCTTTTGGATGATCGAGGCACGCCTGCTCCTCGGACAGCGGGGGCAGGCGGAGGCGATGCTCGCTGCGCTGGACGACACGCTCCGGCGCGGAGTCGGTATCCTGTCCGAAATGGTCGATCCGCGAACCGGTGCCTTTCTCGGCAACTTGCCACAAGGCCTGTCGCATCTCGCGCATGTCATGGCGCTCGATAGCCTCGCGACCCGTGACGAATGCTCAAATTGATAGCGGCACTTAACCTTGGTCACTCTCGGCGAAGAGCGACTTCAACGCGAGTTCAGCGCGTCCGCGAACCCGTGCGAGCTGACGTCAGGAGTGCATGCATCGCCATTGCGTCGCCTGGACCGGCAGGTTCGCCATGTTCGAGCAGAGTGACGAGCCAGAAGAGGTGCGGTGGATGCCGCCGGTGTCATGTCCGAGCAGGCACTCCGAGCACCAAAATATCCGCTGGGTGGCGGGTTCATCGTCGACGCAGAGAACTCGCTCCCGGCGCCGACGGCCCGCGTTCGACTAGGCGATGAACTGTATCAGATTCTGGATCAGGCGTTCGGGGGCGGTGGCGAATAAGCCATGCGGTTCGCCGTCATATTCGACGAGTGTTGCGCCCGGAATCGCTTCGGCGGCTGCACGACCGGATGCGTCGATGGGAACGACCTTGTCAGACGTTCCATGAATGATGAGTGTCGGAACAGTAAAAGCGGAAAGATCGGGACGGAAGTCGGTCTTGCCAAAGGCATCAATACAGTTGAGCGTTGCCTTCGGGCTTGCCATAACAGCGAGAATGAATGTCCAGTCCATCAATTCCTTGCTGACCGGACTGGATACCAACCCGACGCCGTAAAACTGTTTGGCAAAACTTCCCAGAAAGGCAAACCTGTCCTTGCGGATCTGTGCCTTCATGTCATCTAAGACGCTCTGGTCGACGCCGTTGGGATTGTCGTCGCTTTTCAGGAGGTAAGGGACCACGGAAGATACGAGCGCGACCTTGGCGATGCGGGCTGCACCATGACGAGAGAGGTAGCGCGCGATCTCGCCGCCTCCCATGGAAAAACCGACGAGCGTCACTCCCGAAACGTCCAGAGCTTCGAGAACGGCGGCCAGATCGTCGGCGAACGTATCATAGTCATAGCCGAGCAGCGGGTGACCGGACTGTCCAAACCCGCGACGATCATAGGTGATCACGCGGTAGCCGGATTCCAGCAACGCCAGCGTCTGATATTCGAACATGTCGCCGGTCAGGGGCCAGCCGTGGATGAGCACGACCGGACGGCCGGTCCCGGCATCCTTGACGTGCAGCTTCGTCCCATCTCTCGCGTCGATAAACGCCATCATCCGTCTCCTGTGGGTTTGCGAACTGAATAGGATCAGCCGTCGGCCGAACCCGGCTCCGCCATTTTGCGGTGCTGTTCCGCCAGGATCGCGCCTGGCGTGACGTTGGCGAGAACGCCTTGCACCTTGGTCTTCCATCCGGAAAAGATCGACGCCTTGCCGGCCATGACCGCCTCCCAACCATCGCGCGCAACGTCTGCGGGATCACTCTTGTCGGGATCGATGCCCACCGATGTATCGAGCATGTCGCCGCGCGCGAAGAATTCGGTGTCGACCGGGCCGGGCATCAGTGTCGTCAGGGTGACGCCCTCGCTGTCCTTGATCTCGTTGCGGAGAGCCTCGGTGAAGCTGTCCACGAACGCCTTCGTGCCATTGTAGACGGCCTGGAACGCGCCGGGGATATAGCCCGCGACCGAGCCAGTCACGAGCACTTTGCCCTCGTTGCGCGCCACCATCGCCGGCAGCACCTTCTGGATCAGATAGAGCGTGCCAGTGATGTTCGTGTCGATCACGTGCCGCCAGTCGGAGACCTGCTGCTCGAGAAACGCATGACCGAGGCCGTGACCGGCATTGGCGCACAGCAGATCGATCTGGCGCGTGCCGACCGCTTCGAGGAGCGCGTCGACACCATCGGTCGTCGCAAGGTCGGCTTCGATCGACACGACCGTGGTCCCAAACTGCTCGAAATCCTGAGCCGCCGCATTGATCAGCGGTTCGTCGGCGACAACCAGAATGTCATAGCCGTCCTTCGCCGCCAACGTTGCCAGCTCGAAGCCAATGCCGGTCGAGGCACCGGTAATGATTGCGAATTTGCTCAAGGGATCTCTCCGTTCAGGCAGCGGCCCCGAGGCCGGGCTTCAGCACGACCTTGGTCACCTCGTTCTGATTGTCGTGGAACATCTGGTAGCCCTTCGGGGCCTCCTCGAGATCCATGCGGTGCGAGATCAGGAAGGTCGTGTCGATCTTGCCTTCCAGGATCGCGTTGAGCAGCGCCGGCATATAATGCTGGACATGCGTCTGGCCGGTCTTGAGCGTCAGCCCCTTCTCCATGAAGGCACCGAGCGGGAACTTGTCGACAAAGCCGCCATACACGGCCGGCATCGAGACGCGGCCGCCCTTGCGGCATGCGATGATGGCCTGACGGATCGAGTGCGGGCGATCCGTGCCTAGCATCAGCGTCTTCTTGACCTGATCCAGCACGTTATCGACGAAGAAGCCGTGTGCTTCGAGGCCGACCGCGTCGATCACCGCATCGGGACCGATCCCGCCGGACATCAGCATCAGCGCCTCGTAGGTCGCGGTCTCCTCAAAGTTGATCGTCTCCGCGCCGAACTTCTTGGCCAGCTCCAGCCGGTGAGGGAAATGGTCGATCGCGATGACGCGTTCGGCACCCATCAGGAAGGCGGACTGGACCGCGAACAGTCCGACCGGCCCACAGCCCCAGACCGCGACCGTGTCGCCGGGCTCGATCTGCGCGTTCTCCGCCGCCATCCAGCCGGTGGGGAGGATGTCGGACAGGAACAGCACCTTTTCGTCCTCGATCCCGTCCGGGATCACGATCGGGCCCGTGTCGCTGAAGGGCACCCGGACATATTCCGCCTGGCCGCCGGCATAGCCGCCGGTCATGTGGCTGTAGCCGAACAGCCCACTCATCGGCTGGCCGTAAAGCTCCTGCGCGATGTCCTGATTGTCGGCGGGGAGCGCATTGTCGCAGGCCGAATATTGATGCTTGCCGCAATGGTAACAGCTGCCGCACGCCATCGTGAACGGCACGACAACACGCTGCCCCTTCTCGAGCGTGGATTTGGGGCCGACCTCGACGACCTCGCCCATGAACTCGTGGCCGAGGATATCGCCGGCCTGCATCGTCGGAATGTAGCCGTCATACAGGTGGAGGTCGGAGCCGCAGATCGCGGTCGCTGTGATCTTGATGATCGCGTCGCGCGGGTTGAGGATCTCGGGATCATCGACGGTGTCGACGCGGACATCGTGCTTCCCGTGCCAGGTGAGCGCACGCATCAGGCCTTCTCCTTCTCGAGCTGCGCCTTGGTGCGCGACGAGGTGGCGATCTCGCCAGTCTCCATCAGCTGCTTGAAGCGTCGCAGATCGCGACGCGCCTGGATGGCGGGCTCGCGCTGGAACATCTTGGCGATCAGCTTGCCAATCGTGCCAGCCGGCGGATCATAGGCGATCGTCGCTGTAACGACGGTGCCGCGTGTTCCGGCATCGCGGAATTCGATCCGGCCGCTGTTGGCGATGTCGGCGCCGTCCTCGGATGCCCACGCCAGCAGTTCGTTGGGCCGATCCTCTGTGATCCGAGTATCCCACTCGACGGTTTTGCCGCCGGGCGCCTTGACCACCCAATGCGAGCGATCGCCGTCCGAGGTGATCGAAACCACATTGTCCATGAAGGTAGGCAGGTTCGAAAGGTCCCGCCAGTAAGAATAGAGTTCGTCGGCTGGACGGTTGATCGTCACGGCGCGCGCACTAAGCGCATTGCCCTTTCCTTCGATCACGCTGTCAGTGAAGTCGGCGGCGGCGCCGGACTGCTTCGAAGTCGCTAGAGGGGCATCGTCGGTGTGGGCTGTCCCGGCCATCATTCTCTCCGATCGGTCGAGTTTTGCCCAATCCCCAGACGCCCCAACGGTTCCGATCGTTACTCCGCCGAAATGCTGCTTTTTCCAATACTTAACGTCGATCATGCTGGAACAGAGTTGGCCCGCTGCGGTTTTGAAGCGAGATCCAAAATCGCGCCCCGGAGCCCGCAATGTCCGTATTCGCACCGGCCGCCCTGAGCATAATGTCGGATGTGCAGTCGGGATCAGACCTGGCGGTAGCACCCAGCCGCACGAATGGTTCTGATGCATCCACGGACCGATATTCCAATGATAACCCCGTAGCGCTTGCAGTGATCCTGCCGATGGGAAGCGCATCCTTTGCAAGCGCGTGACCAACGCCATCTGTAGCCGTCTCGACCGGTGCGTCGAGCGGCTGTCCGGACCCGCATGATCGGGTCGTTCCATCATCTCAAGCGAGGAGCATCATCATGACGATCAAAGCGATGGGCTATGCCGCGCAGCATAGCTTCAGCAGGCTGAAGCCGATGGCATTCGAGCGGGAAGAGGCCGGTCCCGGAGAAGTCGAGATCGAGGTGCTCTATTGCGGGGTCTGCCACTCCGACATCCACCAATGTGAGAATGACTGGGCGAACACCGTTTATCCCTGCATGCCAGGTCACGAGGTTATCGGTCGCGTCACCCGCATCGGCGCGGGCGTCACGGCGCATGCGATCGGCGATCTCGTCGGCGTAGGCTGCATGATCGACAGTTGCCGGTCATGCGAGCCATGCCATGCGCATGAGGAGCAATATTGCGAAGGCCCGAACAGCTGGCTTGCGACGTATAACGGCCCCATGGTGCCTGCCGCGCAGGCGCCCGACGGGGGCAACATGTATGGCCGTGATAACACGTTCGGAGGATATTCGAACGTGGTGGTGGTCAAACAGGATTTCGTCCTGAAGATTCCGACATCGTTACCGATCGAAGCCGCGGCCCCGATCCTCTGCGCAGGAGTCACCACCTTTTCGCCCATGAAATATTGGGGTGTGAAGGCGGGCGACACGGTCGGTGTCGTCGGTTTTGGCGGACTGGGCGACATGGCGCTGAAGATCGCAAAGGCGCTCGGAGCCGAGGTTACCATCTTTACCACGACTGAGGAGAAGGTTGGCGAAGCCCAGAAGCTTGGCGCAATAGGCGTTCTGGAGAGCGATTCCGATACCCTGAAGTCGCTGGAGCGGAAATTCGACTTCATCCTCTCGACCGTCCCCGAAAAGCACAAGTCGGACCCCTTCATCCCGCTGCTTAAGCGGGACGGTACGTTCGTTGCGGTCGGAGAGATTGGGCCAATGCCGGGCTACAACAATCAGGAGGTGGTGATGCACCGCCGCGTGCTGTCCGGATCGCTGATCGGAAGCATCGCGGAAACGCAGGAAATTTTGGACTTCTGCGCTGAAAAGGGAATTTTCCCCGACGTCGAGGTGATCGCGATCCAGGACGTCAATAAGGCCTACAAAAAAGTGAAAAGCGGCGACGTGCGCTTCCGCTACGTCATCGACATGGCCAGTCTCAAGCAGGAAATGGCGGACGCCTGAGCCAGCCTATTCCTGCACCACCGATTAAGAGCAGGAGGCAGGATGGCGACCGTCGAGACGGACGACCTGTCGATACGTTGTGAGGAGACGGGCCTGGAGACAGGCGACGTCGCCCTGCTCCTGCATGGTTGGCCTGAGGATGCATCGACGTGGGATGGTATGGCGAACTTTTTTTTGGGGGGGGCGGTTGCAGGGTCATCGTCCTTCGCTGCGTGGGTTCGGGCAGTCGGTCGTCCGGGCATTGCATGAGGCCTGCGGATCCGTCTTGTGCAGGCGGGTCCGTGCCGCCTTCTCACGCCTGAGCGCTTTCCGGATATGACACAGTTGGCCGGAGCTCAATCCGAGCCGCTTGCCGATCTCCCGGTAGTCGCGCCCCTCCGCACGCATGGATCGGGCCTGTTCAAGGTTCAGCGTGGCCTGTGCTACGATGCTCAGCATCAGCACTCGACCGGCTCAGCGCGGTTCGGCGTCGAGCGGCGTTGAATATCCGCCTAGGCGGTGGGCCAGTTCGTCTTCGAGGATGATGTCGATCACCGAACCGGACCGACGCAGTTCTTCTGCGCGCCTGTAGGCCGGACTCGCATGATAGAAGCGGCCGAAAGGCTGCTCATTACTGACGACAAGCAAGGTCGTCGTAATGCCGACCGAGGCAACCACCCGGGCACCGGCTTTCGCCAAGCGGTATGCCAACGGCCCATCTCGCCTGCTCCCCAGGATCGCGATACGGTGTCCGCTAAGCGGCCCATCCGCAGCAGGCTTCGGCGCGGGCGCGGAGCGTGGGGTGGCGGGGGCCAGCCAGCCGACGAGGTCGATGCCGGTATGCTCCATTGCGCGCACGATCACCATTCCCGCGGCGCGCGCATCGCTCAGCGCGTCATGATGCCTGTGTCGGACGCCCAGATATTTGCTGAGCACGTTGAGCCGGTGGCTGGGGAGGTCGGGCCACGCTCGTTTGGCGACCCGGACGCTGTCGAGCCATGTCGTCTCAATCGAAGAGCGATCGTGGACGCGGCAGGCTGCCGCAAGCGCGCCCTTGTCGAAATAGGAATGTGCTACCGTGATCCGCCGCGTGAGGTGCTCGCTTACGGTCGCGTGGATCTGCGCAAAGCTCGGCTGCCCGACGACATGATCGCAGCTGATGCCATGGATCCGGGTATTGAATGACGAGAATTCGTCGAGTGGATCGACCAGCGTCTCATATTCGAAAATCTCGACGCCATTCCTGAAGCCCACGATTCCGATCTGGCAGATGCTGCTCACGCGCGAGCAGGCGGTCTCGACGTCCACCACGACGAAATCGGGTTGTGTGGCGTCAGCCAGCGGATCGGATGAGGGGGGCGGTGCAAGAGCCGGGCGCATCGTCATTGCTTCGGAACATAACACGACCATCGGATCTTTGCGATGATAGCGCTTCGGTGGGCCTCACCAAGCGTGGCCATGCAGTGACGCCGCTCTCTTCTCTCTTCGGCGACACCAAACGACGGAACAGGATCGTGGCGGGGCAATCTCGTCGCATGTCCGGCTCAAAGCCAGACGATGTCATTGAAATGGCTTTGCCAAAGCCATAACTGGACGATGCGCCGGCAGGCGCTCTCCCCTTCGTCATCGAAAGGCCCGAAATCGCGCGCGGAGGCTATCCGCGATCGCGGATTTTGCGTCTTCCGACGGGATGATTTCTTAAGTTGATTCCGCCAGGGGGCGTTCCCCGGCACCCAGATCAGGATGTGAATACCATATGGCGAGGACGATGGCGGTGGTGATGACGCGCGACACGGTGGCAGATGACGCCCCGGTGATCGACCTCAACGAAGCCAGTGTCAGGTCCCTGATCATGCGTGCCAAGGCGCGGGGTTATGTCACCCATGACGAACTGGCTAAGGCACTCCCTCAAGATGAGATGTCCTCTGGCCAGATCGAGGATGTGATGGCGGCGCTCAGCGAAATGGGCGTGACCGTGGTCGAGGGCGAGGATCGTAGCGACGAGGGCGACGTCCAGGAGCCCGAGATCGATGGCGAGGCTGTCGGGCCTTCGTCAGATGGATCTGCGCTATTTGCGCAGACGCCGGCGAAGGAAGTGGCCGATCGCACGAGCGATCCCGTGCGGATGTACCTGCGCGAGATGGGCGCGGCCGAACATCTGACCCGCGAGGGCGAGGCTGCCGTCGCCAAGCGGATCGAAGCCGGCCAGGACATGATGATCCGGGGCCTATGCGAGAGTGCGCTGACGTTCACCCAGATCATCGACTGGTCGACCCGGATCAACGACGGCACGGCCCGACTGCGCGATATTCTCGATCTCGATGCGATGATCTCGAAGACCACCGCGGTTGGTCAGGGCGACGATGACGATGCGATCGCTTTCGACGAGCCGGACGCCGGGCGGATGCCGCGCGACGAGGACAAAAGCGAGGAGGCGTCGTCCGACGGTCCACAACCCGAAGGTGATGCATCGCAGTCGACCGATGATGACGAAGACAACACGCTCAATCTTGCCGAGATGGAAGAGCAGTTGACGCCGCGCGCGCTGGAGCGGTTCGCGGCAATCACCGAGCTTTACCGGGGTTTCGCGCCGCTCCAGGCCGACCGTGCGGTCGCGATGGGGCGGGGGGCGAGGCTCTCCGACGAGCAGGAGGCAAGCTACCAGCAGCTGCGCGAGAATCTCACGGCAGAGATCGAGAGCGTCAAACTCCACGGCGCGAAGATCGCCGAGCTGATTGACCAGCTGTACGCTTTCAATCGCCGGCTAACGGCGCTGGGAGGCCAGATGTTGCGTATGGCCGAACGCCACAAGATCTCCCGCGCCGACTTTCTCGACCGTTATATCGGTCACGAAGCGGAGGCTGGCTGGCTGGAACGCGTCGCTCCGACCGACAAGAAGTGGGCCGCTTTCGCCGCTGCCGAAGCGATCGGCGTCGAACGTACGCGCGTCGAGATTAGCGAGATCGTGCAGGCAAGTGGTATGGCGCTCGGCGAGTTTCGCCGGATCGTGAACATAGTTCAGAAAGGCGAGCGAGAGGCGCGCATCGCCAAGAAGGAAATGGTCGAGGCGAATCTCCGCCTGGTTATCTCGATCGCAAAAAAATATGCGAACCGTGGGCTGCAATTCCTTGATCTTATTCAGGAAGGCAATATCGGCCTGATGAAGGCGGTCGACAAGTTCGAGTATCGCCGCGGCTACAAGTTCTCGACCTACGCCACCTGGTGGATCCGACAGGCGATCACGCGCTCGATCGCGGACCAGGCGCGCACGATCCGTGTGCCCGTGCACATGATCGAGACCATCAACAAGGTCGTCCGCACCTCCCGGCAATTTCTTCACGAACGGGGCAGGGAGGCGACGCCAGAGGAACTGGCGGAGCGCCTCTCAATGCCGCTCGCCAAGATCCGTAGCGTGATGAAGATCGCCAAGGAGCCTGTGTCCCTCGATTCCCCCGTCGGCGAGGAGGAAGACAGCAAGCTCGGTGACTTCATCGAGGACAAGGATGCGGTCATCCCGGTGAATGCCGCCATCCGGTCGAACATGCGAGAAACCGTCACTCAGGCGCTCGCCGCGCTCAGTCCGCGCGAGGAGCGCGTGCTGCGCATGCGGTTCGGGATCGGCATGGACACCGATCACACTCTGGAAGAGGTCGGACAGCAGTTTGGCGTGACCCGCGAGCGTATCCGTCAGATCGAGGCCAAAGCGCTCCGGAAACTGAGTCATCCTGCGCGGGCGAGGAAGATCCGGAGCTTCCTGGACTGATCTTGGCTGCGGGCCGTCCAAGACGGATGCATGTCGCATCATTATGCCGTCGTCATGAGCCGTGGGATGCCGACCTTCGAACGGTGCGTCATCACAGATGGAGGCGGCCGGCATATCCTGTCAGCTCGAGATAGCCCCGCCCACCGGGCACTGTCACGGCGCCTTCCCAGTAGACGGGACTGCCGGCTTTGCGTCCATCGAGTTCCTGATCGGGGAAGAGCGGCCGGAGCGGCAGGGGGCGGACCCCGCTAGGGAGCTTGATGCGGAGTATCGGATCGACCGGGTAGGTGGTGCCGGTGCGCGGCGACCACCAGCGATGGCGCGGCACGAACACCACGTCTGCTGGGGTGAGCATCGTCACTCTGCCATCAGGAGCGCGCCACGAGCCTCCGGCCCAAAGGGACGAGCCGTCAGCGCGGCGGATGCTAAACGCCATGAGCGCGGCTCCGTCGTCGAAATTGAGCCCGGTCCAGTCCCAGCCGACGCCACCGACGGGAATATAGCTTGATGACCATTCCCGATCGAGCCACGCCGTACCCGTCACGGCTTCGGTCCGGCCGCCCTGGCTCGCTGATCCCGAGACGGCGAGGTGGGGCAAACTGTAGTAACGGCTCGCCGAACGAGGATCCGGTCCCTTGCGGCTGTATCCATCTTCGCCTTCGAGAAGGGCGGGCTGGTCGGGACGGAAGACGACATCCAGTGCGAAGCCGTCGCCGACGACATGCGCCGAGAAGCGTCCATCCGGCAGGCGGCGCATGGTCCAGTCGTCGATCCTGACATCCATGTCCTTTACCGAGGCACTGGCGAGACCCAGCCCCTCGCGGGCGATCCGTTCGCCGATGAGAAGGTGGCCGATCGCCGGATCGGACAAAGCAGCATGGGCAAACAGGATTTGGCGGGGCGCAAACGCGCTCCGGCTGTCCGTGCCGAGGCCGGTGGCCGTGCGGAAGAACGTGATCTGGAAGCCGCGATGCCTGCCGCCTTTCCCGTCGAGCCAGCCGGTCACGTACCACCATTCCGTACGGAAATCGGGATGCGCGCCATGATCGCGCGGAAAGGTCATCGCGACCCCCGGCCGCACTTCGGCGAATTGCGGCCCCGCCGGCGAAGCCGCGAGCAGGGGGATCGCGGAAAGAAGCGCGAGAGCACGGCGCATCACCAATCCTCCCGGACCGCACGCACCGCATCCGCCGAGGCCGCCCGGCGGCCGGCGAGCATCGCGGTGAGAGCCGAGGATATCACCAGCGCCAAGCCGACCCCGGCAAGTAATCCGAACGGCAACCGCGTCGCCATCGTCCAGTTGAACGACTGCGGGTTCACGACATGGATGAGGATCTGGGCGAGCCCGCAGCCCAGCACGATACCGGCGACGCCACCGACCAGCCCGAGCAGCGCTCCCTCCAGTCCAAGCATTGCGGTGATCTGCTGCCGGGTGACACCGAGATGGCGCAGCATGCCGAACTCGCGGGTTCGCGCGATCGTCTGCGCAGAGGTTGTCGCCGCGACCCCGGCAAGACCGACCAGCACCGCGATCAACTCGAGACCGTAGGTGATCAAAAAGCTGCGGTCGAAGATGGCCAGCGCGCGCGTCTTGAGCGCGTGGGTGGGCACGATCTGCACAATATCAGCGACGGTTGAGGGGAGCGCCCGGCGAAGCGCCGCCATGGTGTTCATGACGTTCGCTCCTGGCGCAAGATCGATCGCGGCTTCCCCACGCGCTTTGTCTCCGGTCAGTCGATCGTAAGCGGACCCATTGATGGTGATCGCACCTGACTGCCTGGCGTAATCGCGATAGACCGCCGTCACGAAGGCGGGCACCGCGCGCCTCCCCAGCGGCAGCATGATGGTCGATCCCGGTGACAGGCCGTAGAGCCGTGCTGCCGGCTCCGAGACACGGACCGCAAGAGCGCCGGGCGGCAGCGCGACCACATGTCCGATGGCGGGCGGCATCGCGCCGTCTCGGATGAACAGCAGGATCGGCGGCTTGTTCGGCGCGAGTGCGATGCCATGCTGGGCCCCGAAGTCGATGCGTCGGACGCCGGGCACATGGGCCAGCCGCTGCTGCGCCGCGCGGTCGAAGGGCACGCCGCCATCCGCGCTGAGGTAGAGGTCCGCCGAGAGGATCTGATCGAGCCAGTCATCGACTGAGCCCCGAAAGCTCGCCACCATGACCGCCATCGCGATCATCAGTCCTACGCTCGCGACGATACCCGACAGGGCAACTGCTGCCTGCGAAGGTGCGCCCCACAAGCGCCCGAGTGCGAGCTGCACGACCGGAGATTTCGAACTTTTGCGCGCAAGCGGGGCGAGGAGGGCGCGCGCGAGCCAGGGCATGGCGGCGATCCCCGCCGCCAGAAGAAGACCCACCGCACCGTAGCCGAACAGCGACACACCCCGCACAGCCGGCAGAAGCGCGAACATGATGCCAATAACCGCAAGCACGATGGCCGGGAGGATTGCGGGGCGTCGACGCGGGTCGACGGCATCGCCGACCATCTTGAGCGACACCGTTGGCGTGATCCGGGCCGCTTGTATCGCGGGCAGCAGGCTGCCGATCAAGGCGGCGGCCAGACCGAGCCCGGCGAAGGTCAGCGCAGCGGTAGGCGAGAACAGGAGTGGTGGTTGTCCTTCCCCACCGAAATAGCCGCTGCCGAGATCGCCGCCGACCAGCCGAAGCACTGCCGCTGCAAGGCCGTAGCCGAGGAGGATGCCGGCGATGGCCCCGGCCGCGCCAAGAATGATGCCCTCGACCATTACCTGTTTCAGGATCAGCCGGCGCGGGGCGCCCAGCACCCGCAGCAGCGCGAAATGCGGCCTGCGCCGGGCGATCGACAGCGCTTGCGCCGAATAGACCAGAAACGCGCCGGTCAGCAGCGCGACCAGCGCGAGCATGTCCAGATTGACCCGGTAGGCGCGCGACAGTGCATCGGTGCGGTCGCCGTCCTCCGTTGCTCCGGCGAGTACCGCGTCGGCGGGCAGGATGGCGGCGAGGCTGCCATGGACACGGGCTGCATCCATGCCGTGGGCGAGTTTGACATCGATCCGGTCGATCCGCCCCAGCCGTCCGAAACGATCCTGAGCGGCTGCGATGTCGATGACGCCGAGCGCGCGGTCGCCCGCGCCGGGAACGGCGCCGGCAATACGAAAGCGCTGCGCTTCGCCATTGATGACGATCCATGCGGTGTCACCGACATGGTGGCCCATCATTGCCGCACGGGAGAGAAACATCGAGTTCGGGTCGAAGACGGCGACCGGATCACCCCGATTTGGTCGGGGCAGAAGGACAGGGGTCACGATGCCGGCGCGCAGCACATCGATGCCCAGCAGGTCGATCGCCTTCTTGCCCATGCGTGCATGCCGTCTCACGATCGGACTTGCGGCTGCTATGCCAGCGGTCTTGGCGACGATGGGATAGAGGCGTTCGTCGAACCCGCGTTCACTGGCGGCCTCGATCCGCAGGTCGGCGCCGCCGTTGACCGTGGCGAGGCCGCGCGTGAAACGGTCGAGTGCCGAGGCGTTGACCAGATGGACGGCGAAGCCGAGCGCGACGCCCACCGCGATGGCGACCATGGCGGTGACGATACGTATCGGATGGGCGCGCCATTCCCCGACGATCATCCAGCGCGGCACGGTCGCCCACCGGTCGAACGCCATGATCACGCGTCCACGAGGCCGGCGGCGGTGAGGCGCAGGATCCGATCGGCGCTGGCGGCCGCGATGTCCGAGTGGGTGACCAGCAATCCGGCGGCACCCGCCTCGCGCAGTTGACCGATGAGAAGGGCCAGAACCCGCGCCGCCGTCTCCGGGTCGAGATTGCCCGTCGGCTCGTCCGCAAGGATCAGCGCGGGGCGATGGACAAGCGCGCGGGCGATCGCGACCCGCTGTAGTTCGCCGCCCGAGAGCTCGCTCGGATAGGCATCCTCCCGCCCGGAGAGACCCACGGCCCCCAGGATGTTGGTGGCGCGCGCGCGGGTCTCGGATTGTGTCGTCCTCAGCAGCGCGAGCGGCAGTCCGACATTCTGGGCGAGCGTGAGATGGGGCAGAATGTGGAAGGCCTGGAAGACGAAACCGATCCGTTCCCGACGCAAGGCGGCGCGCGCATCTTCGTCCAGCGTCGCGAGATCGGTCCCCTCCAGCAGCACGGACCCCATTTCGGGCATATCGAGCCCCGCGATCAGATTGAGCAAGGTTGATTTGCCAGCCCCTGATTCGCCCATGATGGCGACAAGTTCGCCCGCTTTCAGGCGCATCGTGAGGTCATCGAAGAGGATCCGACCACCCGGAACGGACTTGCGCAGACCGCGTATCTCAAGGAGGGGCGTTGAAGGCATGGGCTCAATTAGGCCCAAGCCCTATCAGCAGGAAGCGTTCCTTCTCTTCCTGTGCCTTGACCCCGCGCTATTGATGCAGATCTGTTCAGATTCCGAACTATCTATCCCGCTTCCGGCGTCTGGACGGCATTTCGGCGGATCTGTCGGTAGAGGATAGGGACATTCGGTCAGCATTGAAAATCGCACCGTTTGATGCGATATTTCGTGCCGTGATAAGGAGGGCAGTGTTTTGCGAACGACCATCGCGCTTGATGACGAACTCGTTTCCAAAGCGCAGGCTTTTACCGGTCTCATGGAAAAGAGCTCTCTGGTTCGGGAGGCATTGAAGGCGTTGATCGAGCGCGAAAGCGCGCTGCGCCTTGCTCGCCTTGGAGGCTCAGAACCTGAGGTCACTGCTCCTCCGCGCCGACGCTAAGCATGATATTAGTCGATACGTCGGTCTGGGTTGATCACCTCCGTCACGGCGATCAAACACTATCGAATCTGCTTCAGGCTCGTCAGATTATGGTGCATCCCTTTGTTATCGGCGAACTGGCGCTGGGTAGCCTGCGCCAGCGGGAGGTGGTTCTTGGGGCGCTTCGGAACCTTCCTCACTCGCTCGTTGCAAGTGACGGGGAAGCTCAAATCGTCATCGAACGGCATAAACTCTATGGCTCAGGTATTGGTTATGTCGATGTGCACCTTATCGCGGCAACGTTCCTGACTGCCGACGTGAAATTGTGGACGCGGGACAAACGCCTGCGTGAGATTTCTATTCAGCTCGAAAGAGACGCCAGCCTTGATAATTGAGACGGCGAGGTGCTGTCGCTGTTGATGTACTGGTCGATCAGATACTCGTTGGCGGCGTGGATCTCGACCCCGTCCATGCCCGCTGCAATGGCGTGGCGCGCGGCCTAGGCACAATCGGGGACGATCTGCCGAATGCCCTCGACCGACAACGCCTGCGGCGCGGAATGTCGGCCCAAGTGTCATTTGCGGGCTGCTCAATGATGAAGGTTTTGCCGGGCCTCGTCATGAATGCCGGGGATGTCGCGTGGTACCGCCTTCGATCAGCCGGAAAGCCGTGCGTTGTGGCGTGATGGGCGCCGCGGGGCGATCCAATAGCCGCACGGCTTCTTCCGCCATATCGTCAACATCCTGATCGATCGTCGTCAGCCTGTAAGCCGGCCACCGGGCGGCGGGGATATTGTCGAAGCCGATCACCTGCAGATCGCCGGGTATGTCGCATCCGCCCTCGATCCGGAGCGCGTCGATCAGCCCTATCGCGGTGAGATCGTTCACGCAGAACAGCGCGTCGGGCAGTTCTGGCTCGGTGAGCAGCGCACGGCCGGCGGCATATCCGCCATCATGATCGAGATTGCCGGTAAAGCATCGGATCGTGCCAGATCCTATCTGGGCCACTGCCGATGCGAAGCCGGCCTGCCGCGCGCGCGACGCGACGCTGTCTGCCCCAACATAGGCAAATCGCCGTGCGCCGCCCTTGGCCATCGTTTCCGCAGCCAGGCGGCCGGCGCCTTCATTGTCGATCTCGACCACCCGGACATAGTCCGTCGTGATGCCGGAATTAAGGGTAACGACGGGGATGCGGTGTGCGGAAATCGCGTCCGCGGCCTCCTGCGAGAGGATCGACAGCGCGCTGACCACGCCGTCGATGCGATAGCCGACCAGTTCGCCGATGACCGCGTCCAGCGCTCGATCGCTTTCGGCCTGCACCAACATGATACGCTTGCCCGCTGCCGTCAGTGCCCGGCCGAACGCCTCCAGCGTGGCGGCATGATGCGGATTGTAGCCACCGCCTACCACCAGCGCGACGATGCCCGATCGCCCTTGCACCATCATGCGTGGAAGCAGATTGGGCTGATAGCCGAGCGCGGCGGCCGCCTCGGCAACCTTGCGGCGCATATCGGGCGAGATGCTCGCGCCCGCGGTGAACGCACGCGATACGGCCGATTGCGAGACGCCGGCCAGTCGGGCCACGTCATGCGATGTCACCGGCCGGTCGTTCATATCCTCTCCGATATCCTCAACCCGGCGGCCTTATGGCCATCCGCGCGACGAGGAAGGGCGGCTTGCGCAGATCCTGCCCACCGTTGAGGCGTGGCAGCCGGGTCCATTGGCCCAGCGTCACATAGACATAGCGATCGTCCGCGAAGATGCCATCCGGCCAGACGAAGCGCGGATCGCGCGCGACGAGATCGAAGCTGCCGTCGAGATTGCGGCGGAAAATCGCGTCCTGCTCGCCGGCTGTGGTGTAGAGGCGCCCCCATGCGTCGGTCGCCAGTCCGTCGGCCGAACCTTTTTCGCCCTCGTCCGTCACGGCTCCGGCCAACGCGGCGTCATCCGCCGAGAAATCGGCCAGCAGTGCGGTCGGCAGGCTGTAGAGCCGGTGGCTGCTGAGAGGCGCATAATAGAGCCGGCTGTTGTCCTTGCTCAGCGCCACCCCGTCCACCCCGCCGCCGGGAAATGAAGGGCGATGCGGATCGGCACGCAATGGCCGGCCGCCGAGGAAGGTGAGGAAGCCAGGATCGGCCTTTACCGAGCGATCCTCGCTTAGCACGCGCCGCTGTCGCCCGGTTGCGACATCGACCACGACGAGCGCGGGATGCCCGTCGAACGAGGAATCGGAGATGAAGGCGGTGCCCTGCGCGCCGTGAGTGAGGTCGATCCGCAGATCGTTGAGATGGCTGCCCGGCAACAGGGCATCGTTCACGATGATGCGCGCGAAGACGCGGTTCGTCACCGGATCGATCCCGATGAGCTTCGCGCCGCCGGGCGGGATCGGCTGGCCCTGCACCTTGCCGTCGTCGATCACCCACAGGCGCCCGTGACTGTCGACGGTAAGGCCATGCGGAGAGATCAGGCGTTTGGCCGGATCTCCCGACATGGCTTCCGCCCAGTCGGCGGACGGGTAGGGACGCAGTCGTCCGTCTTTCCACTCGGCCAGGACCGGGCCGGGATGATCCCCGTCATGCTTGGGGAAGCCCAGGAACATCCGGCCCGCCACCACGGCGATACCCGAGGGATCGGGTGACGGGATGCTGGCCACGATCTCGATATCGCCCGCCGCAGCGAAGCCGGGATCGCGATTGTCCACGACCGGCGCTGCCGCCGCAACGGGAATGGCGGCCAGCGCGAGCAGAACGGCGGCGATCCGCATCCGGTCAGCCCTTGTGCGGCCCGATGAGCGCGAGATCGGCCGGCGACAGCCGATCCGAGGCGCTGTCGAGCTGGTGCCAATATGGGTAGAGCAAAGGCGGGCGGCTGACCTGCTCCAGTTTCGCGAACTCTTCGTCGCTCAGCACCAGTTCGGCGGCCTTCAGATTGTCCGTAAGCTGTGCGTCGGTGCGGGCACCGATCACGAGGCTCGTCACGCTCGGCCGTGCGAGCAGCCAGGCAAGCGCAAGCTGAGCGGGCGTCGTCCCGTCGTCGCGCGCTTCGGCCAGCGACACCAGCACCTCGACGATATCGTACAGCGCCTCGACATCGCGCACCGGCGGCTCGTTCCACTGGGCGGCCTTGCGCGTGCCCTCCGGCTCGGGCTTGCCGCGCCGATATTTGCCCGAGAGCAGCCCGCCCGCCATCGGCGACCAGATCACCGTGCCGACGCCCTGATCCACGCCGATCGGCAGCAGCTCGTATTCGGCCTCGCGCGCCTGCAGCGTATAATGAATCTGCTGGGCGATCGGCCGGATCAACCCCTCGCGCTCGGCGGTGGCGATCATCTTCATCACGTGCCAGCCGGAGAAGTTGGAGACTCCGAGATAACCGATCTTGCCGGATCGGGTGAGCATGTCGAAGGCCGACAGCATCTCTTCGACCGGCGTCAGGCCGTCCCATTCGTGGCACCAGTAGATATCGATATGATCGGTCTGCAGGCGGCGCAGGCTGTCCTCGCAGGCGCGGACGATGTGATGACGCGAGAGGCCGCGCTCATTCGGGCCCTTCGTGCCGGTCGGGAAGCGGACCTTGGTGCCGAGGATCAGCTTCTCGCGACGGCCATCGGTCAGCGCCTCGCCGATAATCTCCTCGGACATGCCCGCCGAATAGATGTCGGCGGTGTCGATGCTGTTCACGCCCGCCTCGATGCACATGTCGATCTGGCGCTGCGCGCCGGCCATGTCGGTATCGCCGGTCTTGGCGAAGGCGCCCTGGCCACCGAACGTCATCGTGCCGAGCGTGAGCGTGGAGATTTTGAGCCCGGAGCGGCCGAGCAGGCGATAGTCCATGACGTATCCTTGGATTTAGGGGAGGAGAAAGATCGTGCCGTGGCTCAGCGCGCGGGCGCCAGGGGCAGGGACCCTGGCACGGCGCTGCCATTGGCCCAGGTCTCGACGATCCGGTCCATCGCGCCAATGTCACGCGACGGATCGCCCTGCACAATCAGCAGATCGGCACGCTTGCCGGGGGCGATCGTGCCACGATCGCTGAGATTCATCAGCGCGGCCGCATCGCGTGTCGCCATGGTGATCGCGCGCATCGGGGTGAGGCCGGCCTGAACGCTCAACATCAGTTCGCGATGCTCGGCCAGCCCGGCGACACGCACCGGCGTGGCGCCGCTGTCCGTCCCGAAGCCGACCTTCACGCCGGCATCGACCAGCGTCTTCAGATTGGCTTCGTTCATCGTCAGCGACGCGCGGGCCGGCGCCATCTGGGGCGTCGCGAGCGTCTTCTCGCGCCAGGCGGCATCGTCGATCTGGGCGGCCAGTTCGGGCGAGAGGGCGGCGCGGGTGAAGGGCGTTTTCGTCCAGGGCTGCTGCTCGGCCCAGGCGACCGTCGCATCGTCTAAAGCCAGCGTAGCGATATACCAAACGCCCTTTTGCTTCAGCGTCGCGACGAATTCGGGCGGCACCGGCGTGTCGCGCACGCCATGCGCGATGATGTCGGCGCCGGCGGCGACCACGCCCTCCGCATCGGACAGATCGTGGATGTGCGCGGCGACCCGCAGGCCGAGCTTGTGGCTCTCGTCGATCACGGTGCGATAGATATCGGGGCTCATCTTGACGGGCACCGAACCGCCGAAATCGTCCACCCAGATCTTCACCAGATCGGTGCCGGCAGCCGCCATCTTGCGAACGTCGGCGCGTGCCTCGTCGGGCGTGGCCAGACGATAAAGCTGGTCGGGGCCGACCTTCACCATCGTCTGCGGCGGCGCGCCGTTGGCGACACCGATCCCCTGGTCCACGCCGAACAAGTCTGCGGGCAGCTTGCCCTGATGCGCCTCCTTCCGGAGCGGATCGAACAACGGGCCGTTGTTGCCGAGTGCCACGACCGTGGTGATGCCGTAGCGCCGATACTGGCTCAGTTCCCGCGTGATCGTCTCGCGCGTGTAGTTGGCGGCGCCGGCCGTCTTGCCCCTGATCTGGCCGACATGGCTGTGATCAGAGATGAGGCCTGGCAGGATCGTGTCTCCGCTGCGGTCGAGGATGCGGGCGCCTTTGGTCGAGATCTGTCGCCCGGCAGCGACGATCCTTCCCTGATTGATCAGCACCGTGCCGTCCTCGATCGGGGCAGCGCCCGTTCCGTCGATAATGCGGACATGGCTCAGTGCGATCGGCTGCGCAGCTACAGGGCTGGTTGCGGCCGCCAGCAGCAACAGGCTCGAGATTCGGATCATCATTTTTCCTCCGCCAATGCCCGAATGATCGGACACGTTAGGAGTTGCATCGCGATGCAAAAAAATGGGGGTGGAGGTCGGGATGACTGGAGAAACGGGACGGATATTTGGTCGACAGTGCAAGGTAGTGAGTCAGCGCTGCGGCGACCGATATGTCGGTTCGCAGCCTAGGCCATCACGGCGCTCAATCCGGGAAAACGATCGTCGCAATTGCGGCAACCGTCATGACCGCTGTCGCGATCCAGCCAAAGATCTTGAGCATAGGCGACGCGACGAACTCACCCATGATCTTGCGGCGCGATACAACCAGCATGAGCCCGGCCAGAACCGGGACGGCCGCGACTCCGTTCGCGACCGCACTCCAGAACAGCGCTTTCATCGGGCTGATCGGCAGCCAGTCGACGACAATCCCGACCAGTATTCCGAAGGCGATCACGGCATAGAAGAGCTTGGCTTGGTGCGGTTTGCATTCGAGGCTCGCCGGATAGCCGCCAACGCCACACACCGCATAAGCGGAGGATCCGGCAAGCACCGGCACCGCGAGCAACCCGGTGCCGATGATGCCGAGGCTAAAGATGCCGAAGGCGAGATTGCCCGCGACCGGTTGCAGCGCTTTGGCGGCATCGGCGGCGCTTTGGATGTCCTGCTTTCCGGCAGCGTGAAGCGTCGCTGCCGTCCCGAGCATGATCGCCAAGGCGACAATATTCGAGACCGCCATGCCGCCGAACGTGTCCCAGCGCATGCGCTGAAGAGCGTCCTCGGCCTGATCGCGCGCTTTTCGGAGCGGTTTGCGCGCGACGACCTGATCGAGCTCCTCGACCTCCTGAGCGGCCTGCCAGAAAAAGAGGAAAGGGCTGATCGTCGTGCCAAGGATGGCCACGACGGTGATGATTTCCTGCTGTCGGGTGATGCGGGGAATGAAAAGACCCGTGGCGGCGGCGGTCCAGTCGACCTTCACGAGAAAGACGAGCGCGACATAGGCCAGCAGGACCAGGGTTAGCCATTTGAGAATATTCGCGTACCGGCGATAGGGAATAGTCAGTTGCAGGCCGAGCGTTACGAGCGCGAACCCGATCGTGAAGACATGATGGCCCCGCCCGACGACGAGGGCGGAGGCCTCACCCATCGCAGCGAGATCGGCGCCGATGTTGATCGTGTTCGCGAGCAGCAGAAGCAATACAAGCCCGTAGACCAGCCAGCGCGGCATGACCTCCTTGAGATGCCCGGCGAGATCGTTGCCCGTGACGCGCCCGATCCGTGCGCTCGCGAGCTGGACCGCCACCATCAACGGGTAGGCGAACAGCATCGTCCACAGCAGGCCGGTCCCGAACTGGGCGCCGGCTTGGGAATAGGTGGCGATACCACTTGGATCGTCATCCGCGGCACCCGTGACGAGACCCGGCCCAAGCCGTTTCAATTCGTCGAGCCAACCCATCGCCACGGGTCTCAGCGGTCCTGCGCAAGAAGCATCATATCGACCTCTTGGTGGCGATAAGCGCTTGAGAACCCAGCGCGTTCCATTGCGTGCAAGCGGTCCTGACCATCATGCGGAAACGCAGCGTCGACATGCCAGCGGGCACGTCGCTTGCGATCAGCTTGATCGAGGGAGTGCAAAGGCGAGCGTATAGTCTCCATAACGGGTCCCGAGTGCGCCGTGGCCGCCGGCCGTGATGACCACATATTGCCGACCGTCTGCACCACGATATGTCATCGGGGTCGCCTGCGCGCCTGCGGGCAGGCGGGCCTTCCAGACGATCCTGCCGGTGTGCAGATCGAAAGCACGCAGATATTGATCGGTCGTGGCGCCGATGAAGGCCAGACCGCCGGCGGTGATGATCGAGCCGCCGAGATTGGGCACGCCCGTCTTCAGCGGCAGGCCGAGGTGCGAGCCGAACAGGCCGGTGTCGCGCGCCGTGCCCAGTGTCTCGCGCCACAGCACTTTGCGCGTCTTCAGGTCGATCGCGGTGATATGACCCCACGGCGGCGCGACGCAGGGTGCGCCGAAAATGCCGACCCAGGCCTTCACCACGGCGGTGTAGGGCGTGTTATACTGGGTCTGGAGCTGGGCCTGTTTGGCATTCTCGCCGCCCTGCTTCTGCTTCATCAGCGCCGCCTCGCGCGGGTCGCCACGCGGCATCAGATACAGCTTGAACGGCATCTCCATCGTATTGACGGTCATGATGCCGCGCACAGGATCGATCGCGGCGCCGCCCCAGTCGGTGACGCCATCGAAGGCGGGGTGGCCGATGATCGGCTTCAGGCCCATCGGCTGATAGATGCCGGTGCCCTGCGCGCGGCGGATATCGATGCGGCACATCAGTTGATCGATCGGCGTGGCGCCCCACGTCGCGACCTCAGTGGGGGCGGGCGGGGTCATCGAGGGCATGCCGACCGAGAATGGCTGGGTCGGCGAGACGCGAAGGCCTGGAGTCGCTCCGTCCGTGCGCACGCGACGCTCCTCGATCGCGGCAAGCGGGGCGCCGGTGAGGCGGTTCAGGAAATAGACCTGTCCCATCTTGGTTGTCTGGATCAGCGCGGGGATCGTGCGGCCGTCGACATGATAGTCGAACAAGGAGGGGCCGATCGGGAGATCCATGTCCCACATGTCGCGATGGACGAGCTGGCGCATCCAGCGCAGCTTGCCGGTGGCGATCTCCAGCGCCACGATCGCCGTGCCGAAGCGATCGTCGAATGGACGACGCAGGCCGATATAATAATCGGGGGAGGCATTGCCGGTGCCCAGATAGACGAGACCGTTTGCGGGATCGGCGGTAATCGCGCCCCACACGTTGGGCGTGCCGCGAGTGTAGGTCTGGCCCGGCGGCAGGGGCGCGATCGCATCCTGCGAGCGGCCCACGTCCCATGCCCAGATCGGCGTGCCAGAGACGGGATCATAAGCGCGCACCACGCCGCTCGGTATGTCGCGGTTGACGTTGTCGGTGATGCGCTCGCCCAGAATCAGGCGGCCATTGGCGACGACCGGCGGCGACGTGCCGATCTGGTCCGCCGCGCGGCTAACGCCCATGTTTGCGCGCAGATCGATTGCGCCGTTCGTACCGAAGCTCGGGCAGATCCGGCCAGTATCGGCATCGAGCGCGACCAGGCGAGCGTTGAACGTGGAGGCGAAGATGCGGTGCGGGCATGGCGTACCGGCCGGCGCCTCGTAATACGCGACACCTCGGCAGACGAGATAGGCCTGGCCTTCGCGGCTGGCGGTCTCGCGCCAGCTCCAGCGCGTCTTGCCGGTGGTGGCGTCGATGGCCTGGACAACCGAGTGCGGCGTGCAGGTGTAGAGCGTGTCGCCAATGTGGATCGGCGTGGATTCAGAATGATATTCGCGTTTGTGCTCGGTCGCCTCGGCAGGATCCGGCAGGTCGCCGGTGCGCTGTGTCCAGGCCAATTGCAGCTTGCCGACATTGGCGGGGGTGATGTCGGTCAGCGCCGAATAGCGGCGGCCGGCGAGCGTGCCGCCATAGTCTTGCCAGTCTCCGTCTGTGTCGGCGGCCGGCGGTGCGGGGATAGGGGCTGCGGCGGGCTGCGCCACAAGGCTGTGATCGCGAAACAGCATTCCTCCGCCGAGCAGCACGGCGATGCCTACCGCCGCGGCCGGAGCGAACCGCGCTCCGCGGCGTGAAGACCTTCTGTTGCCGGCGAAGATCAGAACGAGAAGCAGCAGCACGGTGGGCGCAACGACGCGAGGGATGAGCTGGAGGCCATCCGTGCCGACCTCCCACAAGGCCCACAGGACGGTGCCGATCCAGATCGCGACGAACAGCGCGCGGCCTCGGGAATCACCTCGACCGATCAGCGCGCCGCTGCCAACCATCGCGACGCCAGTGATCACATAATAAAGAGACCCACCAAGCGCGGCGAGAACGCCGCCCGCAACCGCGAAATACCCTCCCAGAACTGCTATCGACCAACCCAGGATGATCTGTGCGACGCGCATGCTGCTATTCTCTTTCTGATATGTAGCGTGCAACGCGCAAAGGGCAGGATCGCTGCCATGAAAGCGATGGATTGTGTCCGCGGAGATCCAACGCCCTATCGGCTTCTCTGCGAAGATGTCTCAGAGTCGGCAGCCGGACCTTACCGCCGACCCACCGACGGACGATGCGTTCGGGGCGCTTGGCATGAACCGTCTCACCGCGCAGCATATCGGTATGAAGGGACGGTTTCAGCGCCCCTGCCACCCACTAAGGTCTCGATAACGGGTCTTGCAGAGGGGGGGATGTGCCTAGGGAAGGTCAATCCTCGAGCGTGGGCCCGAGCGCCGTCGCGCCTATCAGCAACAAAGCAGCCGCAGCTGCAGCCACCCACAACGCCTGCATATCGAGGAGATGGAAGCACCCAGCACCGGTCGCTGCCCCGACGACCAGCCCGAGCCATAGCAGCAGATAAGGTATCCAGGCGAAGCGAGGACCGCCGGCAAGCGCAGCTGCGAGATGCTGGCCAAACTTGACGAGCGTTCCTGTCATGTACGTGACCCCGACGCTCACTTCACCGTCCCGCTGAAACACCCCATTTGCCGAGCCCATTGCACAGGCCATCAGCAATGTCGCAAAAAGTAGGCCGTTTCCGAATGTGATCGCAGCTGCAGCCAGCGCGAGCTTTAGCGTCACAAGCCCTAAAACGCCCTGCTTGCGCCACCGACCCGATAGCCGTCCCACCGTCGTGCCCGTCATCACTCCGGCAACGAACGCGACGATCAGCGCACACGCGAGGAGGCTGCCTGGCACATCGCTCGCGATGTCTACCGCCAGCCGGGTCGAGTTCCCGCTCATGAAAGATACGAAGAAACCGCCCAGTTTCAGAAAGCCGAGGGCATCGACGAAGCCGGCCAGCATGGCGAGACCATATGCCAGGAGACGGTGATGCTTTTCGTAACGGCGCATGCACCCTTCATAGGGCGGCGTTCCAGAAAGAGGAGCTCATCCATCAAGCCCGCTTAAGGTGCGGCTGCATGGTAAGAAAAGACAAATCTGAGGTCCGGTTCAGCTCGCGCCGAACAATGGGATAGGACGACACTGTTTCTGATGCACCGGGTGGAGGCGCGCTCATCGTGACATAACGGCGGAACGCACATCTGCCGCTCTATCGTCTGGCCCTGGCACCCGTCGCGATCGCGGCGGCCGCCGCCTGGTAGGCGATGCGCATGCCCGAATTGTCGGGATTGGGCAGTTCGGCCCGTTGCAACATCAGAACATACACCGCGCCGACCCGGGGATCGTCCCAACTGGCCGTGCCGAAGGCGCCGCCATGGCCGAAGGTCCCGGGCGAAAGGCTTGCGTTCGCCTCCAGTCTTGCCGGATCCTCGACGATGCTGAATGTGAGGCCCCACGGCATGCCAGGTCGCGCCTCCAACGTGCCAGTCTGCTTGCGGGTCAGCTCGGCGATCGTCTCCGGCTTGAGGATGTGCACGCCGCCGGCGGCACCACCGTTCAGCAGCATCTGGTACAAGCGGGCAATGTCGCCGGCGGTGGAGAACAGGCCGGCGCCGATCAGGGGCGGGCGCGCGTGATCGGTCGGCTGCGTGCCGTAGAGATAGGGAATGGTGATCGGCTGGAGGCTGCCGTCCTCGGCCTTGCGATAGCTGCGAGCGTAGCGCCGCAGCTGAGCATCGGTCAGCCAGAAGCTGGTGTCCTTCATTCCCAGTGGCACGAAGATCTCCTTCGCCAGGAACCGGTCGAGCGGCATGCCGCCCGCAATCTCGATGATCCGCCCGAGTACGTCGATGCCGAGGGTCGAGTAGGACCAGCGTTCGCCTACCGCGAAGCGCAGCGGCGTGCGGGCGGCCATCACCGCCGTGTCGGCCAGCGTCTGGTGCGGCGGACGTTGCATCTGCTCGCCGAGCCCTCCGGTGTGGGTCATCAGTTCGCGTATCGTCAGCGGTGCGCCTGCAGGATTGCGGATCGCCTCGAACTCGGGGATGTATTTCGCGACGGGATCGTCGAAGCCGATCAGATCGCGATCGCGGAGGATCCCGAGGGCAATGCCGGCGACCGGCTTCGTCATGGACGCGATCCAGAAGATGTCGTCGGTCTGCATCGGCCGGCGGGTCGCGAGATCGGATTTTCCGACGGCGGTGAGAGCCAGAACCCGATCCTTCGTCGCTACCAGCGCCACCGCACCAGCTATCTGGCGATCGTCGACGAACGGTTGGAGCGCATGGTCAAGCGAGACATCGGCGGGCGTCAGTCCTTTTGCGGCGAGCGGGCCGGCGAGCGCCAGCACCGCCGTCGCGAGGATCGGGAACAGGCGGGTGATCATGAGCTGGTTACTCCGCGACATCAGGGCATGCCTTTGGCGATCGTCTGGCCAAGCGTGGCCCGATCATTGTCGCTCGAAGTCTGGGTCGGCGTGCCATCGAGCGCCAGTGATACCGTCAACCGCCCGTGTGACGCGGCGCGCGGCACGGCGAAGCTGATGCGGGCGACCTTGGGGATCAGGTCGTCCGGTGCTGCGAGGGCGGGGAAGCGGGCGGTGGCGATCACCGCACCGTCGTCGCCGGTCAGCGTCGCGGTCCCGGCCGGCGTTGGCTTCGCGCCGAGGCTGTGAACCGTCGCCGTCAGCCGGTTGCCGGACAGGACCAGATCATCGCCCGAAAGGCCGATGTCGGGGCGAGTGCGCGGTTCCTCGCCGACCTTGGCCAGCCGGAAGTCTAACACCATCGTTTGGCGGGAAGGCAGCGTAAGCGGGATCGCGGCGCCTTCTTCCAGTCGGATCGAGGTCGGAGCCGTTGGAGCTTCGGCGTTATCGTCGCCATCGACATCGGTGCCGGTTGTCATCGTCCAGTCGCCGGCCACGAGCTGATCGCCGATCATCGTCGCCGAGACCGGCCGATCGGTGAGATTGTAGGCGATCACCTTGAACTGGTGAGGATCGCCCGATGGAATGAGGATGGCGACATCCTCTGCGGCGACGTCCTGCCCGAACCGCCAGCGGACGAGGTTGCCGGGATAATAAGCGTTGCGGCGATGGGCGACGCCGCCGAGGCGGGTCCGCTGGAGCATCTCGTTCGGCACGCTGACCCGGTCCGACCACAGATGGCCCTCGGTCAGCAAATGCATGCGCTGGCTGTCGAACTCGATCTCGGACCCGAACAGATCGGCCAGGATCGCTTTGTCGCCGGTCTGCTGCCAGCGAACGAAGCGAGCGAAATCGGCGTCGGTGCTGCCGCCCAGATTGCGGTCGTTGTCGGCGCCAGCGGGTTTTGCCGAGCCGTCTGCGATCGCGCGCGCCAGCGGCGGCCCTTCAGGCAGGCGGGCGAGTAGGTCGGCATTGAGGCGGGAAAGGCCGGCGAGATTCTTCTGGATACGATCGGCATCGATCGGGCGGAGATATTTCGCGTCACCGGTCCACCCATAGGCTGCCCAGAAGACATTCGCGGCGCTCACCACACCCTTGCCACGAGCGATGTCGGTCGCCCATTCGATGTCGGCCGGGAAGCTCCAGCTGCCGTCTTGCTTTTTTGTGCCATGTGCCAGCCAGTCGTCCAGCACCGGCAGGAGTGCCGCCTTGACTGCCGGTGCGCCGTTATAGTCGGCAAGCAGCAGGCCGGGATGAGTGATGAGCAGGCTGTAGGGATGCTGCCAGCCCCAGACGCCTTCGCGCACGGTATCGGTGCCGCTATAGTAACTGGACACGATGTGGTGGTGCCCGGCCGGATTCACGGCGATCAGGCGCGGATAGTTGCGCCCGACTTCCATCGCACGCTCCAACGCGGTTGGGTCACCCCGGCTGATCTGCACCGACTGGGCGACCGAGTTGATCCCTTCTTCATAACTGTGCAGTTCGTCGGCGCGGATGCGGCTGAGCCCGTTCGACCACATGCCGTTCGCGTAGGTGGCGTCCAGCACGCGGCGCTGGGAGGCGGCGAGGCGCTTGGGCTCCACGCCCATCAGCGCCAGCGGCACCCACTGGTTGACGAGATCGGTATCGTCGGAGAGGCCACCGCCGAATTCACCGTCGGCGATCTGGCGGTTGTCGATCCACCAGTCGACGAACTTCCGATAGAGCTTCAGATCTTCGCTTTGCCGGAATGCCCAGAGAGGGATGCCGGACGGTGGCGCCGGCTGGACAAACGGAGCGTAAGGCTGGTTGGGATTCTTCTCGACCCAGTATGAGCGCGCGATGGCATTGCCGGGGGCGACGCGCAGCACGTCGGATATGTCGCGTTCGAACCGATCCCAGACCGGATAAGCGCGCGTATTCGGCTGCTCTTCGACGAGAAAAGCCAAATTGTCGCGGGCCTGTTCGAAGCGGTCGGCGATATGCTCGACCTTTGCGGCCGCAGTCGGCTTGTAGAGCGCGCGCACGCGCATCCCGTTGAGACTGGCCGCATCAAAGTCGCCGCCAGCCGCCGCGACGTCGATCCGCAAAGACGCATTCGGTGGCAGGATGCGATCGCGCGTATCGAGCCACACCGTGCGCGCTTCCCCGGGCTTCACGGACACGTTGATGTCGATCAGGTCGCGGTCTGGCCAGGTCGGATCCTTGACGCGGATGTTGAGTGGCAGGAGGCCGGCATGCGTCGGCTTTATGGCGAGTGCTGGCAGTTGGAGGGCGATGCCGTCGAGGCCGACGTCCATATTCTCGGCGCCATAGGCGAAGCGGCCGGCGGTGCCGCCGTCGTGCGCGTCGCGGAAATCGCCGGGTATGAGGAGATGGACCAGCGGCAGCGCCGTCTCATTGGCAGATGCGATACGCGTGCGCGGAGCTCCGGTCGGCAGGGCAACGGCGACCGTCCGTTCGTCCGCGGGATAGCGGCCGGCGATACCCGCCCGGAGTGTATCGAGGGCGGGGTAAGCCGCGGGATCAGCGCTGGCATCGACCACATAATCGAGGATGAACGGATCGTCCGGAACGGCGCCCGGCGTCACCCAATAGGCGCCGATCTCTTCGATCGGAGTTTCCTGCGCGACATTGTCGAAGCGGAGCATTCCGCCCCGTCGCTGTCGCGGCAGTGGATTTGACGTGCGCTCCTGCCCGGCCGGGCGTCGGAACAGTAAGTCGCCCCCATTGCTCAGCGTGCCAGAGGCCGGGCCGTTGATCTCGATCCGGTTCCAAGGCTCGTCCGGCAGGGTCAGCCGGTAACTTTTACCGCCGGTCGCATAGACGTTCCAGTCAGGCAGTTCGAAATAATCATGGCGGCCGGGTAGGCGGGACCGGTTGTAGACGCCTGGCCAGGTCGTTTCGCGGATACCGTCCGCCCCTCGGAACATCCGTTCCTTCTCGTCGCGCGTGTCGGTGAATTCGACGCGGCGGATCCGCGTGACCGGATCGGCGAGATAAGCGGGCGCGGTCAGGTTCCACCCGTAGCGCAGCCACCACTCGTCGCGGGTCGCGGCATCGACCGTAGAGCGGGTGACGGCACCGGACACCGCGACTTCCTGCGCTGTGGCAAGCGATGCGACCTGCGCATCGTCGAGCATATGATCGTGGATGCGGATCTCGTCGATATCGCCCGACCGCCGGTAATTATACTGGCTCTGCACCTGATGCGGCGAGATGATGCGCTGGAACGGGCCGAATGCGAACAAGCCGCCGTCATAGACGGCCTTACGCTCGGCATGAGCGACCAGCTTGCCGTCGAGCCACAGCTTCACGCCGGTAGTTTCGTCCCACGCAAAGGCGACATGGACCCAGGTCTTGGGCGAAGGGATGGCCGTCAGCTTGGCTGAAACGCGGGTGCGGGCAAGGCCGGTGTCGGTGACGAAGGCGTCGAAGCCGTGGCCGTTCCAGTCGATCCGGGCCCAGGCCATGTCCCAGCTCGTCCCGTCGCTGGCACCAATGCGGAAGACGGGGAAGGGCGTCGTGCCCAGCGGCGTGCGCGGGCGGAAAAAGAAGGAAAGGGTGCCGCGTTGGGCAAAGACATTGCCCGGAGCGGGCCAGGCGAGGGTCAGATCGTCTGCGAGCGACAGAGCGGCGCCTTGCCATCCGTCGGGAACGGTCTTCGCTCCCTCTGCGAAAATCGGCGCCGCCCTGCCACCAGCATGTTCGGCGACGAGGCCGTGGTCGCCGGAGAGCGAGAAAAGAAGACCGTCAGGGCGCGCGGTCTGAGCGGTGGCCGCCGCCGCGAGGCAGGTCGATGCGATCAGGGCCAGGCGGCGAACGACAATGCTCATGCAATCCTCACGGTGAGGGAGGCCGGGGAGGCGCGCGGTCTCCCCGGCCGGATCAGAATTTCACGCCGGCGCCGAAATAGAATTGGCGACCGGTATGCGTGTTGATGAAGGGACTGTTGCGGCTGGAATCCTGATATTGATCTACCGCCGCATCGGTGAGGTTCAGGCCCTGAACGGTCAGCTTCAGCCACTTGTTGACCTGATAACTGGCATTCGCGTCGATCGTGGTGATCTTGCTCTGCCCGTTCACGTCGTTGCCGGTGTTGCCGCCGGGCACGCTGACCAGGAACCCGCCGCGATAAGCGATCGAGCCGCGGATCGAGAATTTGCCGTCGTCGAAATAGACGGTGGCGTTAGCGGCATTCTTCGACAGGCCGACGAGTGCGGCTGTCGTCGTCGTGACGGGCACGCCGCCGGCGCTGGTCAGGATATAGGTGATCTTCGATGTCACGTGCGTGTAGTTGGCGAGCACGCCGAAATGGTTGAGCCAGTCGGGCAGAAAGTTCAGCGGCAAGGCCGTCTGGCCGTTGATCTCGAAACCCTTGAGTGGGCCGCCCGGCGTGTTGAACGGCCGGCGCGAGGTGAAGATGTCTGTCACCACGGTGGTCGAATTGTTCAGCAGTGCCGGATCGAGGCCCAGTTGGTTGAACGGCAGATCCTGCTGCAGGGTTTGAATGTAGGTGCTGATCTTCTTGTAGAAATAGGCGACGGACAACAGTGAATCCCGGGTCGGATACCATTCGACCGCAAGATCCAGCGTCTTGGCCTTAATCGGATCGAGCTCGGTATTGCCGACCGTCACGCTGCGGGCGCCGGTGACCGTGATCGAACCACCGGGCGTCAGATTGCCCAGATCCGGCCGCGCGATCACCTTGGAGGCGCCGAGACGGAAGATCAGCGAATTGATCGGCGAATAGGCCAGATTCAGGGATGGCAGCCAGTTATGATATTTGCGATCCGCATCGACGAGGACCGGTGCGGTTCCCACTAGCTGATAGCCGTTCGAGGACTGGTTGGTTTCGACATAGCGGACGCCGATGTCGCCGCGCAGCGGGAAGTTGATCAGCTTGTCTCCGTCGAACTCGACCTGACCGTAAGCAGCCTTGTCCTTTTCGGTAACGGCGCGGATGTTGCCGCGCGCGCTGGCATTGTCGACGCTGTTCTGCGCGAACGTGCCCGTATTCGAGAAGATGTCGAACACCTGGATGAATTTGTTCACGTCCGGTGTGACCCAGGAAGTGGGCGTCGGCGAGGGGACGTCATAGCCTTTACCAAAGCCGGTCAGGACTCGCGTCAGATCGGCCACCGTCTTGCCTGCGGGCAAAGCGGGTACGATCAGCGTGTTGACGGCGCGACTGGTCCCGAAGCTGTCGAACGAGAACTTCTTGTAGGACCCTCCGACCTTCAGGTGGAGGCCCTCAACCAGCTTCATGTCGCTTGAAAGCGTAGCGGTCTTGAACGTGTTCGATGTGCGGTTGGTGCTGAGGCGGACCTCCGACGTGCCGTTGATAAACCCGAAATTGGCAGGGTTCGTCACGTCGAACCCGTAATCCAGGATCGGATGACGGCTGTCGGCACGGTAATCCCAGCTGTAATTCTGGCTGTTGGGCCGATCGACCGTCAGCGTCGTGTCGACGGGCACGTTCAGGACCGACTTCGAATAGCCGACCGAACCATTTACGGTCCACCAGCTGGCGATATCCTGTTTGCCGCTCAGCGTGTACTGTTGGAACTTGGTCGTGAAGTCCGTGTAGCGCGTCTCCGAGCGGATATCGACATTGTCGAACACGCCGTAGACGAGATCGCCCGCGCCGTTGACTTCGGCCTGGCGAACCGCCGTCTGTGGCTTGCCGTTATTGGACAGGGCGCGGCTGAACGAGAAGGCCTCGATGAAATTCTCTTCCCGCGTCGCATGATAGTTGGAGTAAAGTGCATCGAAGGTGATCAGCGTGTGACTGGTCGGCTGCCACTGGATCGAGCCGGTCAGGCCCAGGCGTTTTTGGTCGTGGGTCAGGCGTCCATAGCGGGGCAGGCGCGGAGCATGGACATTATTGCCGTTCCCAGCCGTGACCGTGTTGTACGCGGCAACATTTTCCGGCGTATTGGCCGGGCGCGGCACGCCGGTGGAGCAAGCCGTCGCGGTCGTCCCGGTCGAGGCGGACAGCGGCGGATTGGCGGTCGCATAGCCCACGGGCGAGCAATAGCCGCCGTTCGTCGCGGTGGTGTCGAAGCCGACCGAACCCGCGCCATCCTCATATTTGCGGCTGCGCGAATAAGCACCTGAAACAAGGATGCCGACCGTATCGTTGAACAATTTGGTGGTGAACAGTCCGGCGAGACGCGGATCGACGGCACCGCGCAGATCGTTGTAATTGCCCTGCGCGGAGGCGGCGACGGTCGTCTTCTTATAATCCAGCGGGTGCGCGGTCTGAAGATCGACCGTTGCTCCGAGTGACCCCTCGTCGACTTCGGCCGACTGGGTTTTGCGAACCGTAATGGCACTGAACAGTTCGGACGCGAAGACATTGAAGTCGAAGCCGCGACCACGGTTGGCGCCGCCCGAACTGTCTGTGGACGTTGTCGTGCTCAAGGCCTCCATGCCATTGATGCGGATGCGGGTGAACTGGGCGCCAAGGCCGCGCACGGTGATGTTGCGGCCTTCGCCGGCGTCGCGGCCGATCGAGACACCGGGAACGCGCTGGATCGATTCTGCGAGATTATTATCCGGGAATTTGGCGATATCCTCCGCCTTGATAACGTCGATCGCACCAAGCGACTCTCTCTTGGCGTTGATGGCGGAGGCGAGGCTGGCGCGGAAACCCGTCACCACGATATCGGCAACATTATCGGCGGTCTGTCCGCCGCTCAGCGTCGCTCCCGTCGGGTTGCTCGTCCCACCGCCAGCCGATGTCGGTGCGGCCGGTGGCGCGGTCTGTGCCGCGGCGATGCTGGCGATGCCGGTCGAGCAGCACAGTGCCAATTTGACAATGATCGAACGCATAAACCCCTCCTGTTCATGTTTTCTGGCATGTTGGTTCGTTTGGATCTGGTGGAAGGCCGGGACACGGCACATGTTGTCGAGATCGATCGCGCTTCGTCGGCGCGGGAGCATGGGTCGTGTTGGGCGGATGCGTCGCCCGGCAGTCGATTTCTTATGGATGAGTTGACGTTTCGACCAAGAGTCCGGACTCGTTCACCGGTCTGACAAGGGCGTCATGTCCGGCGCTGCCAAACTGCGTCGCTTTGAACGGCCTGTCGTTGCCGAGCCGTGCTGTGTGACACTGATCGTCTGGCGGCATGGCCCGCGCTGTCGATAAAGCCCCATGGCCATCGCTCTCCCAGTCTACAGACCCGGCTCATCTTTTTAGACGCGAGCACGATCTCTGCTTGGCGACGGTGCTACCGGTGTCATCTTGCCCGTGCAAGAAATTTGGAACGATGTGATACAATGTGGAAATCATGCGGCAAAAATGCATCGCTTCAGTTCAGCGGGGAAGTCACGCCCAGCCGATAGGGTTGGACTGACGCCGGGACCGGGACCGGGGCAGGCGCGGGCGGTGCGGGCAGTGCGGTTGCGTCCCCGAGGCCGCGGCCGGTGACATTCACGATAGCAAGCCGCGGGCCCGTGGCGATCGCCACGTCGATGCCCCCCAATATCGCCCCCCGGATATTGGCGAGCCGAATACCTTGACCAGCGGTGCCGTGTACGTCGCGCAGGACGAAGCCATCGAGCGGCTTGTCGGGGTGGATGTGGGTTCCCTCGACAAGGACCGGTACGTCCGTGACGCGTATCCGCTCGAACGCAAGATTGCGGACGGTGGGAATGCCTTCGACGCCGGGCACGGGGAACGGATCCTGCTTCCCGCTGTCGAGAAAATTGAGGCGCAGAAAGCCGTCTCGGGTGCCGGCCACGTCGATGTCGCGAACCGCGATGTCCTCGATGAAGGCGCCGCGCCCGGGTCTGCTCTTGATATAGATTGCGAACGTGTAGGCGGCGAGAAAATGGCACCGTTCGACCAGCACGCGCCGGACGCCGGCCGAGGTCTCGCTCCCGATGCCGATACAGGCCCAGCGCCGGTCCCGGAAGGTGCAGTCGGTAATCGACACGTCCTCGGTGGGTCGCGCGATCATATTGCCTTCGAGACCGCGGCCGGATTTCAAAGAGATGCAGTCATCGGCTGTGTCGAAATCGCAATGGTCGATCACAACGCGGCGGCATGAATCGACGTCGATCCCGTCCGCGCCGCCGTGTACGGTCAAATTGCGGAACTGGACATCCTCGCAATAGACCGGGTGAATTGACCACATGTCATTTTGCTGCGTGGCGAGATCGCTCACGACAAGGCCGCTCACCGAGATGAACTCGAGCAAGGCCGGATGGCGCAGGCCCGATGGAGCGACGCGACCGGGAATGGCCGGGGATCCCTGGATGCGGCCTTTGCCGGTGAGGCATATGTTGCGCGCCTCCTGGGCCCAGACCAATGCCGTATGGCCGGGCACCCAGCGTCCCTCCCAGCGAACCTGCACCACCGGATAGTCGGCTACATCCGGGGAGCCTTGCAGGACGGCGCCGTCCTCGACCCGCAATGTCGTGTGCGAGCCGACCCGGATCGCGCCGGTGAGGAAGGTCCCGCCAGCAAGAACGACTTCGCCGCCGCCGAGCACCGCGCAGCGGTCCAGCGCCCGCTGGATCGCGACTGTATCCTTGGTGGTGCCATCGACCTTTGCGCCGAAGTCGCGTGGATCGAGGCGAACGCCGGTCGTGGGGGCAGGAAACAGGGCAGGCATCGCGGGACGACCCGGAGGGCGTCGTGTTTCGGCGAGGGCTGCGCCCGCTGCGAGCAGAGCGGGCGCGGCGAGCACAGCGCGGCGATCGATGGGCATCGGCTTCCTATCGGACGGGTGATGAAGCGGGCGGTGGGGACGGGTCGCGATCGGCTCGCAGGATGACGTGGACGTCGGCCGGAACGATTGCCCGCCAGTCGCCGCTCTTCAGCGGTTCACCCACGACGTTGATCGGGTTGACCAGCGTCAGCCGATTGCCGAGCACAGCCATCAGGTCCGGCAGGTCATAACGGGCAAGGACGCCAGGCAGATTGATCTCGGCAGCGTCGCGGCTGATCGGGTGTTCGGCGATGTCGCGGTAGCGCACCTGGCTGCGCTCGGCGATCACCCGGGCGACGCGATCGTCCAGCACGCCGACATGCAATGCCACCGGGCCCAGCGCGCCAGTACCTTGCACGCTGAGCGCCGTGCGATCGACTTCGGGCCGCGTCGCCAGCCAGTTGAGCGCGGCCAGGGCATCGTCGGCGCGCATGCCAACCGGCGTCTTGCCGACCAGGAGCGCGCGCAGTGAGAGCAAGGTCCAGTCGCCGGTCAGGGGTGATTTCTGTTCTTCGCTGCCACCGGTGCCGCGGGCTTCGATCGCCAGCACGTTCCAGCCGGCACGCGCCCAGACATCGATGCCTCCGCCGGCCGCCGCGATGGTCGCCAGCGGTGCTGCGGAGAGCAGCAGCACCGTCGGTCGTGGCCCCGCTCGATCGGTGCGCGCATACCATCCGTCGACACGAAGACCTCTTCCAGCATCGAAATGGATCGCCGCGAGGGTATAGCCTTCCCGCTGCGTTGCCTCTCCCAGCACCATCTCCGGCGGCGGCGCGGCCGCTGTGACCGTCGTGCGGGCGACGTCACGGATCGCACTGCGCAGCCGGGTCAGCCGTACGGTTTCGGTTTCGCCAGCGATGGCGACGGGACGGGGCGCTTCGGCGGCGATCAGCTCGGCAAGCGGACGGCCGCCGGCCGCGGTACCGGGCGTCACGGCGGGATAGACGAGCAGCGTCGTCGGGTCGCCGATCGGCTCCTCCACAAATGCGCGCTCGGCGGGATCGTTCTTCAGCCAGCGGGTGAAGAAGGCGACGATCCGCGCGGAGACGGGCCGCAATGCGCCGTGACGGCCCGGCCCCTCAATCATCGCGATGTGGTCCGCCGCATCCATGGCCGCGTAGAAATGGCGCGCCTCGGCGAACGCGGCGCGAGCGCCTGCGATCGGGAACATGTCCTCCGTGGTGGACACGATCGCGAGTGGCCGCGGCGCGATCGCCTCGATCCAGTCGGGCAGGTCGAGCCCGCGCTCAAGAAAGAAAGGTATCGACTGCTCGGCATCTTGTACGCCAGGGCCGCCCCGCGCCAGCAAATGCGTCATGTCATTGACGTAACAGGCGATCGCCGCCGCCTGGATCCGCGGATCCAGGGCCGCGACATAGGCGGTCGCAGTGCCGCCGCCCGAACAGCCGAAGGCACCGATCCGGCCCTTGTCCACATCCCGACGGGCGGAGAGATAGTCGATGCCGCGCATCGCATCGGCTAGGAAAAAGCGCGAGACATGGCCGCCGGTCGGCAAGGCCTGGGCAAAGGCCATCGAGTGCTCGCCGGTCGGACGGCCGACCTTTGACGCGCCGATCGCAGGATCATAGAACTGGATGCGTTCCCCCTCGCCGACGATGTCGATCGACAGAACCATAAAGCCCGCGCGGGCAAGGTTCACCGCGAGATCATGATCTCCCACCTTGCCATCCAGACCATGGCCGGGTTGGATCAGAATTGCGGGGAATGGCCCGTTGCCGTTGGGGCGGTACAGGTCGGCGGTGACGCGGTAGCCGGGCAGACTCTCATACCAAACGGCCTGGACGGTATAGCCATCACGGCGCTCGCTGTGCGTGATCCGGGCGCGAACAGGGCCGCCGACCGGCTCGGGGCGGATCAGTTCGGCGAGCGTCGTCCGCACATCGGTTTGACGGGCCCGTGCTTGTTCGGGCGAGGTTATGGCAGCCATCGTCGCTGCACGTTCGGTCGTGCGCTCTTGGGCCAATGCTGTCAGATAGGTAATGAGCCTGTCCCGAGCGGCAGGCTGCGCTTCGGTCGGAAGAGCGAGAAAGGCTGCCAGCGCGGTGCCTGCGATCGTCCGCATCGGGAACTGCTTTGGCACAAATCTCTCCCGACGGGTGTCCGCCTATCGACCGGACTCTGCGTGCCGGTTCTGACAGAGAAGGTGCTACCGGTGTCATTCGCGGCCGGCAAGCCCGGTCGCGCGCCCGATGGTTCGCCAAGTGGGATCGATAGTGAGCAAGCCGCGTGGGCGGTAGATTCAACCGGCAAGCAGCGCGGCGCTCCGGCAAATCTGATGATTCATCCGGACCCGATCAGCCGAGCATATGGCGCTATCTGATCAGGTGATGACGGTGGGCGCCGCGCGGCCAGTATGGCGGGTGATGCCTGCCAGTTCGTCCGCCGCCGCGACCAGAGCGCCAAGCGCCTCTGCGGTGTCGGCATCGAGAATGCCATCCGTCCTCTCATAGCGCTCGAGATAGACGCGCAGGGTAGCACCGCTTGTTCCCGTTCCGGACAGGCGAAACACGATCCGGGCCCCGCCCTCGAACCGGAGCCGTAGGCCCTGGCCCCGGCTGAGCGAGCCGTCGACCGGATCCGAATATTCGAACTCATCTGCGGACTCGACTGCCAGCCCGCTGGCGACGCGACCGGGAAGGGCGGACATCGCGACGCGCAGCTCCGCCATCAGCGTCTCTGCAGCGGCGCTGTCGAGTCCCTCATAATCGTGCCGCGCATAATAATTCCGGCCGAAACGCGCCCAATGATCGGCCATGATCGCAGCGACGCTTTCGCGGCGGACAGCGAGGATATTGAGCCACAGCAGCACAGCCCACAGTCCGTCCTTCTCGCGGACGTGATCGGAGCCGGTGCCAGCGCTCTCCTCACCACAGATGGTGGCCATGCCGGCATCCAACAGGTTGCCAAAGAATTTCCAGCCGGTCGGCGTTTCATGGAGCGGTAGGCCCAGAGCATGGGCGACCTGATCGGCGGCACCGCTCGTCGGCATCGAGCGGGCGATGCCCTTCAGGCCCCGCGCATAGGCGGGGGCAAGATGGGCATTGGCGGCGAGCGCGGCGAGCGAATCCGAGGGAGTCACGAAGATCGCACGGCCGAGGATCAGGTTGCGATCGCCGTCCCCATCGGAGGCGGCACCGAAATCGGGCGCGTCCGCGCCGAACATCCGCGCGAACAGCTCATGGGCGTGGACCATGTTGGGATCGGGATGATGGCCGCCGAAATCGGGCAACGGCGCGCCGTTCACCACCGTGCCGCCTGGTGCGCCAAGGCGTCGCTCCAGGATTTCGTGCGCATAGGGTCCGGTGACGGCGTGCATCGCATCGAAGCTGAGCCGGAAGCCGCCTGCGATCAGCGCGCGGATCGCGTCGAAATCGAACAGGTCTTCCATCAGCTCCGCATAATCGGCGACCGGGTCGATGACCTCGACGACCATGTCGGCCACCTGCGTTTCGCCAAGCCGGTCGAGATCGACGTCGGGCGCCTCGACGATGTGATAGCGGTCGATCTGCGTTGATCGGGCATAGATGGCGTCGGTGATCTTCTCGGGCGCCGGGCCGCCATTGGCGATATTATATTTGATGCCGAAATCCTCGTCCGGCCCGCCTGGATTGTGGCTGGCAGAGAGGATCAGGCCGCCGAACGCCTGATATTTGCGGATCACGTGACTGGCCGCCGGCGTCGAGAGGATGCCGCCGAGCCCGACCAGCACCCGACCGAAGCCGTTGGCCGCCGCCATCCGGATCGTGATCTGGATCACCTCCCGATTGAGGTAGCGTCCGTCGCCGCCTAGCACCAACGTCTGCCCGGCAAAGCCATCGAGCACGTCGAACACCGACTGCACGAAGTTCTCGGTATAATTCGGTTGCTGGAAGATCCGTACCTTCTTGCGCAGGCCGGAGGTGCCGGGCTTCTGGTCTGCAAAGGGGGTGGTGGCAATGGTGAGGGTCATGAGCACCATAGTGGCAGACCGGGATGACAGGTAAAGTCGCCCCAGAGATGGAGCGAGCAATTCAGCCGCTGCTTCGAACCGTTTCAAAGCACCTCATGGAGCGATGCGTGAACGGCGAAAACCGGCAGCTTCGGTTGCGCGAGCCGTGGCCAGGCTCCGTCGACCGTCTGCTCTTGGATCTTCTTTTCAGCGCATTTCGCGGCCCCGGGAGCGCGGTTACTGTTTCCCGATGAGATAGAAATCGACTTGGCGGCCGTCGATATAGTGCACGCGGTTGCCGTCGAAGACGGCGTTTTCCTCCGTCTTGAAGGCGATCTCCTGGCCGTCCCATTCGGGCACCTTCCGTGTCGCGCTCAGCTCGATCGACCAGGCCGTGTTTGGGTGGATGGGCATTGCTCCGCGCGGGTCTGCGGATTGATTGTCCCAGAAGCCGATGGACGGTCCCGCGCCGTGGCCGTGATAGCCGATCGGATGCGAGTAGATGGTTGGGCGCAGGCCGTCGGCGGTCGCCCTTGCTCTGGCCGCTGCCAATACGTCGTTGCCTGTCGCGCCCGTTTGGAAGCTTGTGGTGACCGCATCCTGGACACGGTTGCTGGCATTCAGCCCCGTGCGCAGCCCCACGGGTGCCTCGGTTTCACCATCGTTGAGCACATAGGCGTTCTCCTGCGTGTCGGTGTTGAGCCGAAGATAGGTGATGCCGAAGTCCGTCCAAAGGAGATCGCCCTTCCGGATCACGCTATCGCCCGCCAGTGGCGCGGCATTGCCCCGGCGGCTGATGGCGACGGAAGGATGGAACCACGTCTGCAATCCGAGGTCGGTTATTTTCTGACGCATCCACCAGACGACGTCGTCCGTGGTCGTCTTGCCCGGCGTGATCACCGCTGACGACAGCGCCTCGCTGATGATCGCATGAGCCAGTTGCTCGATCGTCGGATAGAGCGCCATCTCCTCCGGTGTGCGTGTCTCCAGCCAGCGGATTGGCAGCACCTCGTCGCGAACGAGCGTCTTCGAAAGCTCCGGTCCCAGCGCCTCGGTGAGTTCTTCCCAGGCCGAAAGGGTCGTACCGTCGGCATAAGCGGAGAGACGGGACGAGTTGATTGCGATCCTGCGCGGGGCGCGTTCGCGGATGATCTCGGCCAAACGAGCCCACTGGTCGGGCTGGCGGGCGGGATCCCAGACGGGGACGAAGAGGCCGCCCAGACCGTAGCGGCTGACAGTCAATCGCTCGACGCCGCGGCCTGGCCCGCGATCGTGGAAAATCAGGATCGTGCGACGGCGCGCCGCAAGGCTTTCGGCGTCGAGCATCGTCCGGACGACCGGGTCCTCGAAATTCTCGCGTGCGACCAGCACCCACATATCGATGCCGCGCTCGCGCATGATAGCTGGCACCACAGTGTCGAGCCGTGCCTTCAGAATGCGGTTTTCGACCACCGCGCGTTCCCGCATGCCGAGGACCGGCGGGTAGGCCGCGCGCGCCATGCCCTGCGCCGCGGCCGGCTGGGGGAGCGCAAGGAGGCAGGCGAGGAGATAGCGAGACCAGTCCGGCATGCGTCACCGTCGCAGTTACTGTGATCGGCTGCAACATGCCGACATCGCTGCGGCGGTATTCGTGAGATCTCGACCGTCTCGCTGACCACAGGTGGCTCAATCAGCGCCGTCGGATGCAGAAGGCGCCTGGCGACCTGAGCATCAAATCGCCGGTGACGGGGCTGGCCGTACTGACGGCAGCCCTGCCGCCGCCGCCGGCCGTGCGGTCGCCGAGAGAATGGGTTGTGGTGCGTTCAGGCCAAACAGGAGGTTCCTGGTCGCTGGACGTGGTGTGGACATCGATCGGCTGATGCCCTTGTGCATTCCAGCCACTCCCGACGGGCCCAATATTATTCTCGAGCACGCTGACACGGCGGGAAAAGATCGGGCCCCGGCGTCCATGAATTCAGTGCAACAAGGCTGGATATCGATCGAGGAGTGCGCTTGTTACGCCGTTGGTCCATCCAAATCCGTCCTGTGTGGGATATTCGCCGCCGCCGCCCGGCGTTTGCTCTTCGATATTGTATTTCTCCAACATCTTGCCGGTATTGCCATAGGTGATCGCGACGGTCCCGATCCACCTCCGGGCGATATCATGTGCCAACGAGGCCTGGCCTGATCTTTCGAGCCCGTCGATGGCGATCCACTGCAGGGGAGCCCATCCGTTGGGGGCATCCCATTGCTGCCCAGTGTGCAGTGGCGTGGTGCGAAGGCCACCAGGTGCGAGCAATATCCTACGCACCGTAGCGCTCACCGCCTCGGCTTGGATGGCCGAGGCTGCTCCCACGAAGAGCGGGTATAGGGTCGCGGCGGAGACGCGGGAGGTTGGCTTGCCCGCATTGCGGTCCCAGTCGGCGAAGCGGCCCTCGGTTTTGACCCAAAGATAGCGATCAATCGCCTTGTGCCGCATCTCGGCGAGCTTCGTGAAACGGGCCGCGTCAGCCATGTCCCCGGCAGCAGCGCTCCGCCGGGCGATCGCGTTTTCCATGAGGAGCATAAGACTGTTCAGGTCCACAGGGACAATGTCCGTGGTCCGGATGGAGGAAAGATTTTGCGGATCGGTCAACCAGCGGCTGCTGAAATCCCAACCGCTCTCAGCGCCTGCGCGTAGGTCACGATAAAGCGTTTCAGGGGCTCTGGATGCATCTGCTGCGGCGGTCGCAAGATCCTCAGCATAAGATTCCTCACGGGGCAGGGGGCGATCATCCCAATAGCGGTTCAACAGGCTTCCATCGGGCATGCGGACGACGCGGTCGCAGACCCCGCTCGCATCGAGACAGGCCGCACCTTTCATCCAATAGGCATGTTCGCGCTTCAGAGCGGCCAAGCGCCGGGCAGCGAGCACCGGGTCATCAATTTTTGAAAGGTCCAGCATCGCCGCATAGAAGGGAGGCTGTGCGCGACCGAGATAATAGGTCCGCATGCCGTTGGGAATGTGGCCGTAGCGTTCGATCGCGTCCGTAAAATCGGCGAGCATCGATTCCACGAGCGACTGCTGCCCATCGACGGCGAGACCCAGCATCGTGAAATAGCTGTCCCAGTAATAGATTTCACGGAAGCGCCCGCCAGGGATCACATAAGGCGCGCTCATCGGCAGCGCGGAGCTTCCGACCGGGATCACGTCGGGTTGCCGCACGAGGCTCGGCCACAGCGCTCGGATGTGACGACGCAGGTCAGCCGGGCTTCGGTCGTTTATGCCTGGCACGGAAAAATTGGCGAGCACGAAGGCCCGCAGTGCGTCGGCCGACGGTGGGGGCGAACGTCGATAGTCGGCCAAAATCGCGTCGGGCGCGCGCTTGGGCTCCGCATCCACAAATGTCTTGCCGTCCGGAAAGATGCGCCCGGTTTGTACAGCGACGAACAACGGCCCGTAGAGATCCTGCGGCGACGGCTGCTGTGCTGCAATCGGAACGACGAGTGCCGACGCGGCAGCGAGCGCTGCGAGCAAAGAGCGATGCATCCTCATGTCGTTACCCTTTTTCTCGGCTTCGGCAGTGTCATTCCCCGATGCCGCTCGAAAAAGCCGGCGACAAGCTGATATGCCTTCGTCAGAGCATTCATGCGCTTGGACATGAGCTGCGCTCACCGACGAACCGATGGCCGGAACGAGCGTCATGTGGCGGCGGCCGAACGACGGCGGTGGATGTCCGCTTCGGGCCTTGGCGGTCGAAACCGCTGTCCGTCACCCGCCGTCAATCTCTGACAATATCCCGGGACAACATTTGAGGCTGCGTTCCGGTGAGCACTCCTAAACCCATATCCGCAGGCGCTGAGCGAGGCGATGTCAAAGCTCTCTCCAAGAGCCTGGCTGAAAGATCCGCACCAGCTTTGGTGCGCATGCGCGTCTCCGATAGCGAACCGATCGTCTGGGTGGGTCGTTAAGGCCAGGGGCCGGAGCGGCGGCTGATCAACGAGGAAAGAGAACGGGATGGCGGAGCGGTTCCAGATATCTGTGCCCGAAACACGCCTTGTGGAAATCCGGGACAGGGTCCGCACCTACGACTGGAGCCGTCTGCCCGACGTCGGCGGGTGGCAGGCAGGCGTCGGCAAGGCCGATCTGAGGCGACTAGCGGACTATTGGGCCGAGCGTTTCGACTGGCGGGCGATAGAGAGCCGCTTGAACGCGCTGCCGCATTACCTGACTGATGTGGAGGGCGAGCGCATCCACTTCATCCATGCCCGCGGAGACGGATCGAAGCCGCCGCTGCTGCTGCTTCACGGCTGGCCCGGTTCCTTCATCGAGTTCGAAGCCCTGATCGGACCGTTGACGGAAGACGGGCACGACGTGGTCGTGCCGTCATTGCCCGGCTTTGCATTCTCCAGACCGATCACGGGTATCATCGGACCTCGCAGGGCTGGGCAGATCATGCATTCGCTGATGGGCCAGTTGTTTGGCGATGCGCGCTTCATCGTGCAAGGCGGCGACTGGGGAGCCCATATCGCGAGTTGGATGGCGCACATGTTCCCCGATGCGCTGCTCGGCTTCCACAGCAACATGGTCAGCATCTTCGCAGAGGACGCCGAGCCTTCGACGCCGGACCATATCGACCTCCTATCGCGCCGTGACGTGATCGTCGAACGGGAGACGGGTTACAACCATGAGCAGGAAACGCGACCGCAGACGCTGGGCGTGGCGATGGCGGACAGTCCTGTGGGCGCTGCGGGCTGGATTCTGGAAAAATTTGGCATGTGGGCGGATCTCCCACAGCGTGCCGACGGCAGCCCGGACCTCTGGGCGCGCTTCACCGAAGAGCAACTCCTGACCAACATCATGCTCTACGTCGGCCCGTCGTCCGAGGTGACCGCGACATGGATCTATCGCGGCAAGCGGCTGGAGAAATCCAGCGTCTTCCCGGCCGGTACGCGAGTCACCGTGCCAATGGGGATAGCAGCCTTTCCCGATCCCGTGTTCCTCCCGACGCCGCTCTCGTTCGCCGAACAGACCTACAATGTCGTCCATTATACCGTGATGCCTGCGGGCGGCCATTTCGCAGCCTTCGAGGAACCGGAGCTCATGCTTGCGGATCTTCGGGCATTCATCACGACCGTGACGTGAGGTTCGCGAATACCAGATCGCTGCGGATCGCCTATCTGGAGGATGGACCGGCAGACGGATGGCCTGTCATCCTTTCGCATGGCTTTCCCTATGACGTGCATGCCTTCGGGCAGGTCGTGCCGACCCTGATAGATGCTGGCGCCCGCGTCATCCGTCCTTATTGCCGCGGCTTCGGCCCGACATGCTTCCTGTCCGGCGACGTGCCGCGAAGCGGACAGCAGGCCGCAAGGGGCCTCGATATCCTCCAACTGACAGATGCGCTCGCGCTCGATCGCCCGATCCTGGGCGGGTTCGACTGGGGCGGCAACGCATCCTGTGTAGCCGCCGCGCTCTGGCCTGAACGCTTTTCCGGACTCGTTTCCTATGCCGGCTACGACGTCATCGACGTGGCTGGCCAGCGTGCGCCCATCGATCCCGGTCTTGAGCGCATATGCTGGTATCAACACCTCTTCCAGACGGAACGTGGACGCGCCGGTCTGGCGGCTGACAGACGTGGGATCGCTGCCTTGCTCTGGCGCGAATGGTCGCCGTCATGGAGTTTTGACGACACCGCCTTCGAACGGTCTGCCAAGGCGTTCGACAACCCCGATTTCGTCGATGTCGTCATCCACTGCTATCGCTGGATGCTCGCCACCATAGAAGGCGATCCATCGCTGCAGGAAGTCGAGGATAGGCTCGCCGGGCGGCCAGCTATTGTCATTCCTGCCGTCACGCTCGACGGCATGCGCGATCCGCTCAAACCTGGCGGGACGGCCGAACAGTCCACGATGTTCGTGGGCCCCCACGAACACCGGACGGTGGATTGCGGTCACGCTCTGCCACAAGAGGCTCCTCAGGCATTCGCCAATGCGCTCCTGCGCGTAAGAGCGCTCTCGGGCGGCAAGTCGTTCAGCTGTTAGCCGTTTTATTTCAGGAAGCCGACAGCCTTCGTGTCGCAGAAATTCGGTCGCCCGGCTCTCAGCCGGGTCGCCAAAACCGGACCCGCACCCTTTCTCGATATAAGGACCCCCCGCCTGAAGACCCACCACCCGACAGCCGCCGCCTGACCACTTGCCGCGCCCCTGCTGGCGCAAAGCCCGCTGAGCACGTTCATGGGCGTACAGGCCCATCCGCCTATTCGTTCGAGATCGCCGAAGCCGACACGGAACGCGATCTGATCACGCGTTGAGTTTGAACGTGCGATGCGCCGCACGGTCGCCGCCGCACTTCCTTCGTGTCGGCGGCGACGCGGACCTTCACAGCGTTCGCGATTTCTGATCCTCGTGAAGATGGCTGTCGTCACCATCCTTTTCCGTGCTGCTCTCATCCTCGCCGCCTGTCGTTTTCGGCGGGACCGGCGACTGATCCGACACGTTCGCCTCGTCGGTTCGTTCGCCGTTTTTCTCTCGTTGCATCATTGCTCGTCTCCTGAATGATCCGCTCTGAGCGCCGCGGCGCTGACAAACTCTTCCGAGGTCAGATCACGCCGGTCCCGCCATTCGCGCCGAATACGCTGCCGGTCGTGAAGCTCGTGCCACTTTCTGCCAGTGCGACATAAAGAGATGCGAGTTCGGCAGGCTGGCCGGCACGGCCGAGCGGGGTATCCTGGCCGAACTCGCCGAGCTTGCCGGGTAGCTGGCCGCCCGCGACCTGCAGCGGCGTCCAGACCGGACCCGGTGCCACCGCATTCACACGGATGCCCTTGGAGCCGAGCTGCTTGGCAAGGCCTTTCGTGAAGATCAGGATCGCGCCCTTGGTCGTTGCGTAATCCAGCAGTTCCTCGCCGGGATCGACCGAGTTCACCGACGCTGTGTTGATGAAGCAGCTCCCCGCCTTCATCCGAGGAATGGCGGCCTTCGAGATGTGGAACATCGCATACACGTTGGTCTTCATCGTGCGATCGAACTGCTCTGCACTGATCTCGGCGATCGAGGCCTTCGACTGCTGGTAGGCGGCATTGTTGACGACAAGATCAAGTCCGCCCAGCGCCGTGTCGGCCTTCGCGACAAGCTCGCCGCAGAACGCGGCATCGGTCAGGTCGCCCGGGATCAGTTCGATCTTGTGCCCCTCTGCCCGCAGTAGCCTGGCCACATCCTGCGCATCCGGTTCTTCGGTGGGATAATAGTTGATCGCGATCGCGGCGCCCTCGCGCGCGAACGCAATGACAGCCGCACGTCCGATCCCGGAATCGCCGCCAGTGACGAGCGCCTTGCGCCCGGCCAGTCGGCCCGATCCGCGATAGCTCCTCTCGCCGCAGTCCGGCACTGGCTTCATGTCGCGTTGGAGCGCCGGCCAGGGCTGTTTCTGCTCGGAGAAGGGTTTGGTTGGATAACGCGTCGTCGGATCGGCCATCGGATGTGTTCCTTGCGCAAAGGCCGGGGCGGCGAGGCCGACACCAGCAATGGCAGCTCCCTGCAGGACGGCGCGACGGGTCGTTGCCTCCGGCCCGCTCACGCCACCTGCTCCCTGCCGAACACGCGGCGTAACTCGTTCTTCGCGCGCTCCAGCTTGTGCTGTTCCGTCTTCGACAGACTGTCGCCGGCGCGGTTGATGTAGAAAGTGAGCATGCCCATCGCCGATTGCAGTGGGGTTCCCTTGCGCCGCTTGCTGCGTTCTGCGGATCGCTTCAGCGACAGTGCGATCTCGTGCGGATCGTCATTCGTGAACACGTCTCGTTCCAGATCGAGCGCGTCAGAATGATCGGTGACCTCTTGGGACCATTTGCGATCGGGCATCTCAGATCCTCCTTTTTCAACAGGTGGGCATGATAGCGTTCGAGGCAGCGGGCTGGGCAGGTCGGCGGATCGGTTAGCCACCGCGACCCAGCGCCCGACTGTCACGGATGTTCCGTTCGTTTCCGTCACGAAACCGAATGAATTCAGAACGATCACGTGGATCTAATGTTGCAGCCTCGGTGGCGATCGCGCGACCTGGGGCGACGTCGGATGAATCTCGACTGGGCTGAGGGAGGCCGCGTGCCACGGCCAGACTGACCACAGGCTGGTTTGGGTCTTCGCTCCGACCTGTATGGCCGCCGAAGCCCTCAATCAGAGGAGGCGGACTGAACCAGCGTTTGCCTTGCCCCCCATGCCCGCGTGAAAATACTCAGGTTTCACTCATCAGACGTTTTAAAGCCAGTTTTCAGCCAGTCTGACGCTGAGATAAATGCACCGCTGGTGGGTAGAACAATTCCAACCGGTCGTTCTCGATCCCAGATCTCGATCTTGAAAGCATGGTCCAGTCTTGCCGCCTCGTCTGCAGCTGACTGATCATCTGGGCCGTGAAAATGTTCGGATCGTTTGATACGTCCTTCTGCGTCGAGGAAGTAGAGTCGATACGCCGCCACGCCTATCACCTTTCCGCAGGATCGCAGGCATGGGTAGCGCGCAACAGAGTGTTAAGTTCCGAGAGGGCAAGCCTCACCCGTCGGTCGCCAAAACCTCTCTAATATTGAAACGGTTACTCGTCAGGCTCGAACCCACTCGCCAGTAGAACCGGCTGACCCTCATCATCATCGTCTCGCCTGCTGGCAGTCGGGAGGATGGGGCCTCGAAAACATTCAGGCGATCTCACCCGTCGTAGCCGGAATGCGCGGGGAGCCCAGACGAGCACTCCAGGGGCTGGAATGGCGCGAGCGGCGCATGAATGGCCGATGTGGGTTTGACAGCCACAAGCCGCACCACCTGAGTTGCCGGCCGACACATGCCGAGGCATTGCCGCTGATCTGCGGCATTCAGCAGCGTTCTGGCTCTCGGGGGCACGGCCACACAAACGCACCCGTAGAGAAGGCACGCGTGGACACCGTCCCATATCCAAATGCGAGACGCGCGGAGGACGAAGAATCTCGTTCTACGCACATCTCTTCCGGACATTCTGGTTAAATGGAGCGTTATCCCTCCATCTGCCGCACCATCGGCGACGAGGGGATTTTCATTGGCTAGCAAGGACATCCGGAGCGCCGGCAACGGCGGCGAGACCCACCAGCACGCCGAGGGTGAGGCACCGATCCTGACCACGAACCACGGCGTTCCGGTCAGCGACAACCAGAACAGTCTGAAGGCCGGCGCACGCGGGCCGACCCTGCTGGAGGATTTCGTCCTCCGCGAGAAGATCTTCCACTTTGACCATGAGCGCATCCCCGAGCGGATTGTCCATGCGCGCGGCTCCGGCGCCCACGGCGTGTTCGAGGCGACCGACGACATCTCCGATCTGTCGAAGGCGGCGGTTTTCGCCAAGGGCGAGAAGACTGAGGTGTTCGTCCGCTTCTCCACTGTCGCCGGAGGAGCAGGCTCCGTGGACACACCGCGCGATGTCCGCGGCTTTGCGGTCAAATTCTACACCCGCGAAGGCAATTGGGATCTGGTCGGCAACAACATCCCGGTCTTCTTCATCCAGGACGCGATCAAGTTCCCCGATCTCGTCCACGCCGTGAAGATGGAGGCCGATCGCGGCTATCCGCAGGCGGGCAGCGCGCACGACACTTTCTGGGACTGGGCTTCGCTGATGCCCGAGACCACCCACATGCTGATGTGGGCGATGTCGGACCGGACCCTGCCGCGCTCGCTGCGCATGATGGAAGGCTTCGGCGTCCATACCTTCAAGCTGGTCAACACCAAGGGCAAAGCCAGCTTCGTCAAATTCCACTGGAAGCCGCGCCTCGGCATCCAGTCGACGATCTGGGACGAGGCGCTCAAGCTGCAGGCCGCCGACAACGACTATCACCGCCGCGACCTGTTCGAGGCGATCGACACCGGCGCTTTCCCGCAGTGGGATCTGGGCATCCAGGTCTTCGATCAGGCGTTCGCCGACGCGCAGCCCTATGATGTGCTGGACGCGACCAAACTGATCCCCGAGGACGACGTGCCCGTCCGCCTGATCGGCACGTTGACGCTGAACCGCAACGTCGACAATTTCTTTGCCGAAACCGAGCAGGTCGCCTTCCTGCCAAGTAACATCGTGCCCGGCATCGACTTCTCGAACGACCCGCTGCTGCAAGGCCGGCTGTTCAGCTATCTCGACACCCAGAAGTCGCGCCTCGGCTCGACCAACTTCCACCAGATCCCGATCAACACGCCCCGTTGCCCGTTCGGCAATTTCCAGCGCGACGGGATGATGCAGACGATGGTCCCCAAAGGCCGCGCCAATTACGAGCCCAACAGCCTCGCTGCGCATGGCGAGGAAGGCGGTCCGCGTGAGAGCCCCACGCAGGGCTTCGCCACGACCGACGCTCCCTCCGGTCCCGACGAACAGGGCGAGAAGTTGCGGATCCGCGCGGAAACGTTTGCCGATCATTATAGTCAGGCACGGCTCTTCTATCGCTCGCAGAGCGAGAGCGAGCAGGCGCATATCGCCTCCTCCTTCGTGTTCGAACTGTCGAAGGTCGGCCTGCTCGATCAGGTGCCGCCGCGTATGGTGGCGAACCTACGTAACGTCGATGAGGATCTCGCTGCGCGTGTCGCCGCTGGTCTCGGCATCCCGCTGCCGAAGAAGGCGCCGCCCGCCAAGGAGCCGGTCGACATGGCGCCTTCGGACGCGCTGTCGATCCACAAGAACATGAAGGCGACGCTGGAAGGCCGTTCGGTCGGCATCCTGATCGCGGACGGCACCGATGCCGCCGAACTGGCGTCGCTCGTCTCCTCCGTCGAGAAAGCGAAGGGCAAGCCGGTGATCGTGGCGCCCAAGGTCGGTGGCACGAAGCTGTCCGACGGGTCGCAGATGAAGGCAGACGGACAGCTGGCAGGTTCGCCGAGCCAGATCTTTGATGCTGTCGCGATCATTCTGTCCGAGGAAGGATGCGAGGCCATGCTGAAGGAAGGCGCCGCTGCCGAATTCGTGATGAACGCCTTCGGACATCTCAAGGCGATCGGCGCGAGCGAAGCTGCCCAGCCCTTGCTCGAGAAAGCGGGAGTGGTTCCGGACGCCGGCGTCACCATGCTCGACGGCGCATTCCTGAAGGCGGCCGGGCAGCGCTTCTACGAGCGTGAGCCTTCGCTGCGGACCCTCGCATGAAGATCGTCTGCCCAGGTGCGGACGGCGCAAGACCGAGGACGCGGCGCCGATGACGCTCGAGATCGATGTCCGTCTCGATTACTGGTTCGAGCATCCGACAGACGTGTTGCTCCAGATCGAGGCGGCGGTCATCCCAGAGCAGGTGATCGAGGCGGCACATCTCGATATCTCCCCGACCGCGCATTTTGCGCGGGTGGCGTCCCAGGATATGATCGGGGAGCGTATCTGGCTGCGCGTAGAGGGGCAGCTGCTGGTCGAGTATCGCGCGACGGTTCGTATCGAGCGCGATCTTGAAGACTGTCTTCATCTGCCGATGGTCCCGCCGCATCAGCTTCCGGGCGAGACCGTCCAATATCTGATGGCGTCGCGTTATTGCCCGTCCGACCAGTTTCAGCCCTTCGTCGACGCGGAATTCGGCGGGATCGCCGGTGGCGCTAAGGTGATCGCGATGCGGAACTGGATCGCAGGGCATGTCTCCTACGTGCCGGGTGCCAGCGACGCCGACACGACCGCGCTCGATACGTTCGTAAAGCGCCAGGGCATCTGCCGCGATTACGCGCACCTCATGATCGTGCTCGCACGCGCCGCCGGTATTCCCGCGCGGATCGCCAGCGTCTATGCGCTTGGCGTCGAACCGCCTGACTTCCATGCGGTGGCCGAGGTGTTTCTGGGTGGGGCATGGCATCTGGTCGATGCGACTGGCATGGCCAAGGAGCGCGACATGGCGAAAATCGGCATCGGCCGGGATGCGGCCGACATAGCCTTCCTCACCGCCTTCGGAAGCGCCGAAATGAAGAGCCAGTCGGTCCTGGTCCAGCCGGCCCGATGAGTTCGCGGACCCTGCGACCGCCTTGCCCGTCGATCGCGTTCGTGGGGGCAGGGCCGACCACGATCTACACGCTGTGCGCGCTCCTCAACGCACTGGCCAAGCCCCTCGAGATCGTGATCTACGAGGATCAGCCGCGCGCCGGTCTCGGCACGCCCTATCGGCCGGGCTGGAACGACCCGGCGATGCTGTCGAACATCGCCAGCGTCGAGATCCCACCCATCGAGGAGACGCTGATCGCTTGGCTCGAGCGCCAGCCCCGCGCCCGGCTCGTCAGGCTCGGCATCGATCCCGACGAGATCGACGACCATGCTTTCTATCCGCGCGTCGCGTTGGGCGAATATTTTCTCGACCAGTTCAACGGGCTGATCGCCCGCGCGCGTGAGCAGGGCGCACGCGTAGAAATCGCCACCTACTGCCGCGTTACCGATATCGCGGCGGAGGCGCGGGGATTGCGGCTGAGCGTCACCCCGAAGATCGGGTCGCCGTCTGAACGCCTGTTCGATCAGGTGGTGATCGCGACCGGCCACCAATGGCCCGAGGAGCCCGAAGTGCGGCCCGGCTATTTCCTGAGCCCGTGGCCCGCCACCGCCCTGCAACGCATCCCCGCGACCCGGATCGGCATTCGCGGCAGTTCGCTCACCGCCATAGATGCGGCCGTCGCGATCGCCGTCGCACATGGATCCTTCCTCGAGACGGATAGCGAGACGGTCGACTATCGCATCAATCCTGGCAACGAGGCGCTGTCGATCACGATGATGTCGCGCAAAGGCCTGCTTCCCGAAGCCGATTTCTATCATCCCGTACCCTACGAGCCGCTGGCGATCTGCACGCCCGAGGCCATGACGCGCCTGATCGGGGGGGCGTGCCCGACCTTGCTCGATACCGCCTACGATCTGTTCAGACAGGAGCTGGCTCGGGCCGACCCGGACTATGCTGCACATATCGGCCTCGCCGACTTGCCTCTGGAGAATTTCGCCGAACGCTACTTCGCGGATCGGGCTGCGGTCGATGCCTTTGACTGGGCGGTCAGCAATCTCGCCGAGGCCCGCGCGAACCACCAAAGCGAGACGACCGTGCCATGGCGCTATGCGATTCTGCGCATGCATGAGGTCATCGCGTTGATCGTCCCGCATCTCGATGTGGATGCGCTCGACAGGTTCAACCGCTATCTGAAACCCATCTTCATCGACGAATATGCGACCGTCCCGCATCTTTCGATCGAGCGATTGCTCGCGCTCCATCGGGCAGGCCGGCTCAGCGTCATGGCGCTGGGGCAAAACCATCGGGTCAACACGCATGGCGAGGCGCCAGGCGCCATCGTCACGATCGACGACAAGACGCAGCACTTCCCCGTTTTCGTCGACGCGACTGGACAACGCCCCCTCGCGGCAGAGAAGTTTCCGTTCCAGACGCTCCTCGATCAGGCGGTCGTCTGTGACGCCGATCAGGGCGATTCCAAGGGGCCGAGGGGCATCACGGTGGATGCACAATTCCATCCGGTTTCGGACAATCCCGCCGCCGTGCGTCTATTCTGTCTCAGCATTCCTTTCATCCTCGATCGCCATCCTTTCATTCAGGGGATTACGAGCTCGCATGAGATGGGAGGGATCGTCGGTACGGCTCTGGCGCAGGCCGTCGCGGACGGTGCGGATGCGCGAACAGCGGGGGGAGCGGCGTCATGAAGCTGTTCGCAATCTACATCGGCGGCGAGCATCCGAGCGCCAACATAGAGATACACGACGTGCGCTTCGTCGTGGCGTCGTCGATCAAGGAAACCCATGATCGATTGCGCGATGACTGGTGGGGAACGCCGGGCACGCTTCATATCGATTGCTGGGCCGAAATCGATCATGTCGACGGCTATGATGTGGCGTTAAAGCCCGAGCGATCGACGGGGCGAGAGAAACTTTGGTTCGTCAATCTCGGCGGGTATGACGGCAAGGGTTTCGCGGAGCAGCACAAGAACATGTTCGTGGTCGCAGCATCGGCGGCGGAGGCGAAGGCGGCGGCCTTGCGAACAATCGAGGGCTGGACCGACGCGCATCGGGATGATCTGTTCGAGGCCGAGAAGGCATTCGCGCTCGACGGAATGTTGGGCGAGCGCCTGCACATCCATCTGACGCCCCGCCAGGACGCTCGGCCACCGCGGTTCACCTGCCGCTACACCCCGCTCAAATGATCACTGGCTGCAGATAAGGCCAAAAGCGTCCTCCATCGGTGACGCCGTCCCGGGCAATGGTGTGGCGTCAGCTGAGATGCGCGTGAGGCGAACGAACCGGCGATCGCGGCCAGTCCCGGATCGTCGCGGCTACCCGTCCGTTCGAGCATCTTGGGCGTGCGGCCATCGCACCTCCTGGCGCGAGGACAAGGGTAATGGCAACGAATAAGGCGGTTCGATTGAGCTGGTTCGGCGGGCTGGAAGCACTGCAGATTGACCCAGTTGCTATCCCCCAGGTCCAGGATGACGAAGTCCTCGTCAGGGTTGCCGCTGCCAGTATCAATCCGGTCGATTACAAGACCCGGGACGGAAAATTCCCGCCGGTCACCGAAGACAAGCTTCCCCTCATCCTTGGTCGTGATCTCGCTGGCACGATCGAGGCACTTGGCACGCGCGCCCATTCCATGCTGAGCAAAGGCGACCCGATTTTCGCGCATATCGGCTTCGACCGAGGCGCGCAGAGCGAATTCGTGATCGTGAAGGCCGTCGAACTCGTGGCTGCACCGACGTCGATCGACCTTGTTCATGCGGGAGCGGTGCCGCTGGCCGGCATGACGGCGTGGCAGGGGCTGTTCGATCATGGCGGCCTCGTCGAAGGGCAGCGCGTCCTGATCCACGGCGGCGCCGGCGGCGTCGGACATCTGGCGATCCAGTTTGCAAAGGCAAAAGGGGCGACGGTGTTCGCCACCGCGGGCGTCGCCGATCTCGACTTCGTGCGCGACCTGGGTGCGGATACGGCGATCGATTATAAGAACGAACGGTTCGAGGAGGTGGCGACCCAGATAGACGTCGTCTTCGATCTGGTCGGCGGCGCTGTGCAGGATCGCTCCTGGTCGGTTCTACGAGAAGGTGGCATTCAGGTCTCGACCCTTGCGCCGCCAGACCCAGACCGGGCTGCCGAGCATAAGGTGCGAGCCGCGCCGCACTGGATGGCCGAACCTAACGCTGCCCAGCTCGGCGAGATCGCCGCCTTGATCGATGCCGGGAAAGTGAAGGTCGTGGTGTCCGACACATTTGCCCTGGATCGTGTCCGGGACGCCTATGAACGGGCCGAAAGCGGTCACGTGCGCGGAAAGGTCGTACTGACGTTCGAGGCAGCCGGCTAGCCGAGGCGATCCATGTCGAAGGCCATGAAAAATCTACCGGTTCGACAGGCGCGCGCCTATCTCGAGCCCGGGCCGATCGTCCTTGTCAGCAGCGCCTTTGACGGTGTTCGCAACGTCATGACCATGGGCTGGCACACGATCATGGAATTCTCGCCGTCGTTATTGGGATGCGTGATCTCCCGCAGCAATTTCAGCTTCGATCTCATCCGCAGAAGCGGCGAATGCGTGATCAATCTGCCTACCGCGGAGATGATCGATCTCGTGGTCTCCGTCGGCAATTCCTCCGGTCGGGACGTCGACAAGTTCGAGCATCTTGAGATTGCTGTCGGCGAGGCCAATTTGGTGGGCGCGCCGGTCCTCAGCGCTTGTTTCGGGCAGTTCGAGTGCAGGGTCGCGGATGACGCTCTGGTCGATCGCTATAACTTCTTCGTGATGGAAATCGTGGCGGCCCGCATTGCCGTTCGACCGAGACATCCGACGACGCTCCATTACACTGGCGATGGCGTGTTCTTGTGGTCCGGCAAGGTCGTCAGCCGGCGGGCTGATTTCCGCCCGGCACTGCTCGGCAACGGTCGCGGTGTTGATGGCACCAGGCAATGAAGGAGGGTTTGCACGCGATGCGCGTCGAAGCCGTCCGCATCGTTCCGCAAAGGCGCGTCGGCGGTGATTAGGTTTGCAGGCTCATGTCCACGACGATAGCCGGAGCTTCTGTCTGGAGCACCTTCGTTCGTCGAAGGGCGACGAGCAGCAGGGTGTTGCGCACAGTGCGACGCAGCCACTGATCATCAATATCGCAGAGCCGCTTCGGCGCGGCGTTTCACAATAGTTTGTCGAGCGTGATAGGCAGATCGCGTATGCGCTTGCCGGTCGCGTTGTAGATCGCGTTCGCTACCGCAGCGCCGACACCTGTAATCCCTATTTCCCCGATCCCGCGCGCACCCATCGGAGCATGCGGATCCGGGATATCGGTCCACATGACCTCGATTTCCGGCACGTCCATGTGCACCGGCACATGATAGTCGGCGAGACTGGGGTTCATGATCCGGCCGTTGCGCTCGTCGAATTGGGTCTCCTCCATGAGTGCGAGGCCGAGGCCCATGATCATGCCGCCCTTGAACTGGCTGGCCGCCGTCTTGGGATTCAGGATCCTGCCGCAATCGAACGAGCCGAGCAGTCGACGAACCCTCAATTCCGCCGTCACGGCGTTCACCGCAACCTCGCAGAAAATCGCACCGTGCGAGTGCATCGACCAGTGTTGGGTCTCGATCGGGGCAGGGGCCTCGCCGACGACTGCCACCTCGTCCCGCCGTCCTCTTGCCAGGATCGAGGCGTAGCTCTCGTGTCGGTTCGGGTCGTCGAGCTTGGCAAGACCGCCGTTCACGCCGCCAACCTCGTCCACCGAAAGCCCCGCCAACGGTGAATCGTTTCCGGCAAGCTGAAGCAGCTTTTCGACCAGCTTGCGCTGGGCGGCGATGATCGAGATACCGATGGAGGCCGTCTGCTGCGACCCGCCGGCCAATACGACGCCGGGTTGGAAGCTGTCCCCGTAGCGGAAGTCCACCTGATCGAGCGGCAGGCCGAACCGGTCGGCGACGACCTGGGTATGGGCGGTCATCGTCCCCATGCCCATCTCATGCGCGGCGATCTCGACGGTCACGCCGTTGGACCTCAGCGTGATCCGCGCCGCCCCGCCCGGCATGCGGTGATAGGGATAGGTGGCGGTCGCCGTGCCCATGCCGATCAGCCATTCGCCGTCACGGCGCGTTCCAGGCGCCTGCCGCGCGGACCAGCCGAAGCGGTCCGCACCATCACGGTACGATGTCTCCACATCGCGCTGTGACGCGGGAGCTCCAGTCACCGGATCCTTCTCCGGCTCATTTTTCAGGCGAAGCTCGATCGGGTCCATGTCCATCGCCACGGCCAGCTCATCGATCGCGCTTTCCAGCGCAAACGTGCCCACCGCCTCTCCGGGCGCCCGCATGAAGGTGTTGGCCAGCATGTTGAGGCGTACCGTCTCGACGTCGAGCTTCAGCGTGTCGCTGGCATAGACGCTCATCGTCGGCAGGATGAAGGGCTCGGGAAATTCGTTGTGCGGCGTCATCGCGGTGGTGCCCGTATGAATGATGGCCGCGAAACCCCCATCATTCCTCGCGCCGATGGCGACGCGTTGCTCGGTCAGCGACCGGCCACCAACGACACGGTAGACGCCTTCGCGCGACAGCGTGAGGCGGACAGGTCTCTGGACCATTCGCGCGGCTGCGGCTGCAAGAACCTGGTGCCACCACAGGCCCTTGCTGCCGAAGCCACCACCCACGAACGGCGATGTGACGTGAACTTGGCTTTCCGTCATGCCGAACACCTGCGCCAGGCTCCACGCGGTGTTGCTGACCATCTGTGTCGCATCGTGCAGCCGTAGCGCATCGCCGTCCCACGCCACCGTACAGGCATGCAGCTCGATCGGATTGTGGTTGTGCCGCGGCGTCGTGTAGGTCGCGTCGACCCGGTGCGCCGCCTCCGCCAGCGCCTTGCCCGTATCGCCGAATTCGAGCTTCAGCGGCTGGCCCATGAAAAGCCCTGTTTCGGTACCCGCCGCCTTTGCCGCCATGAAATCCGTCACCGGCTTTTCTTCGACATAATCAACGCGGATCAGCGACTTGGCATGGTCGGCCTGCTCTTGCGTTTCAGCCAGCACCAGAGCTACCGGCTCGCCGTTCCAGCTGATGCGATCGTCCTGCATCACAGGCAGATCGATGCCACCGGCAGCCTTGGGGGCCGACATGAACAGCGGCACCGGCGCCATGCGCGGTGCATTGCGGTGGCTCATCACCAGCGCCACGCCGGGCGCTCCCTCCGCCTCGGCGGTATCGATCGCAGCAATGCGTCCCTTGGCGATCGTGCTGAACAGGACGGCTGCGTAGAGCATACCGTCCATGGGAAATTCCGCCGCGAACGGCGCTGCCCCACGTACCTTCAGTGGGCCATCCAGCCGCGAGAGCGGGCGACCAATATGGCCGTGCTGCTCGCGGATCAGAGGATCAGGCCTGCCGCCGGGAATGAAGGCGTCCGGCGCAAGCTGGATCGCTTTGCCGACAACTGCGCCGACAAGTCCTTGGACCGCCTCCTTGGCGCTATCGACAATGCTCATGCGCTTGCTCCGGCCAGTTCGGACAGGACGGCCGTCGCCGTTCTCGACGCCAGTGCGACCTTGAACCCGTTGTCCTTCAAAGGCCGGGCGTCCGAAAGCTCGACCTCGACCGCGGCCGTGAAGGCGGCTTGCGTCGCAGGTCTCCCCCTCAGCGCTTCCTCGGCTTTCAGGGCCCGCCATGGCTTGTGCGCCATGCCTCCGAAGGCCAGCCGCACGTCTTTCACCTGGCCGTCAGCCACGTCGAGTGCCGCAGCTACAGAGACCAGCGCAAAAGCATAGCTCGAACGATCCCGGACCTTGCGATAGGTCGACCTGGCTGCCAGGGGCAGGGGAGGGATCTCGATCGCGGTGATCAGCCACCCTGGCTCGAGCGCGGTTTCAACGTCGGGTCGATCGCCGGGAAGACGGTGGAATTCCCCGAACGGAATTGTCCTGTCGCCCGTCGGCGTCACGACATGCACGATCGCATCCAAGGCCGCGAGTGCTACGCACATATCCGAAGGATGGGTGGCGACGCAGGTATCGGAGGCGCCCAGGACCGCATGCATGCGATTGAAGCCGTCGATGGCGTCGCATCCCTGTCCCGGACTACGCTTGTTGCAGCGCGATCCTTCGTTGTCGTAGAAATAGGCGCAGCGGGTCCGCTGGAGGAGATTGCCGCCGCTTGTGGCCATGTTGCGGATCTGCGCGCTGGCGCCGGCGAGGACGGCGCGTGCGAGCACCGGATAATGCTCCCGCACTCCCCTATGGGCAGCCACCGCACTGTTGCGCGTGGCCGCGCCGATCATCAGGCCGCCGCCAGGAAGATTCTCGATGGTATTCGACAGTCCCGTCACGTCGACCAGTGCGGAAGGATTCTCGACGGTTTCGCGCATGAGGTCGACGAGGTTGGTGCCGCCGCCCAAAAACCGCGATCCGCCCGAAGCGGCGAGGCTCAAGGCCTCTTCGGGGCGAATGGCTCTCGCATAGGTGAACGGGGTCATGCCGCCGTCTCCTCGCTCACAAGAACGGGGGTCACGTCTGCGCCGCCCTGCCCAAACACCTCGGTGATGGCTGCCACGATGCCGTTATGCGCTCCGCAGCGGCACAGATTGCCGCTCATCCGTTCGCGCAGCTCATCATGCGTCAGATCCATCGTTGTCGCGAGCAGATCGCCGGTGACGTGGCTCGGGATCCCCCGTGCGATCTCCGCTGCCATGCCGATCGCCGAGCAGATCTGTCCGGGCGTGCAATAGCCGCATTGGAAGCCGTCATGTTCGATGAACGCCGCCTGCAATGGATGCAGTTCGCCGCCCTGCGCCAGCCCCTCGATCGAGACGATCTCCCGCCCGTCATATTGGGCCGCCAGCGCGAGGCACGAAAGGATGCGCTCGCCATCGACCAGCACCGTGCAGGCGCCGCATGCGCCCTGGTTGCAACCCTTCTTGGTGCCGGACAGATGCAGATGCTCGCGCAACAGATCGAGGAGCGAAACCCTTGGGTCGGCGGGCACGTCGATCGGCGAGCCATTGATCGTGATGGACATGGAGCCTCCCGCAGCGCTGTCGGTATAGGCAGCATCAACGATCGTCCTCCGTGCCAGTTGCGCGCCGTCGATGCCGGGCTTTCAAACGGCTGGGACCAGATCAACCGGCGCCGCGGAAACCTTACAAGCCTGCGTTGTTATGGTGTCCAAACTACGGAGGTCGTGACGGTGGATCAGCAGCAGTTGAAAAAGGATCTCTGGAAGCGGATGTCGGGCAGCCCGTTCCTGATGATCGGTCTCACCGCTGGCGGTCAGCATAGCGAACCGCTTACCGCGCAGCTGGACGAAGATCAGGTCGACACGCTCCATTTCTTTGTCGGCCGGGGCAATCGGCTCGCGTCCGGCGGGAAGGCGATGGCTCAGTTCGTGTCCAAAGGACATGATTACTTCGCCTGCCTCTCGGGCACGATATCCATATCCAATGACCCGGCCATGATCGACAAGCTGTGGTCGAAGCAGGTCGAAGCCTGGTTCCCGGGTGGAAAGTCAGATCCCGATCTTGCCCTGCTGAAATTCGACATTGAAAGTGCCGAACTGTGGGAGGCCGATATGAGCCTGGCGGGCAAGCTGAAGATGATTTTCGGTGGCCGGATTGACCCCGAGGACGAAGGGAGCCATGCGGTCGTCAGGACGACGGCGCCGGATTGACGGGCGTTCTAACGTCACGGTGCGACACGCCCCGTTAGCGGCGCAGACGGGGCCCATTATCGTATCGGCGACGGGTCCCTTTGCGAAAAGGCGACGGTTCCGCGGAGAAAGTGGCTCGCTCGACGGAGGCGAGCGATCCAGAAGGAGTCAGGTGATGAGCGATAAGGTTTCGCACATCCGCGAAAACATCGTTCTCTATGGCGCCTTGCTCGCGAACGTCGGGATCGCGATCGCCAAGTTCGTCGCTGCAGCGCTGACCGGCTCCTCCTCGATGCTGAGCGAAGGTGTTCACTCGCTCGTCGACAGCGGAAACCAGATCCTGCTCCTCTACGGACAGGCCAAGGCGGCACGTCCATCCGATGCAGCGCACCCGTTCGGTTATGGACGCGAGCTCTACTTCTGGGCTTTCGTCGTTGCGATACTCATCTTCGCAGTCGGCGCCGGTGTTTCGATCTACGAGGGGTGGATCCACATTGCCCGTCCCGAGCCGCTGCGCGATCCGACCGCCAATTATATCGTCCTGGGAATCGCGGTCGCGCTGGAGGGCACGTCCTGGGCAATCGCGGTGCGTGCGTTCAACGGGAAGCGGGGCTCGAGCAGCTGGTGGCAGTCCATCCGCCGCTCGAAGGATCCGGCGGGGTTCATTGTGTTGTTCGAAGACAGCGCCGCGCTCGTCGGGCTTGTCTTCGCCGGCCTCGGCGTATGGAGCAGCCACAGGCTCGGTGACGCTCGAATAGACGGGATCGCGTCGATCGCGATCGGCTTGGTCCTGGCAACGGTCGCCGTCCTGCTCGCGAGGGAAGCGAAGGGGCTTCTCATTGGCGAAAGCGCGGAGCCCGATCTCGTCGAGAGGGTGTGGCACATTCTCGACGCGCAACCCGGAGTTACTGCGGTCAACCACGTTCGGACCATTCACACTGCGCCAGACGCCGTTTTCGTCGCCATCAGCGCCGAGTTCGAGGATGCGCTTCCGATGGGGCAGGCGGAGATGCTGATCGAGGGCATCGAGGCGCAGATGAAGGCCGCAATGCCCGAGTTGACCTCGATCTACATTCGGCCGGAAAAGAAAGAGCACGCCGTATGTCAACTCCGGCCAAGCGGCCGGAACGCGGCAGTTCCCGCACCTGATCTATCCTCGGCATGATCGCGCCTACGCCGGCTCTGCGCCCTGAGGATGACGTCGAGACGACATGAATCGAGGCGGGTGACGCAGCGCCCGTTCGAGCGACCGGTCAGGTGTGCAGGTTGAAGGCTGACGGACACGGCGTGCTGAACGTCCTCATGCACTTGTCGACACCGCGTGAGGGATGGATCAACAACAGGAGGCGACCGCCACGATCGAGAGGGTCAGCATGGATGCGGCATGGTGGCCCAAACCTGTCTGGCAGATACGCATGATCCTTTCCGACTGGCGCGCAGCATCGGGCTCCCGAAATCCACGTCCGTGCTGCCCAATCATGCGTATCGGCTAGCGCGCTGTTCCGGTCCCTGGAACGGCGCGTCCGTCGACGGAGGCGCGCGCGGCCGCGAGAGCGGCATGGAGCAACGACCAGCCTTCCGGCAGGTAGTCTGTCGACATGTAATAATAGAGCCGGCAGATTCCGTTCGTGGCGCTGTCACCTTTGACCAGCCCGAAGGCGACGGTCCCGAGGAAGACCGGGCCGCCGCTGTCGCCACCTCCGCATTTCGGCCCGGTGACGGCGACCCAGGTTGCCGGGCAGGGGCCGGCGCAAAGGTCGCCGGGCGGCGCATAATCGACGAGTTGGACGAGCGCGCAGCTGTAGCCGGTCCGCTCTCCCCGATGACAGACGAAATCGCCGGCCCGCATACTCGATCGGTTGCGCCAGGTGATGAGGGGACGCGTGCGCGCAGCCGTGTCTGCGTGGAAAACAGGAGCCAGTGATAGTCCGGCGGAATGGATCTGGACGTCCTGATAGCGCGCGCCCCACGCGCCGATCATCGTCAGCGGGGTTTGGGTGCCGTCAGGGGCAATGAAGCTGAGTTGATCGGGGCAATGGGCCGCCGTGGAAAGGGCGGTCTGCGTCCCGTCGGTTACGACAAAGCCTGCGGTGCAGAGGAATTGCCGTGTCTCGGGCGCCTGGCGACCGACGAGACGACCGCCGCCCTCGACCGACAGATCGGTGTCAAAGTCTCCCCAGGTCCGCACCTCGACCGGCACGCCAGCGATTGCGCCTAGACGCTCCGACGTCGCCGTCCGATCGTCATCGCCATCGAGAGCACCGGAGCGGGCCACGACCAGAAGCCGACCGGACTGGGGATCGACGCCCATTCCCGGCGGAGATGGGAGCGCCGCACGAAGGTCGGCCTGATGCGCCTCGATCGCGGCAAGGATCGCGGCGCGGGTCGCCAATGCCCCGCTGCGCAGGATGATCGGTACGCCAAACGGGGCGAGCGAGACCTGCGTGTCGGGTGCAGCTTCGCCGGTCACCACGATCACGATCTGGAAAGTAGGGCGATGCTCGATGACGATACCAGCCAGCCGATCACGATAACCGTCGGCAAGGCGATCGATGAGCGGAACGCTCGCTTCTTGTGCTTCCAGCCTTCGCAGTGCTTCTGACAGGGGCACATTGAACATGCGGGCATATTCGGCCGCGTCCGCCACCATCGCCTCGGATGACGTCTCGACGGGCGCAGTCGTGGATTCAAAGTGCTCCGGCGACGATTCGACCGCCGGGGCTGGCGGCGACTGCGCGCCAGCGCGTGATGTGAAGCCAGGCCACGCGACGAGAAACACGATGATCCCGAAAAGGATCGCAAAGCGGGAAACGGCTCTGACAAAGCCGGCTTTGGTGGGCGTTTGCTGAATATGCACGTCGCTCAGAGAATTTCGAGCGCCACGGGTCCCCAAGGACGCGGAAAGAGGTCATCCAAGAGACGCAGATCGTCGTCCGACAGGATGAGCTCTGCTGCGGCGTGGTTTTCGCGGACATGCTCACTGGTGGACGCTTTGGGGATCGCGATCACATTGTCCTGGGCAAGCAACCAGGCGAGCGCGATCTGCGCCGGGGTCGCGTCCCGGGATGCTGCCAATCTTGCAAGCTCTCGATGGGCCAGCAGACGCCCCTGTTCGATCGGGCTGTAGGCCATGACAGGCTGATTTTGCTCTCGCAGCCACGGTATCAGATCATGTTCCGACCCTCGACGGGTGAGATTGTAGAGGATCTGATCGGTCTGGCATTGCGTGCCGCCGGCAGCGGCGAGCTCCTCCATGTCATCCGTGTCGAGATTGCTCACGCCCCAGCGGAGAATCTTGCCAGCCTTGACGAGGTGCTCCATCGCATCGACCGTTTCCGCCAACGGCACGCGGCCGCGCCAATGGAGCAGATAGAGGTCGAGGCGATCCGTCCCGAGGCGCCGTAGGCTTGCTTCGCAGGCCAGCGGCAGGGTTTGAGCAGATGCGTTCTGAGGATAGGCCTTGCTGACAAGGAAGACCTGGTCGCGCCGCTGCCGGATGGCTTCTCCGACAAGCTCCTCCGAGGCGCCATCAGCATACATCTCGGCGGTGTCGATCAGCGTGAGGCCAAGGTCTATGCCTTCCTGCAGCGCTGCTATTTCCTGGGCCCGTCTTTTGGCACGCTCCGCCATCATCCAGGTGCCCTGTCCAAGCGCGGGCACCTTGGCGCCATCGGGAAATCGGATCATCTTCATTTCGGGGAAACGCTCAGTTGCGCTGTCCGGCCCAATCTCCGAGTGCTTCTCTCTCGCAGCCTAGTGTCCACGACCTTTTCCATTCAACAGGCTCACATCCTCGCGATCAGGCGTCTAAGCTTAGAGGATGCATAAGCTTTTTCTCTCCCTGGTTTTTCTCTCCGCCCCGGCCACCGGGCAGGGATCGACGGCTCCGATAGATGTTGTCGATCCGCGCATCGGGACGGGGGGGGAAGGGCATACCTTCCCGGGCGCAACCGCGCCGTTCGGCATGGTCCAGTTGTCTCCCGACACCGACACGGGCTGCGAGATACGGTCCTGTTACGGGCATACGGCAGGCTATCGTTATGACGATCCGACCATCCAGGGGTTCAGTCACACGCATTTCTCAGGTGCCGGCCATTCCGACCTGGGCGACGTGCTGCTCATGCCGCAGGCGGGGCCACACGTCCGGCTCGATCCTGGTGACCCGAAGCAGCCCGGCTCCGGCTATCGATCGCGCTTCGATCACGAGCAGGAAACGGCACGCCCAGGCTATTATGCGGTCAATCTGCTGGACAGCGGCATCCGGGCGGAACTGACGGCGGGTAACCGGATCGGTGTCCATCGCTACACATTTCCTGCGGGACAAGCGGCACATCTCATACTCGACCTGCGCTCCTCGCTCTACAATTATCCAGGCAAGATCCTCTGGTCCGGGCTGCACCTTCGATCCGGCGGCGTCCTGACAGGCTTCCGTGAGACGCGTGGTTGGGCGCCCGGACGCAAGCTCTACTTCGCGATGCGTTTCTCCGCGCCGATGACCACTCATGCGTTCGTCGATCGCGACACGGCTGTCACCTACAAGGGCTTCCAGGGTCCCGGCCGCGGCAGCGATGATGTGGCAGAGAAGCTCGGTCGCGCGCTCGAGGCGACATTGGACTTTGGCACGTTGGCGAGCCCACTGGAGGTGAAGGTGGCGCTGTCCGGGGTGGACGAGGCAGGCGCGGTCGCTAACCTCGATGCGGAGCCCGGCGATTTCGATGCGATCCGCGCACGGACGGCAGAGGCTTGGTCGAAAGCGCTCGGTGCGGTGGAGATCAAGGCGCCCGCGCCGATGCGGACCAACGTCTACACAGCTCTCTATCACGCCCTTCTCGCGCCCACCGTGTGGAGTGATGCGGACGGCCGCTATCGCGGGCCGGATGATCAGGTTCATGAAGCGAAGGGCTTCACATTCCGCTCGACCTTTTCGCTCTGGGATACGTTCCGTGCAGAGCATCCGCTCCTGACTCTGATCCAGCCCGAACAGACGACGGTCGATGTCGTCCGCTCGCTTGTCGAAAGCCGGCAGTACAGTCCTTATGGCATCCTTCCGGTGTGGCAGTTTGCTGGCCGGGAGACGTGGACGATGATCGGCTATCATGCCGCCCCGGTCATCGCGGATGCGTGGCTCAAGGGTATCCGGGACTTCGATGCCGATGCTGCACTCGATGCGATGGTCGCGAGCGCGACCTACGCACCCTATGGCGGCCTCGGCGACTATATGAAGCTTGGCTATGTCCCGATCGATCGCGAGCCGGAAGCGGCCTCGAAGACCGTCGAATATGCCTATGACGACTGGGCGATCGCGCGGATGGCGCGGGCCATGGGCAAGCAGGAGATTGCCGACCGTTTTGAGAAGCGGGCCCGAAACTGGCGGAACAGTTTCGATCCCAAGACCGGCTGGTTGCGTGCGCGGCTCTCAACCGGTGCTTTTCGCACCCCGTTCGATCCCACCGCCATCAATTACGGCTCGGATTATACCGAGGGCAATGCCTGGCAATATAGCTGGTTCGTACCGCAGGATCAGGCGGGGCTGTTCACGGTGCTCGGCGGCGATGCGAAGGTCGTGGCCAAGCTGGACGCGATGTTCGAGTTCGACACGTCAAAGCTCGATTACAGCCATGCCGAGGACATTGCGGGCCTGATTGGACAATATATCCATGGCAATGAGCCGAGCCATCACGTCGCTTACCTCTACGTCTTTGCCGGCGCGCCGTGGCGGACGCAGGAGCGGCTCGCGCAGATCGTCTCGTCCCAATATAAACCGACGCCGGACGGCCTGGCCGGTAATGACGACCTCGGTCAGATGTCGGCCTGGCTCGTTTTCACAGCGCTGGGTTTTTACCCCGTGGCGCCGGGGTCGAACGAATATGTGATCGGGCGCCCCTTCGTGGATCGAGCTGTGCTGAACCTTCCGAACGGCCAGCACTTCTCGATCTTGGCCGACGGACTCTCTGATACGAACCGCTATGTGCGTGCGGTCACATTGAACGGCGTGACGCTGGATCGAGCCTTCCTGAAAGACGTCGACATCAGGGCCGGCGGCGAGCTTCGGTTCACAATGAGCACCGTCCCCAACAAGTTGTGGGCGACTAGCAAGGCGGCACGGCCCTTCTCCATGACAAAAACGGGCAGGCGCTGATCGGAAGACTGAGCCGGAAGAAACCGGACACGATCCCATCCCGGGCGCGCGCAGGGCTGATACGCGCGGTCATCTTGATCGGCCGGTTTTCCACCCACCGCCAATCCCCCGGTGATCCTCTCGGTCCCGCCACACGCCTTGCAATCATGGCGGGCCAGTTTGCTCGACCCGCCGCGGACGCGACATACGTCTCCCCGGTTCCCGGGGTGCGAGGTGCTGCATCATCTCCGGTGCGCGTATTGTCCGTCATAGTCGATCACCTGCCCTGGTCGCGGTTCGTTCCGCCGATGCTGGCCGTGCCACCCGGTGCGACGGAATTCTCGAGCAGCGACATTTCGGAGCGTATCGTCGATCCATCCATCGCCAGACAGACTGGTTAAGCGGCAGCATGATGCGAGCGAGAAACTGTTGGGGGGATGTTCGCGGATGACGGATATCCTCCTTTGGTGCAGACGGTTCGAATGAAAGTCTTTCTTGATTTCGAAGCGTCCTCGCTCGCCGATCGCAGCCATCCTATTGAAGTTGCGTGGGTGTTCCAGAACGGCCGACAGGAGGCTCACCTTATCGCGCCCGCACCTCATTGGACCGACTGGGATGATCAGGCCGAGGCAATTCACGGGATCAGCCGCGAGATGCTCGCCGCACAGGGCGATCCCCACGACGAGGTCGCGCGCCGCATGGTGGAGGTGCTGGACGGGCACCAACTGTTCGCCAGCGCGCCTTCGTGGGATGGCAAGTGGCTGAGCGCGCTGCTCCGGTCCGCCGGCATCCCGCGCCATGCATTGCGGTTGCGCGACACGGACGAGGCGCTGCGCGAGGCAGCCAGTGAAATCCTGTCACCGGCCTTCAGCGGTCCGCGTCTCGCCACCGAGGTTCACAATATCGTCACCAGGGCCGCTGCCGTCAAAGCCGGGGCATCCTCTCACCGCGCGCTGCCCGATGCACTCGACGAATATCAGAAGTGGCTGCGGACACGGGAGGCGGCGCGGGCGGTTTTCAGCGCGTTGTCGTGAGAAGAACAACAACTAGGTCGATAGCCCCAGCGGCTTAGCGTCATGAGCCTGATCTTCTCTGAACGAGTGAGCCGACCGGCCTAAAGGCTTCAATCATAACGGTTGTTGCCCGTTGGGAGGGATCTCTCGCGGGGCGCGGGCGCGTGAAGGCGGCGGCGCCGGCACATTGTCGATCAAGGTCGATATCTGGGCCGGATACGGTCGGCCGCCATCCGGGCTTCGGATTGAAATCCAGTCCGCGCGACATTCTGCGAACTGGGAGACTTTCGGGAAAACGAAGGCGGGCGTCCCTTGGTCCCGCCTTCGATCCAACAGGGGGTTGAATTCGAAAACAATATCCGAAACGGACCATAATGGTCAATGTCGCATCGGGCCTGTGGACGGCGGTCGAGACGTCTACCTCTTGATGGGTTGAAGGTCCGTCGCGGAAAAAACCTCGCCGCCATCTATATGAGGGCGCGATTCATGGGGCACGGGGGCGGTTATGAGATGATCGCAAAGGAAGCGATCCTGATCCCTCGCGTTCGGAACATGCCCTATGTTAGCGCGGTTTATGAACGACAGGAGATCCATCATGACGGAAATCACACCTGTCGCAAAGAAGCCCGGCAAGATCTTGAAGGACCACCACGCCGAGGATGAAAAGGCTCTCGAGCGCCATCCGTCCAGTGCCGATGACAAGCTCGATCTCGAACTCGACGAGAGTTTTCCCGCCTCGGATCCGCCTTCCAGCACCGAACCGAAAAAGGGCTCCGATCGAGTTGAGAGGCCAAACGCGTCGAATGCCGACGATCTTGAGCGATAGTCGCGGTGTGCGAGGAGCCCAGACCGGGAGTTGTCAAATTGCCATCGCTCTTCGCGACCATTGCATGAAAAAAGCCCTGTGAGCGTCCGGGTCAGGCGATGTGAACGAGGGTCCATAATATCGCCAGCATCACGATCGGACCGACCAGTTGATAGACAATTGCCTTCGTCCTGCTGCCATAAATTTGCTCGCCGCAGCTAACAGAGATCCGTGATTTGCGATTGTAGCCGAGCAGAAGAGCGGCAGTCACGCTCGCGACCAGCGAGGCCTGAAGAAAACCGGTCCGACCGATCCAGTGCCAGACCGGATCGTTGAGCGGCCTCACCGAAAACAATAGTCCAGAGGTCAACACAGCCACCCCGGCCATGGCACCCGCAGACTTGATCGCCACATACCCAAAAGGGGGTGGGGAGATCGTGCGGCTGCCGATCACAGCATCGATCCCGCAGGCCGCCCAGATCAGCGCCCATTCGAGCGACGCGATGAGCACCAGCAGGAGGAGCAGGGTCGCGGTCAGAAAGGTCGCGATGAGCGGGGTGCCAAACTGGTCGTCCCAATAACCCAGTGCCCGACCCAGCTGCGCCAACGGCGCCTGAAGTAGCGTCGTGAACGGCAGGCCCATGAGCGTCATCGTTCCCAGCCAAAGGCCGGCGGCTGCCCACATCGCGCTTCGGCCCGAGCGCGACCCGCCATTTCGCAGATGTGCCTCGTAGAGATCGGGTGTCAACCAGAGCGGGACCGTCAATAATGCGAGCCCCTGCCGGGCGCCGGAGCCTGCGAGCCCATCCGCGAGCCACGGGTAAGGCTCACGGAAGAAGGCGGCGGTCCACCTAAACCAGGTCGCGCTGCTGTTGCTTGCCACTCGCCAGATATTGTTGAGGAGGGTGGCTTCGTCAAACCGTCGGTTGGCGGACGGCCCGTTCAGTTGCCTCTCGCGTGCGGTGAAGCGCCGACAGCCTCAGCCCACGCCTCAGCATCCTGCACATCCCAAAGATGGGCGAGATGGACGATCCAACACTCTGCCAAATCCTCTGTTAGGGCGATCAGAGCCGTTCGTCCTGCACGTCGCCGTCGCCCTTACGCGGTCTGCACCTCGAAAGAAAACCAGGTACCCTCGGCATGATCATAGAGCTGTACCCGTTGCTCGCTCACCGTCGCGGAGAAATGGCCTGCAGACCCTCTGTCATACCCGCGCGCCGCATCGCCGTCGATCTCGATATGCACGGAGGTTCCCTCGCGCGCGTCATGGAGATCGGGAAGGCTGCCCCCGAACCTGGCATCACGATCGCCGTCATACCCTTGCAGATGCTCACCCAACGCCTCCGCCGCAATCCGGAGGTGGCGCGCTGCCGTATGATCATAAAGGCCGGCCACCTTTTTGCGTATCACGAAGGCGTGGGCAGAGGCTACGACGATGGCGCGAATATGGGGCTGCATGCTGCCGCCTGACATCCCCGTCGCCAGGGATCAAGCCCCGTATTCGACGCGATCGCCAGCAGCTCATCTTCCCTTTGCGCCTTTGACCGTGCGCTGCGCGCCGGAGCGCGCACCCGCCAGAACAGGGCCGCAGGATATCGATTTCGCATCGCCCGGATCCACGAATGCCAGCAAGGCAGCGGGTGGCGCCAGAGCTGCAAGGCCAAGGCCGATGCCGACCCGACCGAACAATTGAGGGCTGAGCGGCCGGATGGTCGGGGCTGCGAAATAGCCGCCGATACCGACGGGAGACTGACCGGAGAACAGACTGAATTTCTTCGCATCCGCGCGGATGCCGATGTCGATCTTTTCATTCCGGAATGACAGGCTGCCACGACCGGCAATCACATTCTTGCTCGTGTCGATCAGGATCGGATCGGCGGTCGCGATGCCGTCTTGCACCGTGAAGGCAATCAGGCCGCAGTTGATGGACACGGGCTTCTTCAGCTCGTTCTGCAGCATGCGCTGGACGAACACGCCCAGATCCAGCTCGACCAGCTGGACATTGCGCATCCAGAAGGTGCCTCCAGGCACGATGAAGGCGATGCGTCCTTGCGCGGTGGCGAGACTGTCCCGCACGCTATCACCAATCCCGACCAGCTTCGCGCGGCCCTTCACCGTGCCCGTCGTGCCCGCCTCGATCGCCCCGAAGCCCGCGAGCAATTGGCCGACCGGGGTCGGCAGAAGCCGGATGTCATAGGTCGTGCGTGCCGGTCTGGCGCGGGCGTCGATCGTCACGTCCGAAGTCACCCGGCCTCGCGCCATCGTGAACGTCAGCGGATTCATCTTCAGCAGCCGATCGTCGAGGGACAGAGTGAGATCGATGTCCGACAGCGGCACGTTGCGGGACCGCACCGCATCGACATGCCATCGCAGCTTGGCATCGAAGGCTCGCAAGGCTTCAATCCGAAGCTGTGCATCCGGGAGCAGTCGAGGCGTACCCTTCACGCGGGTGACAGCGCCCGCCGCGCCTTTGGCGGCAATCACGTCCGGATTGTAGCCGATGAACGGTGCGGCATCGACAATATCGAGTCTGCGGGTGGTGAGCGCTGCCTCCACGCGAACGCGCGGCTCGATGTTATGGACCGTGAAGGCGCCGGCGAGGTCGCTGTCTCCGAAGCGACCCTGCATTCCCGTGAAACGATATTGATCCTCATGCAGGACCAGCCGGGAGGCCAGGGCGTAGCCGCGCGTATCCGGTACCACGACGCCGATGATCTCGAGCAGACGGGCAAGATTGTGACCGCGGGCAGACAGCTGCAACGGCACATCCTCCAGTTCGGCAAGGCTCGGCAGCGTACCACGCATATCGACGACATTGCCCGCCGCCGTGGCGTGCAGGATCAATCGGTTGCGCCCGCGCTGCACGGTGCGATTGGGAGACAGAAGCGCCCCCGAAACCATGAAAGGTGTGGCCCGGATCGTTCCATTCCCTGCGAACCGGATCGCCGATCCGATCCGCGCGCCTTCCGACCTGATGGTCTCAAATCGCAGATCGGTCAGTAGCCTCAGCCTCGGATCGCGGTAACGCAACGTCGTCTCGGTCAGCCGGGCCTCGTCGATGACGGGCAATGTCAGCGGTCGGCCGTTTTTCTTGTCGCTGAAACTCCAACTGTTTCGACGATGCGCTTTGTCCCATTCGAGATCGATCGCCGCACCCGTCAGATCGAGCGAGTGAAAGCTCCATTTCTTGCGAAGGAGGCTGAACGGAGCTGCACGGGCCTCGATCCGCCGGGCGCTGAAGAGAAAGGGCTTCGTCGCATAGTTCGGATTCGCGATCGTAAGCCCGTCAACAACCAGTTTCAGCGCGAACGGGTCGAAGTAGAGCTGGAAGTCACCGCGCACCCGCACCTGGCGGTGGAGCTGCGATCCCGCGATACGCTCGAACGGGCCGCGCAGGAAACGCCCCTTCGTCACGAACAGGATCATCCATAAGGTCGCCAGGATCAAAAGAAGCCCGGCCACCATCCACAAGAGCCGACGCAACCATAACGTCCTGCGCATGCGTGACGGATGAGCGATCGATTGCGTAATATCCAAAAGGCCCTTCCAAATCCGCCGGCGGGACAATGAACGGGGGGTGGCCCTGTTTGTGCCGTGAGCCACACGTCAATCCGCTCCGAGCGCCGCGCTGCACATGTCCGTCCGGAATTCCGGCCGAGACGCCAGAACGGCCCGTTTCGAGCAGCGCACGGGCTTCGTGCACGCTGATGGGTCGAAACCGCGCAAACCAGCCCGACCTCAGAGTGACCAACGACAAGCGCGGCACCCCGGCCCCCAAGAGAGAGGCGCTTCTCTCTGCATGGGCTCCGACGCTGCGCCGCCCTCCCTCTGGCCTTACTCTAAACCGGGACGCCGGCCGAAAGGCCCGCGCGAGCTGCCCGCTGCCCGCGCCCGATATTTGCTGACGCGCCGCTCTGCGCTTATTCCTGCTGCATGTCCGATACCTTCGATCTGGACCGCTACGTCGTCGCCCAGAAGTCTGTCTATCCGGAGGTCCTCGCGGAAATTCGGGCGGGCAGGAAGCGTACGCACTGGATGTGGTTTATCTTCCCGCAGATCGCCGGACTGGGGTCCAGTGAGATGGCGCGCCATTACGCAATCGCGTCGTTGGAGGAGGCCCGCGCCTATCTCATCCATCCGCTTCTGGGGCCTCGGCTCATCGAATGCGTGGGCGCCCTTCAGGGCCTGGCCACAGCGGATGCGGCTTCGGTTTTTGGGCCGATAGATGCGATGAAGCTGCGATCCTCTCTCAGTCTGTTCACGGCGGCAGGCGGGCCACCCATCTTCCAAGCCGCCTTGGTTCGCTGGTTCGGCACCCCAGATCCGGCGACCCTTGAGAGACTGCGTGTGGTGTAGTCGGCGGCGGGCCAGGAATAAGCGGACCGCTCTTGATGACGGTCGCGGCCGCCTCATCCGATCGGGACATGTCCAGCAGACGATGCTCTTCCAACGTCTCAGGAAATGGCAGGCGTCGCTCCCGACGAGGCGAGCACGCGGCGCGCAAAGTCCGCTGCGGCCGAGAGGCCGTCCTGGGCCACCGAGTGGCCGAGACCGGGCGAGACATGCGTTTCGACCCTGACGTCGACCGCCGCCAGAGTGCGTGACGCCATCTCCATCGACCGGAACGGCACGACCTGATCCTCCGTCCCGTGCACGAGCAGAACCGGCGGCCGGCTGCGCATGTCAGCGGCCAACCGCTCCGGCGCCACGAGCATACCGGAAATTCCGATGATGCCTGCGATCGGCTGCTCCCTGCGCAGACCGACGTGAAGCGCCATCATCGAGCCCTGACTGAAACCGATGAGCAAAAGCCGATCGTCGGGAAGCTGCGCCTGTGCGAGTTCGTGCGTGATGAACATGTCCAGCCCGGAGGCTGCTGCGTCCGCCCCGGACGCACGCTCCACGGGCGAGAAACTCTCGATCGGCCACCACTGACGGGCGTTTGCCATGTGCGGGATCTGCGATGGCGCCTCAGGCGCCACGAAGCCGGCGTCGGGCAGAAACGGCTGGACCAGAGCGGCCAACGAGATGAGGTCGTCGCCATTCGAGCCATATCCATGCAGGAGGATAACCAGCGCATTCGGTTTCCCTCCGGAAGCAGGGGAGAGGCGAGGGCCGTCCAGCAAGCGATGTCCTTTCACGGTTGGTCGTGGAGCGACATAGGCTTTGCGCGTTGCTCGGCCAGAATCTGCCAGCCCGTGATGAACAGAGCGGCTGTCAGCGGGCCGACCACGATTCCGCTCAGGCCCACGAGTTCGATGCCGCCAAGTGTCGTCACGAGGACGAGCCAATCGGGGATCCCCGTGTCGCGACCGACAAGGATCGGCCGAAGAATGTTATCGGCCAGACCGATGATCATCACGCCGGAGCCGATCACGATCGCCGCCTGCCAGATTGCGCCGGTTGCAAACAAATAGACCGCGACCGGGGCCCAGATGATCGCCGGACCGACCGCCGGAAGAAGGGCTGCGATCGTCATCAACATGCCCCACAGTAGAGCGGCCGGAAGCCCGACGATCCAGAAGGTCGCTGCGCCAAGCGCCCCCTGGACGAGTGCCACGACACCCGATCCCTTGACCGTGGCGCGCGTGACGGAAACAAATCGCTCCGTCAGGCGCCGCGAAACATCGTGTTCGAGCGGTAGCGCCTTTTCCAGAGCGGGGCCGATGCGATCGCCATCCCGCAGGAGGAAAAAGGCCACGTACAGACCGACACCAAAGGCGAGGAGAAATCCCGCCGCATTGGCTCCGATCAGGAACGCGCGGCGGGCAAGCATGCTCGCGCTCTCGCTCAGCGCCTGCGAGATCCTGGTCTGCGCGCGCTCAAGGCTTCCGAAGCCGGTACTGTCGAGCAACGCTTGCAGACGGACGGGAAGAGCGCCGTGGACGCGTTCGAAATAAAGCGAGAAATCGATCTGGCCGCTCCGGAGCTGCGTGTAGACGCCTGCCGCCTGATCCACCACGAGGCTCCCGATCACAACAGCCGGTATGACCACGGCCACGGAGATAATGAGCAAGGTTACGGCAGCCGCGATGTTGCGGCGGGTCGGCCATCTGCGCAGGAGCCGCTGAAAGAGTGGCTGGAACAGGAGGGCAGCCAAGGCCGCCCAGAGCAGCGCGCCTGCAAAACTCGACACAATCATGGCCAGCGCGACGGTGATGAGCGTCAGGAAAACGATCAGGCCGCCGCTCTCAATCCTCCCCGAACGGATAGCCATATCGTCTCGATCTCCCTTGTTCGCCGAAGATGCGCCAACGTCCGAGCATGACGGGCCGCCTCACGAAAGGCCCACGCCCTGTTTGCCGTGGCAGCGCCAGCAGCAATGGTACAGCCCCTCGGGCCGGCGATCCGATTGTCTCTTGCCCTTCGGCTCGATGATCAATGTCGTCATCGACGGGGCCTGCCGATGCCGCCATGCTGGCTCGGGGAGGGACAAGACGGTCGCAATGCGAGACGGCGGAGAGGGGACCAGGCCCGCGCCATAAAAGGAGCGGGTCCTTGAACCACCCGAACCTGGACTGGCCGGGCGCGGGGGTCACGTGGCCGGGAGATCCGCGGACCGGCGCGCCATTACCAACCGGCAGTTCCGGGGCGGACACGAAGCCCGGACCCGCACACGCTGCTGCACTGTCACGTCACCGGACTCTTCCGGCGTCTACAAGGCCCGTCTGGTCTCCTGTCAGGGCGATGTCCGTGCCGGTCTTTGCCGAGGGGTGCAGCCGATCCGTCTCAGACGGGTTGTCATCGAGCACTGTCGAGCGAGGCGCGAATGCCGATTGAAATTGAATTGAAGCTGGAGGTGACCTCCGAGGCCGCCACGGCGATTGGAGCATCGGATCTTCTTCGGGACGAACCTTCCTTGCGTTCGCAGCGCGCGCTCTATTTCGACACGCCGGCTCGCGACCTGGCGAAAGCCGGTATGTCGCTCCGGATCCGCCAGGAAAATGACACACGCATCCAGACCGTCAAGGCGAGCGGCGGCACGACGGCCGGGCTGTTCGCTCGTTCCGAATGGGAGCAGGAAGTCGACACCGATGTTCCCATCCTGGATGACACGACCCCGATACGGTCCGTGCTCGGCCGCGAAGCCGACGATATCGCTCCGATCTTTCAGGTAGCGATCGAGCGCCGGTCCTGGACCGTGGAAGAAGGGGGCTCCGTCGTCGAGCTTGTGATCGATCGCGGCCGGGTGGAAGCGGGCGATCGTACCGCCCGCATCGTCGAGATCGAACTTGAGCTCAAATCGGGCACGCCGGCAGCGCTCTTCGCGGTGGCGCACCGCTTGGATGCGATCGCACCGGTTCGTCTGGGCGTGTTGACCAAATCGGAACGCGGCTATCGATTGTCGGACGCCCCACGTGCCGCCATCAAGGCCGGGCATCTGACGCTCAGACACGACATGACGTCGGCCGAGGCCTTCCAGACCATCGTCCACGCTTGCATCCGGCATTTCCGATTGAATGAGGCGCTGCTGGTCCAGTCGCGCGAGGCGGATGCATTGCATCAGTCGCGGGTCGCGCTTCGCAGGCTGCGATCGGGCTTTTCGATCTTCAAGCCGATCCTGGCAGACCCAGAGGGCCGCCGGCTCCAGGAAGAGCTTCGATGGCTCGCCGGGGAACTAGGGAGTGCGCGCAATCTCGACGTCTTGCTCGAGCGCACCGAGCCAGGCGAACTGCGCGACCGGATCGCCGGCGCGCGCGAGCGTAGCTACGATCATGTGCAGGCTACGCTGGCCCACCGCCGCGCGCGCGCTGTGATGCTGGACCTGGCGGAGTGGACCGCCGACGGTGCGTGGCTGGACGTGGCCGACACCGCTTCCGATCGCACACGGCCCGTCCAGGATTTCGCATCGCGCGCGCTCGATCGTTTCCGCAAGAAGGTGAAGAAAGACGGACGTGACCTGAGCTACGCCGACGACCATGCACGGCATGAGGTGAGAAAGGACTCGAAGAAGCTACGCTATGCTGCTGAGTTTTTTCGATCTCTTTTCGATCGGAAAAACGAACGACGGCGCTACAAGGCTTTCATCGCTGCGCTTGAGAATCTTCAAGAACAGCTCGGCGCGCTCAACGACCTGGCAACAGCGCCAGAGGTGTTGAACGGCCTCGGCCTGACTGACCACATCGACGTCGTGTCCGCGGCCGCGCGACAAAAATCGGCCATGATCGAGGCGGCCGCGGAGGCCTATGAAAATCTGGTCGATACCAAGCGCTTCTGGTGATGGGGAGCAGACCCCGGCGCGCGAGCCCGGGGGCGCGCAGGGGTTTGTCGCTGGCGTTCGGACATCAGGTGCGCCCAAGCTGTTCCTTGAGGGCATCGATCCGGATGGAGGCGTCAGCCTTGCTAAGATCTTCCGGCGGCAATTCTGTTCCTGCTTCCTCGCTGAGCGTCGTAAGATAGGAAGCCTGCGCGCCGGTCATCGGCTCATCTCCCGAGACCCACTCCACCGGATCCTTCTCGGTATTCGATCCGGGATGCTCGTCGAGTTTGGGATTGTGCATCGGATTTGACATCATCTCTTCCTCGTTCTTCATTTGTTCTGAACGAAGAAGCGACGGCCATGGTTCCCGGACACGTCGGCGGTCTCGCATCGTCACACCGGGCATCATCTCGGGCCGACGCAAGAAGGCAGAAGATGCCAACGACGCCGTTGCCGCTGGGCCAAGGGCGACGGATGCTCCGGTGGCGAGGCTGAAGAAGAGACGGCCGATCACGACCGTGAACAGCGTGTCATTGTCGGCGCCGCGCTTTCGACACGACGCCGACGGGCATCCGATCAGCCGTTCAGACGGTCCTTGATCGCCTTGGCTGGTGTGAAGCCCAGCTTTTTCGACGCTGCGATGGTGATCGCAGCACCGGTCGCCGGATTACGACCCTGCCGCTCGGGCTGGTCCTTGACCTTGAACTTGCCGAAACCGGCGAGCGAAACCTCGTCGCCCTTGGCGGCCGCTTCGCCAATCGCTGCAAATATGGCGTCGACGATCTTCTTCGCATCCGTCTTCGGAATGCCCTGGCTGGCTGCCACGGCGTCTGCGATGTCGGCGTTGTTCATTCCTGCTACCTTCTTTCTTTAAAGCCATCAGCCAAACGGGGCGGAAGAGGCGGGTTGTGCCTCACTGCCCCGTTCATCCAGCCATAGTCGTTCCGCCGGCAGAGCAAAGCCCCCGATCCGGTCATAGCTGCCCCGCGCGGCGGTTCGGGCGAAGCGGATGCGGCGCCCGGCAGCCGACGCGAGCCGGGCCCCGCGCTGACAACCTTTGGGGCAGCGTTCCATTATTCAAATGGGCGGTGGAAGACAAAATGCCATGACGGGCGGCATGGATCTCCGTCGCCGCGTTTCGGAAAGCGTGGCTCTATCCTTGATCTTTGGTCGATCTCTCCGGCCCACCGTCATGTCTCTCACGTGCAACCCGGAGGTGAGTGCGCGAAAATTGCCGAGAATGTTACAGAAATATTGCAATTTTCAGCAAAGGACGCTCTACGTTGCGTAGATCAAGCGTAACCGCCGTCCGGCGTGAGAGGATTGTCGGCTCCCAGCGTGGAGAAAGGCACTGAGCGCCGTCGCGCTCGCCGAGGACACGCCAATGATCTATTTGGCCAAGTTGGAGCGGCTCCTCGCGGCATTCCGAGATGCCGTCACCGAGCATGCGCTGTACGAAGCGCTTCTTGCCGCGACGTCGGAGCTGGGCTTCTCCCAGTTCGCGATGGGACATCATGTCGACCTGTCTCGACCCGCGGCCGACGCCATCCGTTTGACATCCTACGATGCGGACTGGATCGAGCATGTTGTCGAACGGGGATACTTTGTCGACGACCCGATTCATCTTGCGAGCACGAGAATGCCGCACGGCTTCATGTGGAGCGATGTGAAGGACATTGTCGAGCTGACCGCGCGGCATAAGCAGATACTGGCGGAGGCACTGGGTTTCGGGCTCGTCAGCGGCTTTACCATCCCGGTGCATATTCCCGGCGAATATCATGGCACATGCACATTTGCGGCATCCTCCGACGATCGTCCCAGCGACACCGCCTTATGGGCAGCGCAGCTTTGCGGCACCTTCGCGTTCGATGCAGCCCGGCGGATCATGCGATTGCGGGGGAATTCGGAAAACATGCCGGTTCCCGGGCTCACTCCCCGTCAAATGGATGCGCTCGTCCTGGTGGGGCGTGGAAAGAATGATGGCGAAATAGCTGAATTGCTGGGTGTTAGCCGATCTACCGCGCACGAGCATGTCGAGGGGGTGAGACGGGCGTACGGCAATGCACAGCGACCGCATCTCATCGCGCGCGCATTGTTCGACGGGCAGGTCAGCTTCACCGATCTGCTGCGGCGATGATCGCATGAAGCTGCGCTTCGCTACCCGGATTGCGGCACCTCGCCGCCGGACCGAAACGCCCGGGTCAGTACCACTCGCGCGGCAGCCGGGTAATCCGCAGGATGCACGCCGTCACGGGAGGCAAGTGCCGCCAGATCAATGGTGCGGTCGCCATGCCGGCTGGCAGCGCGATAGACGCTCCAGGCGCGAGGGCGGGAGCGGGGGTAGATCCAGCTTATCTGGCCGGCACGCAGCCTTTGCCTCAGCCGCACAATGTCGCGATCGAAAGCAGGGCCTGTCGCGTCATTCGAGCCGGCGGACACGATGACAAGATCATAGTGCTTCGCCGGCACGAGGGCGCTGATGTCGCTCGTCGTCGCCCCCACCCGAGCCCGGACATCGCAACCGCTCGGCCACAGGATGGTGATCGCAGCCGCGATCCCAAGAGCGATGCTATCTCCGAGGATCAGACACGATGACATAGGCGGACCGCGCGGAGCGGAAGAGGAAAGAGGGTGGGAAAAGGGGGTAGCCAATAGGGTGGGTGGTCGGCGACGAATGTGCGGGGCGGTGTGCGAGGGGCAGTGCCGTTGCGCCGCCTGATCTTATAGGATCGCAAAGGGAAGGGCCCCGGCAATGGACACGGTTGATGGAGCACCCGACGCGGCGACCGAGGCCAATAGTCTGGCCGGCGAGCGACCCCGCATATCCCGATCGATCTGGCATCCCTGGTACGCCAAGGCCTGGTGGATCGGTGTAGCCCTCTATTGGGCCGGCAAGCTCGGATCGTGGTTCAGTCCCGGTCTCGACACTTTTTATGCCAGTGCTGCAGCGGGCTATCTGAACGTCGTCTTTCTTCCATTCACGCCGTTGATCGTCCTTGGGCTCGGCTATGTGGGCGCCTGGATGGACCACTATCGATGGAAATGGGTGAGCGAGCCACGCGAGGAATTGGCTCCCAGGCGATCGGTTGGTGGTTATATTGACCCATTGGCAGATCCGCTGGATCCTAGATCGCCAAAATATTGGCACCGGCACAACCACAATCGAGCTCGGCACTAGCGCCGCTCCTTAAATTCGCTGTCGCCATCGAATGGGCCGTTCGCGAGGTCGTTAGAAAACCTGCCGGAAGCCAATACTGACCTTTGCTCAATCGAAGTAATGGGGCTGGTGACGTCGGCAGTTCCACGTCCAGAATCCGCGTCATTGAGGTAGCGGTTACGCAGTCCTCGAGTACCAATAATTTGTTCTGCAAGTTCTTTTGTAAAAATGGAGGTCGGATTGCTCGATCGGGCAGCAGCGCGTTCGGCATTGGAGATAACTGCACGAACGTCGTAATTGACGATATCTAGAGCGCTGGAGGTGCTTTCACTGGTCGCCCCACGATCAGACGTAACGATACTAAACGAGCCGCCAGCGCCGCCCCTAGCTCCGAACTGGCCTTGGCTTGCCCCTTTGGAAAAACCCCCGCGCCGAGCGTCTGCCGAGACAGTCGCCGAAATATCCGTTCCAACTGAGTTGGTGTCGTCAGCGCTGCGAGTGAGTGTCCTCGACCAGCCCGTCTGAACCATGATCGCCTGTACATCACGCTGAAGCGTGTCCGCGACCTGCGGTTTCAAGCGCCAACGACCCTTGCGGTCCATTTCAAAACCGCCCCTGAGCCAGTTTGCCATCTCGGCCTGTCCATCGGCCCCGCCACCAAGAAAATGCTCGATCGTGTCCGGACCAGCTTGTTTGCCGGCCTCGAACCTCGTGCTCGTGTCGCTGCGCGCCGACCGCTCGAAGCCGGTGCTGCTCGAGACGAGCAGGTCGTCATGTGCGAAGCTGAAGCGGGCCGTGCCGCCGTTCGCAATCGCTCCAAGCTGGCTCTCGTTGATCAGACCCGCCCGCCACATCTGTGCAGCGCTCCGCGGGTTCAAATTGAGATGGAAGTCGCCGTCCTGGTCCATCGCGATCTGGCGCTTTGACAATGTGACGCCCGCATTTCGCAACAGGCCCTGTGCCCGGGTCAGCCGCTCGCTTCCCACGACCTGCGACAGGCGATCATTCCGGGCACGATCGGCGATCCCGGTCGCACCACCCTCGGCGATGTCCACCTGGTTTCCGGCGGTGGACCGCAGCGCGCCGATAAACGCATCAAGGTGTGCGGCCTCGCGAACCGACGTTCCCGCCGCGCGCGCACCGTGCGCAAAACCGGCTTCGTTCGACTCCTGTCGCTGCTCGCGGATCCGCGCCGCTTGACGCACGCCGTCGTGCTCGATTTCGCGCTGTGCATCGAGCTTTCCGGCCCGGTCCGCGAGATCATAGCCTGCGGTCTCGCGCGTGCGGCCGTAGATGGTCGTCCGTTCGCGCGCTGCTTCTGCCGTAACTCCGTCGGCGGTCCCGATCTGAGTTGCGGCGTTAAACGTTTCGAGCGCTCGCATGACGCGCGCCTCATCGCGGCCCGTCGCGCGGCCAAGCTGAGAGATGGCGGTGGATCGGGCTTCTCCGGAAAGCGCGTTGATGAAGGCGATCCGGCGGCTGGTTTCGCCGACAGATAGACCCAGCATCGCGGCAGCATCGCGCTGACCCGCATTGCCGCCGGTTCGATGGGCCTGTTCCGTGGCGACATTCCCGCGCTCGACAGAAGCGATCGCATCGCCCGCATGATCCCGGCGCCCGGCCATCGCACCCGCCTGAACCTGTGCCGCAGTCAGGTCGTTTGCGAGCATGCCATTCTGGTCGAAGGCGTTGGCGATGAGCTTGGCAAATGTGGGATCGGCAGACGCATCCGCGATGACACCACTGGCCTTCAGCTGGGCATCGTCCTCGCTATAGCCGGCGCGTTCGAAATAGCGCGCTACCCCGTCCATCATCATGCCGTAAGCCCGAGTGTCGCCGAAGGCGCGCCACTGTATCAGGTTCTGCGAGAAGGACGCGAAGGCGCGCTCGCCGGACGGGCCGTTCCCGAAATAGCGGGTGCCAAGCGACCGCAATGCGTCCTTCTCCGCAAATTGGTGAAGGGCGGACGTCGTCGCATTCGCCCGGATCGCATCGCGCGTCGCGGGATGCGAGAGATCGCCATTGGTCAGCGCCGGCGCCAGGCCGCCCAGTTCGCGCGCAGCGTCTATACCGCCCATGCCAAAGGCAGGGACGCCGGGAACGGCGCTCGCGCGCTCGGACAGATAGCCGTCGGCAGCTCCAAAGCCCCGGTTACGCGCGAAGCTGCTGCGCTCACCGAAATCGCCGAAACTGCTGGCCGCGGCTCTGCGCGCGAACGTCCCGACAGCGGACCCTTGGGCCTCCAGTGCCGAGGCATATCCCTCACCGGTGGCAAGAGGGGCTGCGGCCTCGCTTGCCTGGCCGCTGACGCCGAGTGCGCCGCCCGTGACTGCGGAAAAGATGTTGCCGGAAAAGCGGAAGACGGTGAACACGAATGCACCGGCGAGACCGGCTGCAGCCGTTCGGAAGCTACCGAAAATGGCGAGCGCTTTCTGGGCAGAAGAGGGGGCCAGAAGCCAGGCATTGGCCGCAACCGCGTTCGCCCGCATCTCGCTCAGCGCGCCCATCGCCCGGCCAAGCGTCAGTTGATAGATGCCCGCGTCGATCACGCCCCAGAGCGCCACGAACACGAACAGGCCCAGCGCAAAGCCCGCGACCCGCAGATTGATGGGCGTCAGGATGAACAGCAACGCCACTGGCACCATGAAGAGCATGATCCCGAAGACGACTGCCCGAATGGTCGGAAGCCATTCGTTGGCGACCGACATCGTTGCCAGACCCGAGGAGAGGACTGCCCGATTGGCCATGACGCGCGCTGCGGATGCCGGACTGTCCTCGAACAGGACATCGCCGACACTGTTGCCAAGCAGGATGTTGCCCATGAGCGCTTGTAGCGACAGGGGCGTGCCCATCATCGTCTGGCCGATCTCGCCGATCTGCGCCCGGCAGCGCGTCAGTTGAACGGCCTGTGTCACGTCGAACCCGGACCGTCGGCAAACCTGGCTGCTATATGCATCGAACAAGACCGGGTCGGACAGACGCTCGGAGATGTGCGACCATGCGTCCGCGCAACTGACGGTCGTGCCGCCTTTGTCGGCTGCAGTGTAGACCGTCGAGAAAGTGGCGGGGCCGGACATCGCGGCGAATGCCGCCGGCAGGTCGGTCGCCGTGCGAAACAGGCGGTCGTCATCGACGCCATAAGCCGCGGATACGCGTGCGACCGGATAACATTGCCGGACATAGTCCTTGATCGTCGCATCCAGGAACGTGTCGGTCATGGGGCCGCGCGGCGCGACCGCATTGAAGAAGAGGTCGAACATGTGGCCGCCCGCGCCAAACTCGACCTTGGACGTCGGATCGAGCAAATTGTCGTCGATCGTTTCGACCAACGCACGCTCGACCAGATTGGTCGTGCCCGCGACAAGCACGAGGAGGTTCGGAACGTCGCCAACGGCCTGATAGGCATTCCGGACCTTGTCGTAGACATGGACGGTGCCGGTGGTGGTGATCATGCCGACGAACAGTCCGACGCCGACGAGCATCTGGAAGCCGAACGCGACCAATCCCATGGCCTGGCCACGGATGCTGGCGAGCAAGGCACCCAGCGAGATGCCGACGACCGCGATGATGACGACCAATGTCTCGTAGCGCGGATCTGCAAAGATCATCGCGACGAGCCGAAACGCGTCCACCGTCTCGGAAAAGCCATTGTAGGTATAAAAGCTCGCGTCGATGGCGGAAGCCGGGCGCGCCAGGGCAAAGCCAAATATCGGAACGACAGCACGGAGCAGGCGCGACGTCATCTCAATGTTCCCGGTTCGCGGCAGCCCCCGCGGCGTCGCGGGCGTCCCGGTCACGCTGGCGGAGCAACCCCGAATAGCTGGCCGACAGGTTGGCCGAGCCGAGTGCTGCCAGATACGATTGACGCATCTGGGCGCGCTGACGCAGCACTTCCTCGCGCAGAATGCGAAGTTGCTCGATGCCCTTCGTCAGAATTCGGGTCTGGCAGATATTCGCATTGGCAGCGTCGCTGGCTCCCGCCGTGGTCGCCCCGCGCTCGGCATTGCTCAGCGCGAAGTCGATCGACCGGTTGAGGTCGTCCAGCATCTGATAGGCCAGCGTCAGCGCGACCAGCTCATCCGTATCCGCAATGACCGAAGACGAAACGCCCTCGCGTACGCCCCATTCGAGCATCCGATAGACGGGCAGGGTACCCACATTGGCGACGAACTGCTTTTCGTCCCCCGTCAGCGCAACCCGTGTCCGGATCTTCGTGGCGATCGTCTCCATGCGGGCGCGCGCGAGCGCCAGCGCGCCGCTGCCCCCGTCATTCGTGCAGTCCGACCCGCTGCCGGGGACGGAGAGCGCGCGCCGCTGAACGCGCCCGCTCAGAAAGTCGTCGGCTGACTCCGTATCCTGGCGGGGGCAGGCGGGAATAGCGGAGAAGAGGGGCACCCTGTCGGCCTCGTTCCACCGCATGTAGACATCGCCGACCCTGGCCCGCATCACATCGGCCCAGTCGCCCGCACCGACGCGCGAGGCGGCATGCGCGAGCAGCGACCCGGTCCGGAAGATATCCGTCACCTCGGACGGGCAGTTGGCGAGCGCGTCCTTCAGATCCTCTGTCGGATTGTTGTTGTTCGCCTGGATCCGCTCGCGGCTCTGCTGAAAGCTCTTCGAGAAGCCGGCGCGCACCGATTTATATCCGGTCATCTCCTCGATGATGCCCGACATATTGTCGTCACCCTTGGCGATCTGGACCATTCTATTAGCGAGACGACAGTCATTGACCTGAATGGAGTTCAGGAAGTTGGTGGCGGCCTCCATCTTCGAGACGATGTTTCCCATTTTTTCGTCGAGGGTTTCGAGCAGATATTGGAAGGCGACGGCAGGAGCCGCCTGAAGGATGCTTTCCAGCTTCTGGACGAGATAGTCCGGGTCGAGAAACGACATGCCACCCAGAAACATGTCGATGCCGCCGCAGCCGGCTTTCACCTTCGGTAGCGTCAGGCTCATCAGATAGTCGTTATGGACGTCCACCCGACCGGACATTCCTCCGGCGGTGAGATAACCCCTTGTCTGGTCTTCGAAGCTGCCCGGTGATGTGTAGGTCGCGCTGTCGAACCAGCTTTCCGCCCAGCCTTGCGACCAGGCCGGCGCGCTGCCGGCGATGCTCAGAGCGAGCGTAAGTCCGCCTTGGAGGAACGTCAGGCGTGGCGATCGAAAAACCATGGCGGATACCCTTGGAGCAGGAGAAGCCAGGAAGGAGAGCCCGCCATGCTCACCTCCGGGATGACGGCGGCGGTGGGGCGGACACGCCCACGATGCCGGTATATTTCGCCATGGCGCGGACGCCGACGGCGGCGCGCACGCCGGTCATCATCTTGAACGCCAGGTAGATGTTCCGCGCCACGTTGGCCGCATGATCGGTGCCGATCGCGACCGGGACCGCGCGGTTCGGGTCTTCGATCGCGCGTGCCCATGCAAGTGGGTGGCCAACCCAGGGAAGGCCAAACCGGCCCGACCGGAGCATCGCTTCGTCCGGCGTGATCAGAGCGATGCGCAGTCCATATGTCGTCCGCATCATCTGTAATCGTGACCACAGGTCTCCGCAGGGAACACAGCCCGGAGCGGTGCTCATTTCGACGATGAAGATGGGGGCACTCTTGCGCAGTGTGTCCGCAAAGTCCGGCGGAAAGTCACGCGTGACGGGGACGCGGCCGAGCGAAGCCCGCAGTTCGCTTCCATCGCTTACGGGGTGCATGGCGGATCGGGGGACTGCGCCGGTCGAAGGGACGGCGCTTCGATCCTTTGCGCTCGCAGACGTCGCCATGATCGGGAGGATCGCCGCCCACGACAAGAGGCGCGTGTGTTTCAGCACGAGGAAACGCCCCACATGCGCGCTTTCGCCGTCTCAGGGGATTGAGGGAAACGCGGGGAGGAAAATCTGATGCTGACTATCGGTGCGGACGGCTCGGTGATCTTGCCTGCTCTGGCGCTCCGACACCTCGGCACCAGCCCGGGCAGTCGCCTCGACATCGTCGCTTCGCCGCTCGGAGAATTGCGGCTGCGTCCGTCGCCTGGTGCCTCGCTGACGCCGTGGTCACCGCCATGTTGTGCAGATGGTGGCCAGCCCTCGGTGAGCGGACCCGCGGCGGGTCCTGTGCGACCCATATTCATGGGTGTAGCCCCATGTACGGGGCGGAGCATTGCGCGGATGCCTGGACCACAGCGAACAGCCGTGGATGGTGGCACCGCCGGGATCCAGGCTGCGTGGTTCCATCGCCTGCCCACCTCACCCTTGTTCCGATCTGGCCAAATCGGCTTGAACGTAAGGATGATCTGCCTTACTTTGTGGGGGTATAGAAGGACCTCTCCGATGACGACCCTGACGGTGACCGCGAAAGGCCAGATCACGCTCCGAAAGGATTTGCTGCGCCATCTCGGCGTCCATCCGGGATCGAAGATCGCGATTGAGAAGCTGCCCGACGGGCGGATCGAAGTACGCGCAGAAGAGCCGCGCGGTGCCATCTCGGCTGTCTTCGGCGCCCTGAAGCGGGAGGGCCAGGCGCCTATCTCGATCGAAGACATGAATGAGGCGATCTCCAGGGGGTGGGCGGGCGAGTTGTGAAGATCACCGTCGACACCAACATCCTCGTTCGCGCGATCATCGCAGATGACGCGGAGCAGGCGCGACTGGCGCAGGATGCCCTGGAACGTGCGACGCTGATCGCCCTGCCGGTCACGTGCCTGGTGGAGTTCTGCTGGGTCACGCAGCGCGTCTATAAGCTCGGCAGATCCGAGACCGCCGCCGCGATCCGCTCTCTGATCGCGGCGGACAAAGTCGCCGCCGACAGAGGCGCGGTCGAGGCCGGGCTCGCGCTGTTCGAGGCAGGCGGCGACTTTGCCGACGGTGTCATCGCTCATTCCGGGAAATGGCTCGGCGGCGAGACCTTCATGAGCTTTGACCGGCAAGCGGTCCGATTGCTGGCCCTGCAGGGGGAAAGCACTATCATCCCGAGCTGACCCAGTTCGTGCCATGGGGCCGGCCCCGGCAGACCCGATGCGTTGGGAGGCTGTCGTCATTGCCCCGGCCCGTCCATCGCCGGCTGGCTCAGGTCGGTGACGCCCTCGGCGTAGTTGCCTGGACCGGTGGCGGCAACGGGGCCCAAGCCCAGGGCGTCGAAGAAGCCGCCATCCTCCCCGGCGCCCGTCATGAACTGTTCGGGTCGAATGTCTCCGCGCAGGAGCCGAACAGCCTGATAGGTTGTCTGGGCGAGGTTGGGATAGGCCTCGACCCCGCTGGCGACGATCATATGCTGCGGGCTGCCGCGTCGGATGATCATGGTCGTCGGCGTGACATGGATTCCGTAGCGGTCGCCGAGGCCTGAGCGCTGGTCGAGATCGATCAGCGTGACCTGCCAGCCCATTTCCTCCTGGAACCGCTGTGCAACAAGCGCGCGCCGGGAAGCGGCTGCGACGCGATCGGCGGCATCAACCGTATCCTCGCCGTGCTCGGCACCAGCGATCACTGCATCGCCACCCATCCCAGTGACATGGCGGTGGCGATGCGGGCGCTCAACGCGACGATCGTAACCCTCAAGGCGGATGGTGACCGACGGCGCATCTCGATTCACGACTTCTACAGATTGCCCGGCGACACGCCTCACATCGAGACCGTGCTCGAGCGCGGCGAGCTGATCACGCACATATCCCTGCCGAAGCCGCCCGTCGGCAGGCAGGCGTACCGCAAGGTGCGTGATCGCGCGTCCTACGCCTTCGCCCTCGTCTCCGTCGCCGCCGTCATCGGTCTGGAGGATGGCAGGATCGCCAGTACCTCGCTTGCCTTTGGCGGGCTGGGTCCGATGCCGTGGAGGGATCCCGGCGTTGAGGCAGTGCTGGTCGGACAGGTCCCGAGTAGGGACGTCTTCGCTGCCGCCGCCGACGCGCTGCTCGCCGAAGCTAAAGGCCACGGCTCCAACGATTTCAAGATACCTCTGGCACGCCGCACGCTGATCGCGGTTCTGCGCGATCTGACGGGAGCATGAGCATGTTCGGTTTCGGCAACACCAAGAGTCTGACGATGGACAAGCCCCATCCGTTCAGCCTGCTCGACACAGGAGTTCAGGGCGCCATCAGCCAACCCTTCGACCGCGTCGACGGCCCGAAAAAGGTCTCCGGCGCTGCGACTTACGCGGCAGAGTTTGCCTTCGATAGTCTCGCCTACGGCTTTCTCGTGAGCGCAAGGATCGGGGCTGGCAAGGTCGTTTCCATCGACGCGGACGTGGTTCGATCCCTTCCTGGCGTGATCGACGTGGTCTGGGACTTCGATCGCTTCATTCGCGTCGCGGGACAGGGCGGAGACACCAAAGCGCCAACCCAGCGCGTCCAGGAGATCGCCTTCACCGGCGAAATCATCGCAATCGTAATCGCGGAGAGCTACGAGGCGGCGCGAGACGCAGCGCTCCAGCTTCCCGTCACTTACGAGCGTGGTGAGGGCGTCTTCGACAGCGAGGTCAACCGGGGGGAGGCCTACACGCCCCCCGACGCCGTGACGCCGGGTCATTTCTCGCAGGGCGACGTCGACAAGGCCATGACCCAGGCGCCGATCACGATCGACGTGACTTACACGACGCCAAGTCAGAACTCTGCTGCGATGGAACCGCATGCTTCGACGGCGGTCTGGGATGGGGACGGCTCGCTGACGCTGTACGGCGCTTACCAGATGCCCACATCGGATGCGTCGCAGCTTGCGAAGGCCCTCGGACTGTCGGTGAAGAAGGTTCGCATCATCTCGCGATATATCGGTGGCGGCTTCGGTTCGAAGCTCGGCATCGCGCCGGAGAGCGTTGCGGCAGCGATCGCAGCCAGGCAAATCGGGCGACCGGTAAAGGCGGTGATGGCGCGCCAGCAGGTATTCGAGGCGACCGTGCGGCGCTCCAATACGGAGCAGCGACTGCGCCTCGCAGCGAACAGCAATGGCCGGCTGACCGCGATCGGGCAGGAGAGCTTCGTATCGAACCTGCCCGGCGAGGACTATTTTGAGCCCGTCGGCATCGGCACTCACATGATCTATGCGGGCGAGAACCGACTGATCAGCCATCTACAGATCCCGCTCAATCTCGTCCTGTCGGGATCGATGCGCGCGCCGGGCGAGGCGGTGGGCATGATCGGTCTCGAATGCGCGATGGACGAGCTGGCCGAAAAGCTCGGCATGGACCCAATCGAGCTTCGCAAGGTGAACGACACGTCGGTCGATCCGGAGAAGGGCGTCCCATTCTCTTCGCGTAGCCTGACAACAGCCCTCGACGATGGCGCAAAGCGCTTTGGGTGGAGCGACCGCGCCAGGCCCGGCGAACGGCGCGACGGCGAGTGGCTCATCGGGCTTGGCATGGCCTCGGCGGTTCGCGGCAACATGCTGATGGAGTCCGCAGCGAAGGTCGAGATCCACTCGGACGGTTCTGCCACCGTAGCCTCGGCGATGACCGACATTGGCACCGGCAGCTATACGATCCTCGCGCAGATCGCCTCGGAGATTCTGGGCATCCCCGTCGATCGCATCAAGGTGAAACTCGGCGACACCAATGCGCCACCGGCGGCGGGCTCGGGAGGCTCGTGGGGAGCCGGCTCGTCGGGCTCCGCCGTCTACCTTGCCTGCGAGATGCTCAAGGACAAGCTCGCCAAGGCAATGGGCGTGGATGTCGAGATTTTGACCTTGAAGGACGGCGTCGCGATCGGTGCCAACAGGTCGGTACCGATCAGCGAACTGGTCGGCGAAGGACTTGACGCGATCGGGCACATCAAGCCGGGCAAGCAGGAGAAGGAGACAACCCAAGCCTCCTTCGGAGCCCACTTTGTCGAGGTCGGCGTGAACGTCGTCACCGGTGAGATCCGGGTCCGCCGGATGCTCGGCGTGTTCGCCGCCGGACGTGTCCTCAACGCGAAGACGGCTCGCTCGCAATGCCTTGGCGGGATGACGTTCGGGATCGGCGCGGCCCTCACCGAGGAACTCTACCACGACACCCGGAACGGTAAGCTCGTGAATCGGGATCTCGCGGAGTATCATGTCCCGGCAAACGCCGACGTGCCCCAGCTCGAGGTGCATTTCCTCGCTGAGCGCGACGTCCACGCGAACCCGATCCACGCGAAGGGCATTGGCGAGCTTGGTATCTCAGGTGCGGCGGCCGCTGTCGCGAACGCCGTCTACAACGCGACGGGCATCCGTGTGCGGGAGTTCCCGATCACGCTCGACAAGCTCTTGCCCGGCTTGCCTGACATTCAATGACGGTTGGCCGCGTCCAGATCACACCGCGAGGTGGGAGCCGGCGACATCGCGAGCCGACATGCTTTTGTCCCTGCATACGTCGCGGGCTGCCCCTTTGAGCATGATCATGCTTCATACGTGAACCACTCGCTCTCGACGCGGCGCCTCTCTTGAATAGTTGGAACTATGGCAAACGGATGGGCACCTGATGGGGCCGTGCAGGATCAGATCGACGACACCGTCAGGGATGCGGTCTCGGCAGCGCGTGCCCGGATGCCGGTCGGCGAAGGGACGGAAGGGTGCGATGATTGTGGTGAGCCGATATCGTCCGCGAGGCGAGATGCAGTGCCCAGTGTTCGCACCTGCATCGCGTGCCAGAGCGAGCGGGACCGGACGCGCACCGTCTCAGGTATCAATCGTCGCGGGAGTAAGGACAGTCAGCTTCGTTGATCGCGCCGGCAGGGATAGGATGGCAGCCTCGCATATCGAACGGTATCACTCCGTCCGGCGGGCTCTTCCAGGGAGCTATCCGAGGGCTCCCGGCCACTTGATGAGTGATCGCTCCGCCGTGCATCGAGTGTCGGCCCTCATACTCTTGGCCATGATCTCCGATGCCCGGCGGTGGTGCTTAGGGGCCTCGCTGGCACCGGAGTCAGCCGGAACCCATAGCTCGTACTCGCGTATGCCTGTTCGCCGTGCGACCCTCCTGGCCGAGTGTTTCGAAAGCCGCTCGACAGGCCTGCATTCGCCGCCGACTTCGAGGCGACGATCGCGGTCTAGATCTCGATTTGCGGCGATGTTGTCATCGGCATTGAAAAGGTGAAGCGCGTCTCTTGAGCGTTTGATTGTGCCCGCAATATGCCGCCATGCGCTTTAGCGATCTCAGAGGCGATGTGCAGCCCAAGGCCCAAGCCGACGTTATGCATATGGCCATTTCCACGGAAAAATGGCTGGAACAGCCGCGCCATCACTGCGTCCTCGATAGGTTGCCCACCATTGGCGACCGAGATTTCGAGAAGGTCTTCGCGGGTTGCCGCATCGACGCGGATCGGTTCCGACTTGGCGCCATGCGTCAACGCGTTGCCCAGCAGGTTCGACAGCAGTTGGCCCAGACGCACACGGTCGCAATCGACCGGCTCGGCAATGGCGAAGCGGACCTCGATCGCGCGATCGGGATTAACCGACGTGAGTTCCGCGACCACTTGTTCCAGCACTGGTGTGAGCGGCGCCTGCTGGTCACGAGACAACGCAATGCCACCGCCCAGCCGCCCGCGCGCGAAGTCTAGGACATTGTCGACGAGTTCGGACGCACGGATCACGCTGCCCTGCATCAGAGTCAGGATCCGCTGTCCACGCGTGCTGATCGTCTCGCGCTCCGTCAATAACCGCACGCCGCTACTGATCGACGCCAGCGGATTGCGCAGATCGTGGCCCAGAACCGCGATAAACTGCTCGCGTAGTTCTGACGCTTGGCGCTCAATCGCGGCGGCGCGCTGCGACGCGTCGTTTGCGTCGACGAGTGCGCGCTCATATCGCCGGCGCTCGATCGCGCGAAAAATCGTCAGCCGTGTGAAGATCAGGTCGCCGGCAGCATCGCGGCGCTCGGCGGCATTGACGAGGCATTGCACCTTCGACCCGTCGCGCGCGCGAAAATCCATTGCGACCTCATCTATGAAGCCCTGCAGCCGCAGCAACGGCGAGACGTTAGTTTCATAGAAGATCCGCGCCGGTACGCTGATGACGTCCTGAAGCCGCCGCCCGATCAGTGCGCCATGATCGTAACCCGTCCAGCTCGAAATCCGCTGGTTGGCAAGCGCGATCGTTCCGTCGGCCGCGACCGACAGATAGCCGCATGGCGCGGTGTCGTAGAGATCCTTAAAATCCTCCTGCGGTGCACAGGAACCGGAATGCGGCGGTTCAGACAAAGGCGCGCATCGCGGCGATGACGTCTTTCGGCGCGCTGAGGTTGGGGCAGTGGCCGGTCGCATCGAGAACGACCAGTTCACTGCCGGCGATATGATCTCGGACGTAGTTGCCGACTTCCTGCGGCGCGATCGCGTCCTCGCGGCATTGCAGGATCAGCGTCGGAACAGAGACCTTCGCAAGGTCGGCACGATTGTCGGAAGTGAAGGTCACCCGCGCAAACTGCTTCGCGATTGCAGGGTCCGTGCGGCAAAAACTGTTCGTCAGTTCTTCACCGAGTTCCGGGCGATCAGGGTTGGCCATGATGACCGGGGCCATCATCGCCGACCAGCCGAGATGATTGTCGGCCAGTGCCTCCAGAAGCTCCTCGATATCGCCGGGCGCGAACCCGCCGCGATAGGCGCCGTCGTCGATATAGCGGGGCGACGGACTGACCAGCACGAGCTTCGAGAACAGCGCCTGATCGGCGATCGAGGCAAGCAGGCCGATCATCGCACTGACCGAATGGCCAACAAACACGGCGCCGTTCAGATCGAGAGCGCGGCCGATCTCGACAAGGTCGTCGGCATACCCCTGCAGGGTATCATATTTGACGACGTCATAGGCCGAGAGGTCGGAGCCACCGGCCCCTACATGATCGAACAGGACGGTTCGGAATTCTGGCTCGAAGGCGGGCTGAACGAGCCGCCACATATTCTGGTCGCATCCGAAGCCATGCGCGAAAACAATCGTCTGGGCGCCGTGCCCGGTCACCTTCACATTGTTCCGCTGCACTACCGACACGCCGACATCTCCGTGCCGCCCGTCGGCATAGTCATGCCTGCGTAGGCCGATTGCGTCTGTAGCGCGACGCAATTTTTAGCGGAAAGCAGTCTAGCGCCCGAACGTAAAGGCCGCCCCTCGCGGCACGGCCTTATGTCAGCGGTTCGAAAGCTTATCGCCTATGTCAGGCGTCCGCGCCAACATAGCGCGACCATTCCTCCTGATAGCGCTGCGTGATCTTTGCTTGATCCGCTGCCGGCGCCTTTTCCGATAGCTCGATGAACCACGTTCCCTCTTCCTGGTACATGTGATGCGCGACCGCGCCGCGGATATGCTCGAGTTTGTCGTCGAAATCCTGGCTCATGGGTTCGAGTTTCTCGAGCATGGCCATCTGCATCTTAACCATCACCTGCTCGTTATAACCCATCGTGGCATGGCCCTTTTCGCCTGCCTCGCCGAGCCCGGGATAGATCACGGCTTCCTCGGCGATCGCATGACCTGTCAGAATCACGCCAAGATGTTTGAGCGCGGCGGTGCGCGACGCTGCATCTCGCGCCGCCCTGGTCGTGGCAAATGCGTCCTCGAGCAGCAGATGGTGATCGAGGATCATGGCGAACCATCCGCCCGGCTCCGCCACCGCCTGCGCGTTGGCACGTGCTTCCAGCCGTGCCTCATCGCTTTCCGGCGGGGTGACGGCAGCGATCACTTGGTCGAACACGGACATGAGGTTCTCCTGTTTGCGAAAAACTATTGTTTTTCAAACATTAGAACCGACGCCCTCAATGCAATGTTCCGCTCTTCAGACCGCTGTGTCAGGTATATCTTGCTAACTTGCGGCAAGATTCTCCCTGCATAGGCTCGGGCGGGCATTTGAAGGGTGGGCAACCACGCCGAGCTTCGATCCAATGGCGATCCGGTGAAGATTAGCTCAGTGCGTGTCGGGCATCTCCTTGCTTTGGCGCGCCTGAAGGCGTCGCGCGGCAAAGATCGCGAATTTTGGATTCTTGTTGGAAGTTGCCGTTTAGCCTTTGTAGCAGGAACGATGGGCAAGTCCCTCTCCAAGCCGTTTCGAGCGGTCGGCTTGAAGCCTCGTTAGCGGGCGCCCGATCACCTTAACGGATGACCGGTTTCGGGAAGCGGAATGGGCGGCATGAATGGCCGGGATTGATGACGTGGACGGCTCTCCAACCCTCCCGCAGAATGATCTGCGGAGAGCCGGAAGGGAGAGCCACGATGGGGAACGTCACGACGATAGGTCTCGATCTCGCGAAGAACGTATTCCAGGTGCACGGGGTCGACGCGGAGGGTGTTGCGGTGGTTCGCCAGCGCCTGACCCGTGGCCGCATGCTAAAGTTCTTCGCCAAGCTGCCGCCGTGCCTGGTTGGCATCGAGGCCTGCGCAACCTCGCATTACTGGGCACGCGAGCTGGTGGCGCTCGGGCATGACGTGAAACTCATGCCGGCGCAGTACGTGAAGCCGTACGTCAAGCGCAGCAAGAACGATGCAGCCGATGCCGAGGCGATCTGCGAGGCGGTGACCCGGCCGACGATGCGCTTTGTCGGCATCAAGTCGCCTGAGCAGCAGAGCGCGATGATGCTCCATCGTGTCCGCCTGATCCTGAACCGCCAACGGACGCAGCTGTCGAACGCGATGCGGGCGCATCTGGCCGAGTTCGGGGTTGCGGCGCCGATCGGCAGGAACGGCATCGAGCAGCTCCTCGACGTGATCGCCGATCCTGCCGACGAGCGGGTGCCGTCCGATGCGCGGTTTTGCCTGGAGATGCTGGCGGCTCAGCTGCGCATTGTGAAAGAGCAGATCCTGGAAAACGACCGCCGCATCTTGGCGAGCGCACGCGAGACCGAGCTTGGCCGTCGGCTGATGGAGATACCCGGCGTGGGGCCGCTGCTCGCCAGCGCCATCGTCGCCACCGTTCCCGATCCTGCGATCTTCCGCTCAGGCCGCAACCTCGCCGCGTGGATCGGCCTGGTGCCGCGGCAGAATTCCAGCGGCGGCAAGGAGCGGCTCGGCGGCATCACCAAGGCCGGCCATCAGTACCTGCGCCAGATGCTGATCGTCGGCGCCATGGCGGTGGTGCGCTTTGCCGAACGTAACGGCGCCAAGCGGCCGTGGCTTGTTCAGCTGCTCGCCCGCCGCAAGACCAAGGTCGCCGCGGTTGCGCTCGCCAACAAGAACGCGCGCATGATCTGGGCGATGATGGCCAGCGGTGAGCGGTATCGTGAGCCGCTGGTGGCATAAGGAACACGGCGCGGGCGACCGCGCCTGACGAGGTTGGAAAGGGCGATCAGGAGCTAATGCAACAAGCCGGTTGAACCGCCGGATCGGGAAAACCCACTATGACCCAAGCACCTCGAGTGCGCGGGATTGATCGGGACCCGAGACGCGCGAATGGCATTACGGCCAGCGGCACTATGCGCCGCACCAACAGGTCGGACACATGGCCGCACCAACCAGCAACGCTAGGCGAATGCTCGTACTTGCCAACGGAGGGCCGTCCACACATGGGTCATCGCGAGACCTACGGCTGACCGACCAGCAATGCCGCCGCTGGCAGTGCAGTTGTTACGCGGCGAGTAGTGAGATTTTGCAGCGCTAGCTTCGTCTAACCGGTTGGGCTGGACACCGACTGATAGAACGGCCCCGACGCACTCGTGCACGGACAGCATAGCTTTTCGTGCAATCGTGGCACTGCCGCCTCCAGCCCGCCGGGTTTAGGGTCGTGCTAATCGAGCGGGGCTGCAATCACCCGCCGGAAGGGGAGCGGAATGGCGGGGCACGGGGAAAAAGGGCGTCGATGGGTGCGGTGGGCCGTCGCGTCCGCATTGTCTACCGTCGCGACCGCGTGGGCCGTCATCGCGCAGCCAGCGGATCCGCTTCCTGCGGGCCCTGGCCATGATCTGGTCACCACCACCTGCGCGCAATGCCATGCGATCGGAACCGCGATCGCCAAGCGCCGCTCGCCCGAGGATTGGGCGGGGATCATTCAGCGTATGATCGGACTGGGGGCGCCGCTGGATGCAGACCAGGCCAAGGTGGCGCAAACCTATCTGGTCGCCCATTTTGCTCCACAGGCCCGTTCTTCCGACGCTGTTTCCGCGCCGCGTTCGGCCGCGACACAGCAGGCGGCGATAACCTATCCGCGCCCGTCCGGCCCGAGCCAGTGGCCGGCTTATGGCGGCGGGGACGCGAATATGAATTTCTCGCCACTGGCGCAGATCGCCCCGAAGAATGTCGCTCGCCTCAAGCAGGCGTGGGTTTTCCATTATGGCGCCGGCCAGCATGATCAGGGCGATCAGGGGTTGGATGCCCGCTTCGAGGTGACGCCGCTCCTGATCGGCGGGGTCATGTATATCTCGACGCCGACCAATCCGCTGAAACCCGACCTGAAATCCACGATCACTGCGTTGGAACCGGAGACGGGCAAGGTCATCTGGAAATATGAGGCGCCGGCCAACATCCACGGGCGTGGCATCGCTTATTGGCCGGGCGATGCGAAGACTGCGCCGCGCATCCTGTTCGGCACGGATGGGGGCTATGTGATGGCGGTCGACGTTACCACCGGCCGGCCGGCGCGCGGCTTCGGTCGGGGCGGAAGGATCGACGCCTATATCGGCGTCGCGTCCGAAATGGTGGGCGAGACGCGGCGGGATACCTACACGATCCCCAACCCCGTATCGATCTACAAGGACCTTTTCATCACGGCGGCTCGCCCCGGCGAGGCTGGTCCGCCCGGTCCGCTGGGCGATATCCGCGCATGGGATGTCCATACGGGCCGGCTCGTCTGGACCTTCCACGTCGTGCCGCAGCCAGGCGAGCCCGGGCACGAGACCTATACGGGGGACGAATGGCGCAACGTGAGCGGCGCCAATGTCTGGTCGACCATGTCGCTGGATGCCGAGAACGGCATTCTTTACGCGCCGACGGGCGATCTCAACGCCGACGCGCGCGGCCCCAATCTCTATGCCAATACGCTGCTCGCGCTGGACGCGGCGACGGGCAAGCTGCGCTGGCATCGCCAGATCACGCATCACGACATCTGGGACTGGGATTCGCCCACGCCCGCGATGCTGTTCGATCTGGATCGCGAGGGCAAAAAGATCCCGGCCGTGGCGATCACTGGCAAGCACGGCCTGTTCTTCATGTTCGAGCGGCTGACTGGCGCGCCGCTCAACGGCTTCGAGGAGAAGCCGACGCCGCAACCGTCGGCTCCCTCCGACGAAGTGTGGCCCACCCAGCCTTTCCCGACCGCGCCCGGCCCGGTCGCGCGCACGCAGATGACGCGCGACGAGGTGGCCGATCTCCTCCCCGGCATGAAGAATTTCTGCCAATCCTATTGGGACGAGAACAAGGTTGTCAGCGCGCCGCTCTATGCGCCGCGCCAGAGCCCCGATCACGCCACCATCACCTATCCAGGGCCCACTGGCGGGCCGAACTGGGGAGGGGGATCGTACAATCCCGATCTGGGCCTTTACTTCATCAACGTGCAGAATCGCGCCGTCTATCGGCCTAAGGCGGAGGCGGGTTCGGGGCTGGGGATGAGCATGCATGCGGCCGTGCCCGACGCGGGGCAGGAGGCCGGCCCCGCCGCGCCATACGCGCCCCGCCCGCCACGTGGCCGCGGCACGCCCGCCTTCAGCTTCAAGGCGCCCGACGGCACCTATCTCTCCTGCGGCGCGACGCCATGGGGAGAGCTGGTCGCGGTCGATGTCGTCCACCAGCGCATCGCGTGGCGAAGCCCGCTCGGCACCACGCCCTCGCTGGGGGCGAAGGGGCTCATGACGGGCGCGGCCAATCTGGGCGGCAGCATGGCCACCAAATCCGGACTGGTCTTCATCGGCGCGTCGAACGACCGGAAATTTCACGCTTATGACGGCCGCACCGGGAAATTGCTGTGGCAGGCCGATCTGGAGGCGAGCGCACATGCGACGCCGATCAGCTTCATGGGCAAGGACGGCAGGCAATATGTCGTCGTAGCGGCTGCCGGCGGCACGGCGGTCGGTGGGCGGGAAATGTCCGATACGCTCGTCGCCTATCGCCTGCCATGATTCGCACGAACAGGAGGAAGGCGATGCGCCCGCTGACGATCTTCGCATGGGCGGCCGTGGCCGCTTTCCCGGCCATCGCGCAGACGCCTCCCGCGCCGCCACCGTCGGGCGGGACGCCACCGCCGGGCATGGGCGATCCCTGGGTGGGCAGGAAGAAGCTGCTCGTGATCGCGGACGTGCAAACCGGCTTCCAGCACGACAGCATCAATCATGCGATGGGTGTGATCGAGCAGCTGGGGCGCGAAAGCGGCGCCTATATCAGCGTGCTGCGCACGGACAGCCAGCTCATCACCGACCTGCCGATCAAGGGGCAGGGGACGCGTTATTCCGGGCGGCCGATCAACGCGCATTCGCTGAGCTATTTCGATGCCGTCTTCTTCCTCGGGTCCGGCGTGGGATCGCTCACGGATCAGCAGAAGGCAGATCTTTTGAACTTCGTGAAGCAGGGCAAAGGCTTCATCGCCGGTCACGCCGCGACGGTCGCTTATTATGAATGGCCGGCTTTCACCGATCTGATCGGCGGCTTCATGGACAGTGAATATCGTGTCGAGACGATGAAGCTGCTGAACGACGATCCAAAATTTCCGGGAGCCTCCGCTTTCCCGAAGGCATTCACGCTGCGCGACCAGTTTCCGGTCATGAAAGCGCCCTTTTCCAGCAAGGACGTACATGTGATCCTGCGGCTCGATCCGCGCGCGCTGACCCCGGACCAATTATCGCGCCGTCCCGACGGGGACATACCGCTGATGTGGGCCAAGCCTTACGGGCAGGGTCGGGTGGTGAACCTCACCATCGGCCATCAGGAGGAGGTATGGGATGATCCCCGCTTCCGCAAACTGGCTCTGGGGGCGATCCGCTGGGCGCTGGGTGGCGTTCCCGCTGATGTTGCGCTCGCGAACAGTTCTGCCCCTGCCAAATAAAGATCGACCCGGTTTGCCAAAGGACGTGCATTTTCAGCACATGCTATTGATCCTGTTCAGCTAGCGGAAAGGATTGGAAGCTCCGTTAGACATTCTTCCAGCTTCACATGATCCAAGATCGACCCGTTCCGCACTGCGGAATTTCCCCGTTCAACGATCCGAAAGTGAAGCAAAGGGGAGCCTGAATCATGATCGACATGGCCAAGGTCGCGCGTGCGCGCGGCATTCTGTTCGCCACATTGGCCGTCACCTGCTCGACGGCTGCGCTGGCCCAGGCGGCACAATATCCCGTTACCGGCGCCGCCAGCGCAGAGACGGCAGCGGGAGACGCGGCCGCCGCCGCCTCTCCGTTGCCGGCGGCTACTCCTGCACCGGACGAGGCCGCCGGAGCGCCGGGCCAGAAGCAGATCGAGGAGATCATCGTCACCGGCACCGCGATCCGTGGTGTCGCGCCAGTCGGCTCCGCGACGCTCAATATCGGCCGTGCCGCCATATTGGAGACGGGTGCGCGATCCGCTGGCGATATCATCGCCCAGCTGCCGCAAGGATCGAATATCGGCACCAGCCAGAACAGCACCGGCGGCCGCCAGCAAGGCGTGAACCTCCGCGGCCTGGGCAATAACGCGACGTTGCTGTTGTTCGACGGCCATCGCTGGGTGCCGCAGGGGGTGATCAACCAAGTCTCGGACCCCTCGGTCATCCCCTTCGCTGCGATCGATCGGGTCGAGGTCGTGACGGACGGCGCCTCCGCTATTTACGGATCGGACGCCGTCGCGGGCGTGGTGAACTATATCCTGCGTCGCGACTATGAAGGCGCGGAACTGACCGGGCGCTTCACACACACGCTTTACGACCAGTATCAGGCGGAGGGCGTCGCCGGACACAAATGGTCGACCGGCGGCTTCATGGTCGGCTTCTCTTTCTCCCGCCAGAACCGGGTGAAGCAGAATGCGCGCGATTATCTGCGCTATGATCTGCGGCCTTATGGCGGCAACGATAATCGCTTCATCGGCACCACCGTCTATCCCGGCCAGACGCCGGCACTGATTATCGGATCGACCGTCTACGGTCTGCCCGCGACCAATGGTGCGGTGCCGACGGCCGCGCAGGTGTTGCCGCTCGCGAACCAGCCGACCCTGTACGATCCGGCCGATCTCTACGATTATTTCGCCCAGCGCCTGCAATATTCGGGGCTGCTGCGTTTCCACCAAGACATTGGCGACCATATCGAGCTGCTCTATACCGCGAGCTATAATCGCCGCGAAAACACCGCCCGCGCGCAAGAAGCGCTGCAGAATCTTTCGATCACCGTGGCGCCTTCTAGCCCTTATTATATCCGCGGCCTGCCCAATCCGACGGCGAACCAGACGCTCGTATATAATATTGGCCTGAATTTTCCGGGCGTTCCGCTCGACCAGAAGAATTATGAGGAGACGTTCAACAACACGCTGGATCTGCGTGCGGATCTGGGCCGCAATTTCCAGTTGAAAAGCTATGCCAGCTGGGGCGTTTCCACCGGCTGCAACGTCTGCCAGCCACAGGCGAACACGACGATCGCGGCCATCATTACGCGGGATCGGGTCGCATCCTTCAATCCTTATCTGACCGGGCCCCAGGATGGCGCTCTGCCGCTGATCGCCGCCTTCCTGCAGGAAGGGCGCATCCGCCAGTTCGATACCGTGTCCAAGATCGACGGTCCGCTGTTCGATCTGCCGGCAGGATCGGTCCGCATCGCGGCGGGCGGCGAATACACCAGCTACGCCTTCAGCCTGACCGCGCAGAACAAGCTGAACCTCAACAACGCCTATCAGATCTCGCGCCAGACGAGCAGCAAGCGCGGCGTATGGTCGGGCTTCGGCGAAGTGTTCGTTCCTGTCTTCGGGCCGGAGAATGCGATACCGTTCGTCCAGCGCTTCGATATCAGCGCTGCGGTGCGCTATGATCGCTATTCCGACGCGGGCAGCACCACCAACCCGAAGTTCGGCATCACCTGGAAGCCGATCCCCGATCTCACGCTGCGGGGCAGCTGGGGCACATCCTTCCGCGCGCCGACCCTGATCGAATCCAACCCCGCCACCGTCGGCCAGACCAACCGTGCCTACGTGGCGAACGGTGCGGGCGATCCCGCCATTGCGGTGACGCTCCCGGCGACCGGACAGAGCGCCGTACTCTCGCGTACGGGCAATACGGCGGGGCTGCGGCCGGAATCGGCGCATGTCTGGTCGCTCGGCGCCGATCTGACACCGCGCTTCGCGCCGACGCTGAAGCTCGGCATCACCTATTACAACGTCAATTATAAGGATCGGATCGAGAATCTGCCGAACCAGACGCTCGCCATATCCAGCGCGGCCAACCGCGATCTCTATCGCGACTATTTCATCGTCGCGCCGCAGCCGACGACCTGCGTGAACGGCAATTACGCCACCTATAATCCGGCCTATCTGCCCTTCCTCAACGATCGCAATGCCGTCTTCACGCCCAGCACGATCAACGATTGCACGCTGACCGGGATCATCAACGGCGGCCGCCAGAATCTGGGCAACGTCAAGCAGAGCGGGCTCGATTTCACGGCGAACTACACGCTGCAGACCGATCTCGGAAAGTTCACGATCGGCGGAAATTACTCGAAGATCCTAAACCTCAAGAAGAATCTGACCTCGACCGGCCCGCTGTTCGACGCGCTGGATACCTATGGCTTCCAGGTCAGCAATCGCGGGCGTGGCAATATCGGCTATTCGCGCGGCGGCTTCACCGCCAACGTCTACGCCAATTACATCGGCTCCTATCTCAACAATGCGACGATCACGGTGGCCGGCGTGAAGCTGCCGGATAGCAAGGTGCCGGCTTGGACGACCTTCGACCTGAGCCTTTCCTATCGGATGCCAGATGATGCGTCGGGCGTGCTGGAGGGCACGCGCTTCAGCCTCAACGTCCAGAATTTCACCGACAAGGCGCCGCCGATCGTGCTGGTCGGGACGGTGGGCACGACCGGTGTGGATACCAACAACCACAACATATTCGGTCGGATCTGGACGTTCGAGATCACCAAGAAATTCTGACCCGATCCTCTCCCGGATCGATCACTTCCCCGGCCGTCGTGCCGGGGATTTTTTTGCGTGTCGCGCGGCCGCGTTGCAATTGGCGATGGCTGTCGTAAACATGAACCAGACGGTACATCGAGCGGCCCGCAACGACGGGACCGGCGCCAGCCACGGCGCCCCGCCGGAGCCGTGGCGAGGAGGATGTATGCTAGAGGCGCGGTTCTGGTCCACCGAGGGCGCGCAGGGTGATCGGGTCGATTACTGGCGCAACGCCATCTGCGAGGCGATCTTCGAACTCGATTTCGATTCCACCGCGAGCGCGATGGACGCGCGGCTCAGTCAGTTCGAAATCGGGGCGGTCAAGCTCAGTACCGTTTCGATCAGTGCGGCCCATGAAGTGATCCGGTCGCGCGAAGCGATCGCGCGCAACAATCTGCCGCGCTTCAACCTCAATTATATCCGTCGCGGCAGTTGGACGGTCGAGCATTGCGGGCATGATATCGCGCTGTCGCCCGGCGAACTGGTCCTGCTCGACAATCGTCAGCCCTATCGCGTGCGATCCAGCGAGGGGGCGGATCATGTCTGCGTTCACCTGCCGATCGAATGGCTGCGCTGCTGGATTCCGCAGCCTGAAGATGCGGTGGCCCGCCCGATCCGGATCGGCACGCCCTGGCGCGCGGTGCTGGCGGCGGCACTGGACGATGCGCCGCTGATCGCGGACGCAGCGCCGGGCAACGATAATCTTTGCGCGGACCAGATTGCGGGCGCGCTGGCGCTGGCCGTCGGCCCGGCGCGCAGCATGAACACGACGCATACGCGGCTCATCTATCTGCGGATCCAGCGCGCCATGTGCGACATGTTCCACGATCATGATCTGGATGCGGGCCGGGTCGCGGCCGCGCTCGGCATCTCGCCGCGCTATCTGCACAAGATCCTGGCGCGGGAGCAAACGACCTACGGGCGGGAGCTGATCCGCATCCGGCTGGAGCGGGCCTCGACGATGCTGCGCGATCGGCGCTTCGATGCGCTGTCGGTCGCGGATGTCGGCTGGCGCTGCGGCTTCTGCGACGCGAGCCATTTTTCGAAGCGTTTCCGCGATGCCTATGGCGTTACACCGGGCGCGTTTCGTGCGGCGCTTCAGGGGATGCCCGCCTCGGCCCACTGATCGTGCGGAAGGGCACTCCCATGAAAATGTGCACGCAGGACCAGCGGCGTGCGGGCGGTCCCTCCTTATTGTTCATCCCGGAAGCTGCCGTCCGCGCGGCTCGAAAAGGGAAGGATGGGGTGCATGGCGCTCGCTGGGGAGGCATTCGTCATCATGTGGCATGATATTAGCGAGGAAGGTGATGCCGAATATAATCAATGGCATACACGCCAGCACATGCCCGAACGGATCGATCTGCCGGGTTTCCTGCGTTCGCGTCGCGGCGTGAACCGCGCGCTCGATCGGCAACGCTATTTCACGCTTTATGAGGGAGATTCCCTCGAAACCTTCCTTTCGCCCGAATATGCGCGAAGCCTGAATTTTCCCACGGAATGGACGACGCGGGTGGCGCCGAGCTTCCGCAACTTCCTCCGGACCGCCTGCAGCGTGACGAATACGGGCGGGCAGGGCATTGGTGGCGGGATCGCCACGCTGCGGGCGTCATTGCCCGAGGGCGTGACCGAGGCGGAAACGCTGGAGCGGCTGGCGCCGATCATCGAGGAGATCGCCGCGCTGCCCTCGGTTACCGCCGTCCATGTAGGCTGCGACCGCACGGCGTTCGCGGGCGGAGCGACCAGAGAGACGGAACTGCGCCCGGCGATGAGCGAGCCACGGTTCGACCTTGTGGTGGTGGTAGAGGGGATTGGTCTGGCAGAGCTGGCGGCGGACGAGCCCGCGATGATGGCGGCCGTTACGCGCAGCCGGTGCCGTGACGTCATCGCCCAGAGCTACGACGTCGCCTATATTCTCGCCCGGCCCGGCCTGTGACCGCGCGAGCCGCCCCGGCTGTCTCGGCCGATCCGCGCCGCGCGACGAAGGCGCGTTACGGTGTGCTCGCGCTGATCGCGATCGCGACGATGATCAACTATCTGGACCGGACCTTGCTGAGCGTCGCGGCGCCGCAGATGGCGAAGGATCTCGCGCTGGCGCCGGCTACGCTTGGCATCGTCTTCTCGGCTTTCTCCTGGAGCTATGCCGCCGCCCAGATTCCGGGCGGGCTGGTGCTGGACAGGCTGGGGACGCGCGTCACCTATTTCCTGTCGGTCACGATCTGGTCGACGCTCACGGCGCTGCAGGGGGCGGTGACGGGCCTCGGTACTCTGCTCGCCACGCGGCTTGGCCTCGGCATTGCAGAGGCGCCGTGCTTCCCGGCCAACAGCCGCGTGCTGGTGACCTGGTTCCCCCGCGCCGAGCGGGCACGCGCCAACAGTGTCTATTCGGTCGGCATGTATTTCGGCATCGCTTTCATGAGCCCACTCCTGTTCTGGATCACGGCCACGTTTGGCTGGCGCGTGCTGTTCGTGAGCGTGGGGGCGATCGGCGTGCTGTTCGGCTTCGCCTGGTGGCGGCTCTATCGCGAACCGGGCGAGCATCCGACCGTTAACGCCGCCGAGCTGGATCTGATCGAGCGGGATGGGGGCATGACGGCACCGCCTGCCAAGGTGGCGTTCAGCTGGGCGAACATCTCTGCGTTGATGGGGCGTCGGCAGATCCTCGGCGCCTCGATCGGCCAGTTTGCCACCAATTCGACGCTTGTCTTCTTCCTCACCTGGTTTCCCACCTATCTCGCTGTGGAGCGCAAGATGGCGTGGATCAGCGTGGGCTTCTATGCAGTGCTACCCTTCATCGCCGCATCGGTTGGCGTGCTGATCGGCGGCCAACTTTCGGACTGGCTCGTGCGGCGGACAGGATCTCTCACGATCGGACGGAAGCTGCCTGTCGTCGCCGGGCTTTTTCTGTCCTCGACGATCGTGTCGGCCATCTTTCTGAAGAGCGATGCCGCCGTGATCTTCGTGATGTCGGTAGCCTTCTTCGGGCAGGGAATCTCCAATCTCGGCTGGACGCTCATTTCCGAAGTCGCGCCCGTGAACATGATCGGGCTCACCGGCGGTCTCTTCAATCTGTGCACCAATCTGGCGGGGATCGTGACGCCGATCGTGATCGGAATCGCGGTGCAGCAGACGGGCTCCTTCTTCGGGGGGCTCGTCTATATCGGTGCGATGGCTGCGCTGGGCGTGCTGTCCTACATCTTTATCGTTGGCCCGATCGAGAGGCTCGAACTGTGATGAGCGAAACCGGGAACTCGGCTGTGGGAATATGCGCGCGTGGCCTTGCAGCGGCGCTGGCCTTGTCGCTGCTCACGCCAGCATTTGCCGAGCCACCGCCTGTTCTGGGGCAGGACAAGGACGAGACCGGAAAACCTCTGCCGTTCGGGCGCCCGGCATATCGGCCTCCCTCCACCCCTCTCGGCACCGGCCCGTTCAGGGCCGTGATGACCGAGGATCCGGGGCTGCCGGATCACACGCTTTATTATCCGAAGGATCTGGCAAAGGCTGGTAAGTTGCCGATCGTCACATGGGGCAACGGCGCCTGCATCAACGCCGGCAATCGCTTCCGTATCTTTCTCACGGAAATGGCGAGCCACGGATATCTGATCATCTCGGGTGGCCCGATCGCAGCGGCGAAATATGAAGTGGGGCCTCAGGAGAATCCGCCAGTGCCGGCTCCCGGATCGCCGCCGGCCCCGCCGCCATCGCCCCCGCTGCCCGCAGATCCGAAGCCAGGCGACGCAATAGGGCGCAACACGGTGCCGCAGCTGATCGCCGCGATCGATTGGGCAGTGGCTGAGAACGAGCGGCCCGGGTCGAAATTATATCATCGGCTGGATGTGCAGGCGATCGGCGTCGCGGGCCAATCCTGCGGTGGCTCCCTGGCCGCACAGGTGTCAGCCGATCCCCGGATCAAGGCGACCATCCTCTTTTCGGGGACTCCACGCCTTGGCCCCACCGCGCCTGCTCCGGGTCGACTGCCCGCACCCGACCCGAAAGCGGTGCTGGATGCCATTCACGCGCCCACGCTGATCCTGGCAGGCGATGCGGAGCATGACATCGCCCATGCCCCAAGTTTGGAGGCGGCCGCCTATCTGAAGCGCGTGCCGGTCTTCGCAGCATGGCAGAGCGGTCTTACGCACATCGGCACTTACGGTGCGGCCCATGGCGGGCAGCTCGCCCGGTTGGGCTGGCAGTGGTTCGATTGGCGCTTGAAGGGGGATGGAAGAGCCGCCGCCGTGTTCCGTGGGCAAAATTGCGTGCTCTGCGTTGAGAGCGGCTGGCACATAACCAAAGGTAGGATTGACTGAAGCGCTGGCTGGCATTCGCGAAGACGTCGTGCCGCTCAAGATTATCGGAATGTTTTCGGCTACGGAGTACGCCGCGACGATGTCTTTTCTCATACCGGGGCGGGCCACGCCATCATCGATGTGAATTCGGCTTGGACTGTGCCGAACGTATGCTCGCATCTCAGCTAATAGCGGTAACCGCCCCCTGACCGTGTTCGCAATGCGCCGTCAAACCTGCGGCCGGATAGACATTAACTAACGTCCGGTTTCGGGAAATGGTCGAGAGGCGTTGAGAGTCTGCTTCTGGGTCTTTTCGGGTCAATGCCGTCCAAGATGCCGCTCCGACATGTAGCGGCCGGGGGACGTTCCCAGCACCTTCCGAAACATGGTCACAAAACTCGGCACGCTCTCGTAGCCGAGTGAAGCGGCGACCCGCTGAATGGAAGCACCTTCAGCCAGCGCCTGCACGGCCAGCATAACCGCAAATTGCTGTCGCCATCGCCCGAAGCTGAGCCCGGTCTCGCGCGCGATCAGGCGCACCATGGTTCGACTGCTCATGCCGATGCGCCGGGCCCACTCCTCCAGTGAGCCCCGATCAGCCGGCGAGGCCGTCATCAGTTCGGCCATTCGGCGCAGCCGCGGATCGGCAGGCATCGGCAGATGCAGATCCTCGATCTTAGCTGCAGAAAGCTCATCGAGCAGAACTGCGACGAGGTTCGAAGTGCGATCGTCCGGTTCATAGAACGCGGGCAGCTCCGCCAGGCGCGCGATGACCTCGCAAAGAAGAGGGGTAACCGACACGGCGCAACAGGTGGAAGGCAGGCCTCTGCCGACTGTCGGATCAATGAAGGAGTTCAGTCCGTCGAGTATCCCGACGGCCCGGATCGCGTGTCGCGCTTCTCCGGGTATCCAGATGGCGCTGCGTGGCGGGACGATCCACAGCCCATTCTCCACTTCGCAGGAAAGCGCGCCGCGTCGCACCACAATGATCTGCCCCTTGGCATGGCTGTGTGGCTGTAGCTCGATCTGGCCGAAGTCGTTCGAGATGAAGCCATAGGTGACCACAGGGCGAGGCACCTCGTCTGGATCGATCCACTCCGTCTCATGCGACACGTCGGTCAGCATCGGCACAGCGGGCTTCCTCTCTAATGCCAGAGTTTGGCGAGAATGAATAACATGATGTCCATCCTTCGGAATGACGCCATGGCTGCCGCCGACTATCCGATTGGGATCGACCGGTCGAGGCTCTGATGGCCTCAGCGATAGGGAGACGAATCTTGAACAGTTTGCACAGTGATCGCGTAGCCGCGCTTCTCGAAAAACTGCACCGCGATGCAGATGCTGCAGACCACGAGCATATCACAGCCATGATGGAGCGGATTGATGCGCCGGGTGTCACCGTGGAAGCGGTTGCAGGTGATCTCATAGCGGAAGAGCGGAGAGATTATCGGGCGATCTATCGGGGCTATGCCAACAATTTTCTCGCCGTGTCGCCGGATTATGGTCGCTTCCTCTATATGACCACACGCGCGTGTCGCGCCAGGAGCATCGTGGAATTCGGCACGTCGATGGGCGTTTCGGCGATCTACCTTGCGGCGGCTTTGCGGGACAATGGCGGCGGCCTGTTGATTGGCACAGAAATCGAATCCGCCAAAGCCGACCGCGCTCGTGCCAACCTGGTCGAGGCTGGTCTTGCCGACTTGGTGGAGATCCGCGAAGGCGATGCCTTGGAGACGTTGAAGGATGTCGAAGGGGAGGTGGATATGCTCCATCTCGACGGTGCCTTTTCACTCTATCTAGCGGTCTTCCGCCTGCTTGAGCCCCGTCTTCGGCCCGGCACGGTGATCCTTGGCGAAAACGCGTTCGAGCCCGAATATCTCGACTATGTCCGGTCCCCGGCGAACGGCTATCTGTCGCAATCGCTCCCGTTCGAGGAGGGACGCGGCAACGAACTGACCGTGAGGACCGCCTGATGCTCGACGCAGGGTCGCCCGAACGCCCGACCACGAAGGCTTCCGGCCGGTTGAGCCAGGTTTTGATGCGGCTGTTGATGCGGCGCGCGACGATCGCCGCCGCTGAGCCTCTGCCCGGCCGGTTTCATCTGATCACTCTCGAAGGGGAGGGGCTTCGGGACATTGCGTGGACCCCTGGCCAGAAGGTGCAGGTGGCGATGGGCTCGGCATTCGTCGCCCGGACCTACACGCCAATGACATGGAACGCAGACGCCGGACGGACCTGCATTCTCGGCTACGCTCATGGTTCGGGGCCTGGCAGCGACTGGATCCGCACTGTTCGGCCGGGAGATGAATGCGATCTGTTCAGTCCTCGCAAATCTCTTGATATCAGCCTGATCACCGCCCCGCTCATGGTCTTCGGCGACGAAACCTCACTCGCGTTGGCTTACGCGCTGGCTCAGCCGGATCCCGATCGCGCGGTCACCTGCCACTTCGAGGTCGCCGACGCGCGGGCGACCCAAGAGGTCCTCCAGCAACTCGGGCTCGTCAGCGCATACCTGTATCCGCGGGCTCATGACGATCGTCATCTGGCGGAATTGGAAGCAGCCATCTCCCGCCAGTTAGCCGGTGATCCCGTGTTCGTGCTCACCGGTCGGGCCGCGGCGGTGCAGCGCCTTCACCGGCATCTGAGGCTGGCCGGGGTCGCAGCGGCCAGGATACACACCAAGGCCTATTGGGCACCTGGAAAGACCGGAATGGACTGATCTATGGCGCACTTGCCAATACGGCAGAGGCCGAGGAGCGGGCGTCAAGAATCGCTGTTGGCGCCAACACTCGCTGAAGCCTCGCGATATCACGCACGATCGCGCGCGTCCGAGCGGAAGCTATGGTCTGCGTGAGGGCTGGCACGGTAGCCCCGCCCTGATCAGCGACAGCTTCCTGGGAGCGGGCAGGGCGCACTATAAATCTGGAAATCTGGGAATGGATTTTGGCGCCGTCCCAAGCGTCGACGTCGCCAGCCTTCAGGCTGGCGTTGTTGATGAGGTTCGCGCTGAATCGACGCCCGCCCGCTTTGGGCGCTACCCGCACGCCGTCACCGCCGGCCTCAACCGAAGCGCACTCCGGTCAAATTCTCAGAGACATTCCAGAGCCTCGTTGCGACCGCGACGTCGAGCGCCTGTGGCGGTATCCGTGCCACGGCGGGCGGGCCGCGCGTCTCGCCGAGGTTCCTCGGGCCGTAATATCCGCCAGGCACAGCCTCCGGGGAGGTCGCCGCGAAAAGGGTCGGCAGGGCGCCCTGCGCCACCGGCTGGAAAAGGAACCACAGCAGCGATCGGGCCAGCCCCACCGCGCTCCAGCGACCCGGAGCATTGTGCAACAGATCGGTCCGGGCGACCCCCGGATGCGCGCCGATGCTGGTCAAACCCCATCGGCTGCTATCGCTGCGCCGTTGCAACTCCAGACTGAACATCAGACACAGGAGCTTGGACTGGCTGTAGCTCACCATGGGCCGATAGCTCGCGCTAGCATTAAGGTCGTCGAAGTCGATCGCGCCGTTTCGGGCCGCGACGCTCGACAGCGTGACCACCCGGGATCCTGCGGTACTACGGAGAAGCGGGAGCAGCCGGCCGGTCAGTGCAAAATGGCCAAGATAGTTGGTGCCGAGCTGCAATTCGAACCCATCGTCGGTCTGCTGCCGCTGTGGCGGCACCATGACGCCGGCATTGTTGATGAGCAGATCGAGCCGGTCATATCGCTCGACGAACCGGTCGGCGAAGGCAGCCACCGAGGCGAGACTGGACAGATCGAGCCGTTCGAACCGGATCTTCGCGCCCGGCACCGCCATATTTATCCGCGCAATCGCATCGGCCCCCTTGGCGGAATTGCGCCCCGCAACGATCACCTCCGCCCCCGCGCGTGTCAGCGCCAAGGCGTCTTCATAGCCCAAGCCGCCGGTGCCGGTGATGACGGCGACGCGACCCGCCTGCGGTGGAATATCGGATGCCGTCCAATTCGCCACGATCCGCCTTTCAAGAAATCTGCACTCGGTGTAAGATATTCATATTTACACTGAGTGCAAGTTTAAAGGCGAATGACGAAAAGCAGCACCATCGCAGCATCGGAGGGCGTGCGGGCGCGCAAGCGTCGCGAGACGCGCGCGCGGATCACTGAGGCAGGCATCTGTCTGTTCCTGCAAAAGGGCTATGACGCGACCACGCTTGACGACATAGCGACGCAAGCCGGCATTTCCCGGCGCAATTTCTTTCATTATTTCAAATCGAAGGACGAGATCCTCCTCTCGCTCCAGAGTGGAATGGGCGATATGATCGTCGACGCGCTCGGCGATCAGTCTTCCGCGCAACGCCCACTTGAGGCGGTGCGAAACGCGGTGATCAAGGTCTGTGCGACCATCCCCGCCGACGAGATGATCGCGATCGACGAATTGATGCGAACCAATCCGGTCGTGCAGGCGCGCAAACGGGCGAGCATGATCGAGCACGAAGCGACGCTCTATGCGGCGCTGCGCGAGAAATGGCCGACGCCCGATCAGGCAATCCGGTTGCGGATGGTGGCGATGATGGCGCTTGGGGCGATCCGCCTCGCCACCGACGCGCTTCATCGCGAAGGCGGCAAGCGTCCGTTTACCGACCTGCTTGCAGAGAATTTTTCCGCCCTGCTCGACGAGGTCTGACCGATTGCCGGAAAGACTTTCCGAAGCCCGATGCCGAGATCACATCCGTTTCGCATCGCCCACGCCGGCAATTGCCTGGACTGGAAAATGATCTTTCGTCGGGCACGGCGCGGCAAACGATCGCTAAGCGTCCACACATGGATCGTTGTTGCCGCGGCCAAGCCCGTCAGGGCTTCACGAACCGGAGGGCGAAGCGGTCTGTGTTGCCCTTGATAGAAGGATCGAACACCTTGAGCGAGTGCGCGTCGGCATCGTTCGCAAGGATCGCCGTTTCGGCGTCGAGGACAAAGCCGGCTGCCTCTACCTCCTCGCGAACGGCGGCAGGGTCGATCCGATGAAGTGATTGTGTGTCGTTCGTTCCCGCTCCATCCGTCGCAGCGTGGTCAACGATGATATAAGTGCCCCGGACTTGAGCCTCTCGAAGACGGCGCGATTGAAAGCGGCCGCTGTCGCACCCTTCGCCTGGATCAGCTTGGTGTGCAGGTCGTGATAGAAGAGGTGTAGCCACAGGATGTCGGCGGACTGCGTCACGTCGGGCATCGCGACAAGGTCCGCCGAAACGGCCTCGACATTCTCGCGGCCCGGCTCTTTCGACAGCGCCTGCATTTTCCCGAACGGATCGCTTTCGAAGTGGGCAACTTCGGCCGGCACGAAGCTGTAAACGCGCCCATCTGGCCCGATGATGTCCGAAAAGCGGCGGGTCCAGTCGCCGCCGCCCGGATAGACGTCGATAACTGTCGAGCCCGTTCCGACGCGTGCGAAGCGGATCAACTCTGCGATCTTGGATTGGTCGTCCATTGGACCCTCCTTACGATTGGATGTCTGCCCGCGAGGCGCGCGCCAACGCCTGCGTGTCGATATATTCCTGAATGCGTGCCACTTTGCCGTTCCGCACAGTGATGTCGAACACCTACTCATCCTCGAACGATCTGCCCGTGGCCTTGATCTTCCCCGTCGCGACACCGACGACGATCACGCGCTCGCCCTGCGCGATGAATTCCGGCGGCTTCGGATAGGTCGTCTCGACTTCCTGGGACGCCTTGCGAAGCGCTTCCGCCACGCCCACATGCCCGCGATGCGTGCCTGCCAGCGGCCAACCGTCGCCGGGTATGATCCACTCGATGTCCTCGGCCACCAGCGCCATCAGGCTATCCTCGTCGCCGCGACCGATCGCGGCGAAGAAGTCCTTCACGATCGGAATGGCGTGCTCGGTGCTCATGAGTCTCTCCGATCCTGCATGATGTTGGGTCAGACCTGGGCCATCCCACCGTCAACGGCGAGATCGATGCCCGTGATGAACGAACTCTCGTCGGACGCGAGGAATGTGACGGCGGCCGCAATCTCCTCCGGCTCCCCCCGGCGACCCATGGGGATCTGTGAGGAAAACTGGGCTGCCGCTTGCTCAGCCTGCTGTAGGGTAAGGCCCGTCGTCGTCGCGAGAGCCGGGGTATCGATGGGGCCGGGGCTCATGGAATTCACGCGGATGTTGCGATCCTTCAATTCCAGCGTCCAGGCGCGCGCGAAGCTCCGCACCGCAGCCTTGCTCGCGGCATAAGCGCTGAAGGCGGGTAGTCCCATGATGTTGGAGACCGACGAGGTCAGGATGATCGAGCCGCCGTCTTTAAAGAGCGGGAGCGCCTTCTGAACGGTGAAGAATAGCCCCTTCACGTTCACATCGAAGGTCCGGTCGAAATGTGCTTCGGACGCGGCCTCGAGCGGCGCGACCGTTCCCGCGCCTGCATTCGCGAAGAGGATATCGACGTGGCCGTGCTTCTCTTTGACGACAGCATAGAGCCGGTCCAGATCGTCTAGGCGCGACACGTCTCCCGTGACCGTGGTGACGTTTTCGCCGATGGCGACAGCGGCTTCCCGCAATTCCATCTCACGGCGTCCGGTGATCACGACGTGCGCGCCTTCTTCTACGAAGCGTTTGGCCGTGGCCAAGCCGATTCCGCTGCTGCCACCGGTGATGACGGCGACTTTGCCTTGAAGCTTTTTCATAGCGTTCGATCCTTCGAGATGTTTGGGTCAGGCGCGGGGGCCGCGCCGGATGTCAGAGCTGTGCCAGGCCGCCATCGACGGCGACTTCGCTGGCTGTCATGAAGCTGCTGTCCGACGACGCGAGAAAAGCGGCCACCGCACCGATCTCCGACGGATCGGCCATGCGCTGGAGTGGGGTCACCGCGCCGTAAGCCTTCTGCCCCTCCTCGCCGAGCGCCTCTTTCGCGAGTTCGGTCGCGGTCGCGCCGGGCGACAGCACGTTGACCCGGATGCCGGTGCCCTTCAGGTCTTCCGCCCAGGTCCTCGCAAGATTGCGCACGGCGGCCTTGCTCGCGCTGTAGGCGGTGAAGCCCGGCGCGCCGGTCGTGCCCGCACTCGATCCGGTGAGGATGATCGAGCCGCCTTCGCCCATCAGCGGCAAGGCCTTCTGGACCGTGAAGATGGTGCCCTTCACATTGGTATCAAAAGTCTCGTCGATATGGTTGGCGGTGATCTGACCGAGCGGGAGCGGGCTTCCTGTGCCCGCGTTGGCGAAGACGATGTCGAGGCGCCCGCGCTCTGCCTTTACCGCCGCGTAGAGGCGGTCGAGATCTGCTTCGTCGGAAACCGAGCCCTTTACCGCGCGGGCATTCGACCCGAGATCGGCTATGGCCGCGTCGAGGGCCTCCTGCCGTCGGCCGTAGATGAAGACGGTGGCGCCTTCCTCAATGAAGCGCTTCGCTGCGGCAAGGCCGATGCCGGTCGCACCGCCCGTGATGACGGCAGTCTTTCCATTCAATCTGGTCATTTCGTGGATCTTTCGTTTCGCTGTTTGCGGATATTCGGTTCGTGCGGAGCGGCTCGGTCGAGCTCGAAGATGGGACCAGCGATGTCGGGCGGCGAGTGCGGAAACATGCACATCCGTGGTGCGAAATCGATCCGACGTGGCCTTCGAGAACTGCGGCGTTAGGTGCATATAGGAGGAGGGCTCGCTATACCGAGCAAGGGACGAGCACTGCTGACGGCGCGGGATTGCACCATGACCGACTGGGATGACGTTCGCTATTTCCTGGCGGCCGCGCGCGAAGGATCCGTGCGGGCTGCCGCCAAGCGGCTCGGAGTGAATCATGCGACCGTCCTGCGCCGCATCGCCCAACTCGAAGAGCATCTCGCTGCGCAGATGTTCGAAAAGTTACCGTCGGGCTATCGTTTGACGGAAGCTGGCGAGGAAGTTCTCGAACTCGCGAAACAGATGGAAGTATCGTCCCACCAGTTGGAGACCCGTGTGCTCGGCCGCGACCAGAGCGTGCGCGGTCTGCTGCGGGTCACGCTGACGCCAATCCTCGCGACACATCTGCTCATGCCGGACTTCGCCGATTTTGCGCGGCTGCATCCCGACATCGAAATGGACATCCTGACGTCGGGCGAACTGGCCAACCTGACGAACCGGGAGGCCGACGTAGCGATCCGCGTCGTCTATGATCGCAAGACCCTGCCGCTCAACCTTCATGGCATGAAGGGACCGGACCTGTTCGGCGGCATCTACATGTCCCGAGATCGCCTTGATGCGTGGCGCGCTGGGGCGCCGGATCCCATGCGGTGGATCGTCATCAGCATGCATGGCATTCCGGATTGGGCGGCCGAAGGGGATGTGCGGACCACGGCCATTCCCTTCAGGACCACAGACGCCGTAGCGCAGATCGTTGCCATACGGCAAGGGCTCGGAATCGGTGCGCTGCCGTGTTTCATCGGAGATGCCGACCCGATGCTGGCCAGAGTGCCCGGCACCGATCTGCACATGTATGGGACGCTGTGGCTTCTTACCCAAGGCGAGACACGCAAAACGGCTCGCGTGCGTCTCTTCACGGAGTTCGTGTTTCGTAGGCTCACCGCCTACGGTCCACTTCTCATGGGGCTACCCATTTCGCGCGATTGATGCGCAGAGTTCTCGCTGGGTGATTGGCCGGCTTCTGCCACACACGCTCACGACCGGACCGACTGCAAAGTCCCAATCCAAGCCGTTCGAGCTATTGGCTCGATGCGCCGAAACGGCCAGGCCACTCGCATGAACGGACGGCAGGTTTCGGGGATTGCCTGAGTTGGCATGAACGGCCGGAATTGAGTCAAGCTAAGGTCTGCAAAACTCGACGAGCCATGCCGGCTATTTCAACGACCTGTCCCGGCCGGGTTTGATCAGCAGCCAGGGGAAGATTATCTCGCGCGGCATGCGGCCGCGAAACCGGTGACCCGTGTTAGCGATATGCCAAGCTCCGCCCCCATTCGTCAGCCATTTTTGAGAGTATCTTCAGCGCGGAGGCTGTTCGATCGTACAGGTAGACGTCGGGCGGATCGGCGGGATCACTCCGTGGCTGAAAGTCGCCCACATGGCCGAATGCTTCAACGTGGTCGTTTGTCCGCACTTCCTGATGGAACTGCATGTCGGATTGTGCGCGGCCGTCCCCAACGCGCCGTGGGTGGAATATATTCCGCAACTCGATGACATCAAAACGCGCGGCATGGTGATCGACGATGGTCATGCAGTGGCGAGTAAAGAGCCGGGCCTCGGAATCTCTTGGGACGAAGACGAACTCGAAAGGCGCCAGCTGCATAGCGGTTTCGTGTCGGATAAGAATGTGCACCGGCTGGAGCCCGTTCGGTAGATTCTGGCTCGCGCTTGGGTAAAACGGGGTCGGGCCGCAACCGTCATCGGCACCTGATACATAATGACGGCAGATGACCGAGGAGAGGTGTCTTGGATCCCATGCTCAGGCGGCGCAGCATGCTGGCTCTATCAGGCTCTGGGCTCTTGATGGCAGGCGCGTCTGCGGCGGCAGCCGCCGATCCACGGCCCGGGCATTCCGGCAAATCTCCCATCTTTTATAATGTGCGAGATTATGGCGCCCGAGGAGACGGAAAGGCGGTCGATACGCCCGCCATCAATCAGGCGATAGATGCCTGTGCGGATGCCGGGGGCGGCACAGTTTTTATTCCCGCAGGCGACTATCTGTGCTTCACGATTCGCCTGCGCAGCCATGTGAACATCCATCTCTCACAGGGCTGCCGGATCATTGCCGCCGACTCCCCTAAGCCCGGTGAAACCAACGGCTATATGGGCGGGCGCTATGATCTTGCCGAACCGCAGGATCCCGCGATCGAACCGTTTCAAGATTATGGCCACAATCATTGGCGCAACTCGCTCTTCTGGGGCGAGGGACTTCAGGATCTATCGATCACAGGACCGGGTCTTATCTGGGGGCGGGGCCTGAGCCACGGTCGAGGGGATGTTAAGTCCATGGGCAACCGCTTTACGGCAGCCCAGCCGGGTGTCGGCAACAAGGCCATTGCGCTCAAGAATTGTCGGAACGTCGCGTTTTCCGATTTTTCGATCCTGAAGGGTGGCCATTTTGGTCTGCTGCTCACGGGCGTCGACAATCTGACAATTGATAATCTTACCATCGATACCGATCGCGACGGCATGGATATCGACTGCTGCCGCAACGTTCGCGTTTCGAACTGCTTCGTGAACTCGCCTTGGGACGACGGCATCTGTCCTAAATCGTCATTCGCGCTGGGTTATGCCCGGGCTACCGAGAACGTGACCATTACCAACTGCTACGTATCCGGATGCTGGGAGCTGGGAACGATGCTCGACGGCTCGTTCAAGCGCAACCTGGATCCGTCTTATTCCTTCCGCACCGGACGCATCAAGCTGGGCACGGAATCCAACGGTGGCTTCAAAAATATCGCAATCTCGAACTGCGTGTTCGAAGGCTGCGGCGGCCTTGCATTGGAGACTGTGGATGGCGCCTTGCTGGAGGATGTCGCCATTTCGAACGTCACCATGCGAGACATTTCGAATTGTCCGATCTTCATCCGGCTTGGCGCGCGGATGCGAGGGCCGGCTGGCGCGCAGGTGGGAGCGTTGCGCCGCGTCTCAATCAACAATCTCGTTTCTCACAATTCGGAGTCCGAGCTGTGCGCGCTCATCAGCGGTATCCCCGGCCATGCGATCGAGGATCTGCACATGTCGAACATCTTCCTGGACCATCGGGGAGGCGCGAGGGCAACGCAGATCCGGGTGCCTGAGCTCGAAACCATGTATCCGGATCCCGAGCGGTTTGGTCCCATGCCGGCGCATGGGTTTTTCGTGCGCCACGTGAGAAATCTGGAGATGAATCACATCGAGGTGCGACCAAGCGCACCGGATGCCCGCCCAGCCTTCTACCTCGAAGACGTCTCACGCGCAGATTTTTTCGCGATAACGGCTCCGCGCAAGCCTGCTTTCGAACTGAGGGACGTGACCGACTTCCGGCTGGGTTGGAGCCGTATCGCCGAAGATGCTGTAATTAAGTCCGTCGCGCAGCAGGTCATCGGATGAGGTCATGCCCGCGCGCTTTTTTGGTATACTGATTTGATGGAGTGAGCCACGCGGGCTCTGCCGGAGGCCATCGGTCGCGCTGTCATATCGATGGTGTCTGTGGCAGCATATATTGCCCTTTTGGTCTATGTGGGTGGGCGCACGTTCGTTCTGTCGGCGGAAATCGCAGGCGGTGGCGATGCCGAGATTGACGACGTGGCGCTCGTCCGGGCGGATTAAGTCGCAATTCTCGTCGCTCTGCCGGTGCTATCAAAATCGCAGAAGGCAGCCGTTCGACCAAATGAACGAATGGCAGATTTTGGGAAGCGTCTATGGCGGCCTGAATGTCGGATCGTGGGTCTTAGCGAACGCTTGGCAGGAAATGACGCAAAGTCGGCCTAGGTGCTAGGCGCGGTCCGGCCGATCAGGAGACATACTCCTCATCTAGGTGCACCTCATGTTCTTTCTTCCAAATATCTATTGTCGCTTCGCTCTCGCGGCCGCCGTCGGCCTCGTCATGGGTTGCGGATCCGGCGCTACTGGGCTGTCCTCGGCGGCTTCGCCGCAGCGGTCCGCCAATCGTATGGCTCCGTCACCGCTTGAGCGTGTCGAGCCCTACCACGCGCGCTTCGGGCGGATACGCCCGGTGATCGCCATCGTCGGCGTAAACAGCGGTACCGAGTTGACCGATTACGTCATTCCGTACGGCATCCTTCAGCAGGCCGCCGTCGGCGAGGTCATTGCCATCGCGACCCGCTCCGGTCCGATGACTATGCGCCCCGCGCTTCGGGTCCAGCCCCAGGACACGATTGCAGGGTTCGATACGCGATTTCCGGAAGGAGCTGATTACGTCATCGTGCCCGCCGTCGTGCAGCGCGACGATCCCGCCTTGCTGGGCTGGATCAGGCAACAAGCGGCGAAGGGCGGCACGCTCGTCAGCATCTGCGATGGCGCACTCGTGCTGGCCAACAGTGGCGTGCTGGATGGCCATCGCGCGACGGCGCATTGGGCGACGGCGGGCTATCGTCGCAAGACCTATCCTCGGGTCGCTTGGACCGACGATCGACGTTACGTAGCAGATGGCAAGATCGTCTCTAGCGCTGGGATCAGCGCGGCCATCCCGACTTCGCTGGCGCTCGTCGAGGCAATCGCCGGCAACGCGCGCGCCGTTACGGTCGCAGCCGAGGTCGGCGCACCTGACTGGGGATCCGTCCACGACAGCCACCAATTCACGCCGACGCTTGGCCGCAACCTGTCCGCCTTCGCCACTACCCAATATCTGAACGGCTGGTTCCATCGGCCTCAGTCGATCGGCGTCACGGTCGGCACCGGCGTAGATGAAGTTGCGCTTGCGCTCGCGGCCGATGCTTATACGCGAACAGGCCGGGCGCAGGCTTATGCGGTGGCGGCCAGTGCGACCCCTGTCGCGACCCTGCGTGGATTGACCCTATTGCCTGATCCCACGGACGGCCGGTCCCTTTCTCATACCGTGACCCTCGCACCGGACAAACCCGCACTCACGCTGGATCGCGTACTCGTCGAAATTACACGCTTGTATGGCAGGCAGACCGCCTATGGCGTGGCACTCGACTTCGAGTATCCCAACTTCCATGACTGACGGCGTCATCTATCAGGCGGCCACCATCCCCCAGCGGCCGGTTCGCGTGGTGCTGCTGGCCTATGACGGGATGAACCTGCTCGATCTGGCCGGCCCACTGCAGGCACTGTCCACGGCGAACCGTAGCGCTCCGTCGGGAGGTGCCGCGCGGTACGAAACTATCGTGGCCTCCGGCGAAGGCGGCCCGATCGTTACCAGCTCAGGCCTGCCCGTCGTCACGGTCGCAACGGCTACGCTTGCCGATGTGCCCATTGATACGCTGATCGCGCCGGGTGGCTGCGTCGGCGAGGAATATGAGGTTACACCGGCGCTGCGCGACTTCATCGCGCAACGGGCAAGTTCGGTGCGACGGCTCTGCTCGGTCTGCACGGGCGCGTTTCTGCTGGCGGCGGCAGGGCAGCTCGATGGTCGGCGGGTGGCGACCCACTGGGCGTGGCTCGAGAAGCTCAAAGGCAGGCATCCCGCTCTCGATGTGGACGCGGACAGCATCTTCGTCCGCGACGGCAATCTGTGGACGTCGGCCGGCGTCAGCTCGGGCATCGATCTGACACTGGCGCTTATCGAACAGGATTATGGTCCGCGCGTCGCGATCGACGCAGCCCGACAGATGGTCGTGTTCATGAAGCGCGCGGGGGGGCAATCGCAGTTCAGTGTGCCGCTAGCGGCGCAGACGCGCGATGACGGCTTCGTGGAACTTCACGCCTGGATGGCGGCCAATCTCGCTGCCGACATGTCGGTCGATCGACTGGCCGAACGGGCTTGCATGGCGCCGCGCACCTTCGCCCGGACATATGCTGCCAAGGTCGGGCGCACACCCGCAAAGACGGTCGAACTAATGCGGCTCGAGGCCGCCTGTCGGTGGCTAGAGGATACCGATCTGCCACTGAAAAACATCGCGCTCCAGGCAGGCTATGGGGACGAGCAGGCCCTGCGTCGTGCGTTTCATCGCCAGTTCGGCGCCAATCCGGCAAGCCACCGCGCCCGCTTTTCAGGCCACCAAGTCGCAGCCGGTCCGCCTTCTGAGTAACATATTCGGCGTATGACGCGCGCGCTATCCTCGTCGGCCCTCACGCCCCGCTGACGACGGATTTAGCATCTGAATGAACGACAGTTTCTAGGCCGCCGAGAATAGCATTTGAATGGCGGCGAGCGGGTCTAGCGGAACGCAACTGTCGACCGACCGAAGGCCGGCTCCTTAAGAGCAGCAATCCGAAAGCGGGAAAGTGCAAACGGGCCGTTTCCTCTCGCCGCAGCGCGTTAGGGGCGCGCCTGAGTTGCACGACCCAAACGTCAAAGCGGATCTAGGGATGCTGATCGCAACACCCGAGTGGAACCGCGCGGTCTTTTCTATTTTATCGAATAAACCGTCGATAGATTTATCGGATGTTCCAGAAATCCGGCCTTGGTTAGCTTCGGTCTCACACCAGAGGCACCGTTCCAGCAACCGAAGGATCTCCCGATGTCCCGTTCTGTTCGCACCCTGATGCTCGCTGCTGCCGCCGTCGTGATGCCGATTGCCGGTGCCCACGCGGCGCAGAATCCTGTGCCCGTCGCTGCTGCAACCAAGTCCAAAACGGCGGTCACCGTTGTCCTGGTTCATGGTGCCTGGGCGGACGGATCGAGCTGGGAAAAGGTCATTCCCCTGCTGCAGGCACAGGGCATCCGAGTGATGGGCGTGCAGAACCCGCTGACCTCGCTGGCCGACGACGTCGCCGCCACGAAGCGCGTGCTGGCGGACGTGAACGGCCCGATCGTGCTGGTCGGTCACAGTTGGGCTGGAACGGTCATCACCGAGGCGGGGACCGATCCCAAGGTGAAGGCGCTGGTCTATGTCGCCGCGTTCGCCAACAAGGAGGGCCAGTCCGGCGGCGATCTGGTCAATGCCTATCCCAAGACGCCCGCGCTCGGCTCCGTATGGGACGATGGCCACGGTTTCCTGCGTCAGACCGAGCAGGGCATGATCGACAATATCGCGCCAGACCTGCCCGAGGCCGAAGCCCGGACGCTATTCGTCACCCAGGGGCCGCTTGCCGCCAGCACGTTCGGTGACAAGGTAACGGTGCCGGCCTGGCGCACCGTGCCCTCCTGGTATGTGGTTTCCGCCGACGATCGCGTAGTCTCGCCGCAGATGGAACGCGATCTGGCCGCGCAGATGAAGGCCAGGACGACCGTTCTGCGTTCGGGCCATATGTCCCTCCTGTCCCATCCGCAGGAAATCGCGGCGGTGATCGAAGATGCGGTCGCCACCGTGACGAAGGCGTCGGCGAAGTGAGCGGCGGCATTCCCCACCGGCTGATGGGGGCGGCGGCGATCGTCGCCGTGGTGGCCGGCTCTGCCGCGACGATCGCAATTCCGTCGCCCGCGACCGCTGCGGCACCGGCTGTCGGCGGGCAGGCGCCGGGCTATTACCGGATGCACGTCGGCAAATTCGAGGTGACAGCGCTCCTCGACGGCACGCACCCGTTCCAGGCCGAGAAATTCGCGATCGGTGCCAAGCCTGGTCAGGTGAATGCGCTGCTGGCCGACCAGGCCCTCCCTTCGCCCTTCGAGGGCATGATCAATGCCTTTCTCGTCAACATGGGCGACAAGCTGGTGCTGATCGATACTGGCGCCGGCAATCTCTACGGCAAGGATGGCGGCGGATTGGTCAGCGCGATCAAGGCGGCCGGGTATTCCCCCGATCAGGTCGACGACATCTTCATCACGCATCTGCACGAGGATCATGCCGGTGGGCTGATGCTGGACGGCAAGCCCGTCTTCGCCAATGCCATCGTTCATGTGTCGAAGCGCGATGCTGATTTCTGGCTGGACGACCGCAACCAGTCGAAGGTTGGCCCGCTGCTCAAGCCATTCTTCCCGGCGATCCAGAAGGTTGTCGCGCCCTATGTCGCGGCCGGACGTTTCCGGCCGTTCGTCGGCGACTCCCCGCTACTCCCGGGCATAATCCCGATCCCCGCGCCAGGGCACACGCCGGGACATACCTATTATCTTCTGCAGGACGGCGGCCAATCGATCCTGTTCTGGGGAGATACCGTCCATATGTTGCCGGTTCAGCTGCCTGATCCGAAGATCGCGATCGAATATGACTGGAATGTGCCGATGGCGATCGCCGCACGCGAAAAGGCGCTGGCGCTCGCGACACGAAACGGCTGGTGGGTCGCTGGCGCCCATATCTCGTTTCCAGGCATCGGCCATGTTCGCGCAGCAGGCGTCGGCTCCTATCGCTGGGTGCCCGCTAATTACTCCCTGAACCGCTGAAAGGGCCGCTCCGATGATCGCCCAGACCAACCACACCGTTCGCGCCAATGGCATCCGTCAGAATTATATCGATGCCGGCGCGGGTGCTCCCATCGTGCTGCTCCATGGCTTTCCCGAAACCAATTATGCATGGCGACATCAGATCCCCGTGCTGGGGGAGCTTTATCGCATCATCGCGCCGGACCTGCGCGGCTATGGCGAGACCGAGAAGCCGGCGGCCGGCTATGACAAGAGGACGATGGCGAAGGATCTCGCCGCGCTGCTGGATACGCTCGGCATCGAGAAGATCGCCCTGGTCGGGCACGATCGCGGCGCGCGTGTCGCAACGCGCTTCGCCAAGGATTTTCCTGACCGGGTGGATCGGCTGGTCGTGATGGACAATGTGCCGACGCGGATCGTCGCGCGCGATTTGGATGCGCGCATCGCCAAGGCCTATTGGTTCTTCCTGTTCCATCTGATCCCCGATCTTCCCGAAACGTTGATCGCCGGGAAGGAAGAGCCGTGGCTGCGCTGGTTCTTTTCCGACTGGACCTATGACCCGGCCGCGATCACCGGCGAGGCGTTCGACACTTATGTGCGCGCCTACCGCGCGCCCGGGGCCGTGCGGGGAGCGATGGCCGATTATCGCGCCAATGCAGAGGATGTCGCGCAGGATCTGGCCGATGCCGACGTGAAGATCGCCTGCCCGACGCTCGCGCTGTGGGGCGAGAATTTCGGCGCGGTCGGCGAGATGTTCGACATGCCCAAGGTCTGGGCGGAAATGGCCGACACGCTGCGTGCGGTGCCGATTGCGCGCTGTGGCCATCTTCCGCACGAGGAGCGGCCGGAGGCGGTCAACGCCTTGCTGCTGGAGTTCCTCAGCGGCTGGGCTGGATGACCGGACACATCCGGCCTGCTCGTCTTTTCCCTCTTACTTGAAACTGGAGATGCGCGATGCGCCTTGCCCCCATTTCCCCTGCCGATCTGCGCAATGACCAGAAGCCATTGTTCGATGCCATGACGGAGGGCGTCGCCGCCAAATATTCGGACTTCATCACGTCGCGCGACGATGGAGCGCTGCTTGGCCCCTGGAATGCGTGGCTGCACGATCCCGAACTGGGCACCGCTTTCTGGGGCGCGACGCAGGCGATGACCAAGGCCAAGCGCATTCCGGACGATGCGCGCCAGGTGGCGATCCTCGTGACAGGCGCGCATTTTGGGGCGGCTTACGAAATCTACGCGCACGGCCGGGTCGCGCAGGCCAGGCATGCCATGAGCGATCGAACGCTGTCCGCCCTTGTTGCCGGCCAGCGTCCTGACGATCTGAACGATGACCAAGCGGCCGCGCATGATCTTGCGGCCGCCTTGCTGCGCGGAGGCGTGCTGCCGGCACCCATTTATGATCAGGCCATCCGACGCTTCGGCCAGGCCGGCACGAATGAACTTATCTATCTCGTCGGCCATTATTGTTTTGTGTCGATGACCCTCAACGGCTTCGCGATACCGGTGCCCGAATGAGCAGGCAGCGCCTGGCTCGCGCGGCTCGGAAATGAGGATCTGCTCATGCTGAACGGGCGTCCGCTTCCGAAGGGCGTCGATCAGGTCGCCAATGTCGCCTTTTGGGTCCTGCCGGTCGCGTCAACGAACGACCGGCGTCGGCCATGATTCGATCTGGTCGTATTTCCCGATCCGCATCATACGCGCGGCTTATGATCGAGGCGTGAGGTGAACTTGTCACCGGAGGAAGTCGTGGAACTGAACGCGGCGGTTCGCGCAATTGAGGTGCAGGGCGCACGGCTGCCCCCGCCCATCCTGTCCCTCTCGGATGAATGATCGCATCCGTGGGCTTCAGGATTGCGGGCTCGGGGCGCTCCTCGAAGCGGACATCGCCTTTGCGTACATCATCGTTCCCAGCACGTCTTCGCTCCCGGTTTCCGGAAAGGCGCCGCACAGGAACGGGCACATTCTTCATGCCGGCGATCTGGGCCTGTCGGGTCACGGACATTAGCCATTCAATCGGGCTTGAGCTTATGCGTTTCGCTCATGAATGCGGGGTGAGGGCGCCGCCCCCTCAAAGGTCGATCGTCTCCACGAACACCACCCGGTCGGTCTGCTGCGTGCTGGCGGGGGATTGAAGCGGGGGTTGGGAGAGGAAGGATTCGACCTCCTCGATGCGGATTCGGACGCTGCCCGGCACGTGGTCGGCCGGAAGCGTGACGACGCCGTTGTAGATCAGATCGCCCGAGAGCGTATCGTTCGATGTCGCGCCGTAGCCGGGGCCGGCGGGGACCCAACCGGCCTCGTCGGTCGTGCCGGGGAGGCGTTGCCAGAAGCTCACGCGCACCGTCGTGCCGTGGCGCGCGCCGTTCGGATCGCTCGGGCTGGTGGGCGAGGCGTGGCTGGTGCCGGTGACGGAGAGCGCATAGCCCTGATCCCATGCGTGCAGCGAGATGGCGCGATCGGGAGCGACCTGGATGAAATCGGTGCGGTTGGCGGTCGACAGTTCGAAGCCGGGGATCGCGCTCGGCTGATAGCGCGCGAGCGACAGGCGGACGAACGGCATGTAGCTGGCCCCCAGGTCCAGCGCGATGTCGCAATAGCAGCGGCCCTGATCGTCGAAGGCCACCGGATAGGCAACGATGCCCATCCCGTTAGGAGCCTGCGCGTCCTGCGGGCGCAGGCCCGTCGCAGTGGCGGCGGACGCGCGGAAATGGCTGGCGTCGAGCGTGAGCGGCGGGGCCGACGACGCCCAGATCGGATCGCGGCCCGCGCGCGAGACGAACGGCTCGATCGCGGCGAAGCCCGGCGTGTCGGGCGAGGGGCCGAGCAGCACGGCGAGCATCTCGCCGTCGCCCGACGAGAACCATGGCCGCTCCAGATAGACGCGCATGCCCCCGCCCTCGCGCGCATTCTCATGCCCGCCTGGGAGTTCTGCGCGCGTCCAGCGATAGGTGGGGACGATGTAGCTGACGATCGGGGGCTCGGGCGGGGCGGAGCTGGGAATGTCGATCACCACCGGCTCGCTCGCGCGGACGAGATTGTTGACGTCGCTCGTCACCGCCTCGGGAAAGAAGCCGGCGAAGCGGGTGGTGCCGATCGCCTGATAGGTGACGCGGCGGTGGCGCGTGTCGCCGAAGTTCTGGCGGCCGTGCCGCGCGACCAGATCGGCGACCGCCTGATCGGCGAAGGCCTGCAGCCCCTGCGTGGTATCCGCCACCCGCGCGCCCAGGACCATCAGCGGATCGCCCGGATTGCCGAGCGTCTGAACGAGGATGTTGATCACACCCTGGCGGATCGGCATCGCCGCCGCGATCGCCTCCGGCCAATGGGCGAGCAGGGGCACGCGCACGGCGGCGGCGCGGAAGACGGGGAGCAGGGGGCGGATCGCGGCGAGTTCGCGCCCGTAATTGGCGGGCGTGTAGGGCGGGTTCGACAGGAGCGTGTCGAGCTGGGTGTAGGTCTGGTCGATCACCGTGAGCTGCGCGCGCAGCGACGCCTCCAGCGCGGCGGTGTCGGCGGCGGCGTAGAGCACCGCGTCGGCATCGAAATCGAAGCTGGCATTGGGCAAGGTGCCGGGGGCGAGCGGGGTGTTGCCGTCGGCGGGCACCGCGAAGGGGGGCATCACCTGCGCGACCGTCTCGGGCGGCTGGGGCAACGGATCGTCGATCCGGTCGGTCCAGCGCGCGGTGAGGCTGAGTTCGGCCGTGCTTTTCATGTGGACCGGGATGGTCGCGGTGAGAAACGCCTCGGTCGCGTAGGGCAGGCGCGTCGCGGTGAGCGTGGCGATGACGGGCGGGGTCAGCGGCTGCTGGATCGCGTGGACCAGCGTCACCTGTCGCGCGGGCGTCAGCATCGCGTGGCCGCCGGCGATGGCGAGGTGGCGGAAGCCGGCCAGCGCGGTATCGCGATCGGGCGGTGCCACGCCTTCCTGCTCCAGCGCCGCTTCTAGCTGCTGCGCCATCCAGTCATATTGGCCGAGCAGATCGGGCGTGGCTTGGTCCAGCGAGCAGGAGAGGGTGATCGTGCGCGTCTCGGCCTTGGCGAGCGCGACGGTCAGCGTGCGCGACGCTGCATCCCACACGGGTGCCGCATCGCCCTCGATCAGGCGGACGCGGATGCCGGGAAGATCGGGCCACGCGCTTTTGTCGGCGAAGTCGATCAGCGTCGGCGCGTCGGCGCCCGGCAGATCGCGCAGCGCCGCGCCCGCCGCGAGCGGATCGGGGAGATAGGCGGTCTTGGTCGTGGCGTCGGCGATGATCGCCTGATCGGGGAGCGCGACGTCGGTGCGCGCGGCGAGCTGGTAGCTCTTGGCCGGATCCGCGCCGGGGGCGATCGTGGCGTCCAGCATCCCGCAGGTTTCGACCATTTGCAGCCAGCTTTTAGGCGCCAGCAGGTGGCGTTCGGGCGAGAGCGCATATTGCGGGTAGGTCGCGCCATAGGCGTCGGGCGCGACATCGAAGTTCGAGCGCAGCACGATCCGGTCGGCCGCCTCGCCCTCCTGCAGCGGCGCGCGCGTGGCGATGGCGGGCGAGGTGATCGGCTCGAACCGGCGGAACGTGTAGCCCGCCGCGTCCGCCGGGATGAAGGGCGCGTTTTGCGTCAGCCCCAGCGCCTCGAAATTGGCGAGCACGGCATCGGCCTCGTCGGTCGAAAGGCCGTTGCCGGCGAGATCCACCAGCCGCGCGCGCAGATGATAGGTCTCGCCGAAGCGCAGCCGGGGCAAAGTGCCGCGCGTGGCGGAGAAGGTGGCGGTGAGCGCGGGCCCGGTCTCGTCAGCGGGGGCAAGGCCCTCGGGCGCGGCGCTGGTCGGATCGGCGAGGCGGTTGCCGGGGCGCGGCGCGGAGAGGCTCCAGCCCTGCCACAGGAACAGGGATTCGGAGACGTGGTTGGTCGCCGCCGCGTCGAGCGCGTTGCCGGCGGCGGCGTCGGGATGCGTCATCGCCGGCTGGATCGCGCCCTCGTCGCTGGTGAAGAAGGCGGCCGCGCCATCGCCGATCGCATAGGCGCCGTCGCGCTGGTGGAGCGAGCGCCAGTGGCCGCTGCTCGTCGGGCGGATGTCGATCCGGTAGCCGCGTACCAGATCCTCGGCGAAGAAGGTCACGTCCTTGCCCGCCGCCAGATCGCCCATCGCGGTGATGCCGGCGGTGAGCGCGTCGTCCAGCCGCTCAGCCTGATCGGCGCGGACGATCGAGAGACCGCTGGTGCGGATCGGGTGCGGCGCCTGATCGTTCGCCGCCTGCTCGTCCTGCAGCACCTTGATCGCGGCGCTGCCGGCATCCTCGATATCGATCTGGACGATGTCAAACTGCGGCGTCGGATCGTCGTCGGCGGTCGGCGCGCGCAGGTTGAGCAGGCCGGCGACCGTCTCGCTGGTCACGCCTGACGAGGTGTGCGGCGCGGCGACAAAGGTCTGGCCGATGACGGCGTGATAGGCGGTCGCCGGCGTCAGCATCACCGTCTGCGTCGCGAACGGCGCCGAAAAGGCCACCTGGATGCGGAGCGAGGCGGGCGCGGACAAGGCCGAATCCGGGATCGCCGTGGGCGGCACCTCCAGATCGATCAGCAGCCCCAGCCGGCGCAAGGCGGCCGGATATTCGGCGAGCGTCGTCAGCCGCTGGTGGAAATCCAGCCTTTCGTCCGCCTCGACATCGGCGGCGGCGATGCGCCGCGCGGGCTGGGCGGCATTCTGGTGGAAGGCCGCGAACTGGGCGAGATCGCCGATCAGCTCGCCCGTCTTCGGCATCAGCCGGCTGAAGCCGCGCCGGCCGCGCGCGCTGTCCGAAAGCGAGCGCAATGCGTCCGCCGCCACCGCCGGATCGGGGGCCAGCACGCGGGCGGCGACATCGTCGTCGGAAAGCCCGCGCGCCGCGTCCGCTACCATCTCGCCGAAGCGATCGGCGAAGGTGCGCGCGTCGGGCGGCGCATCCGTCGCGACGGCAAGGCCGGTGCGGCCATAAGCGGTGCGCAGATGATCTTGCATCCGCGCCGCCGGATAGCTCGCGAACATCCGGCTCGCCGCATCGGCCACATAGGGGCGGACGAGCATGTCGGCGGGGAACAGAGCGCGCCAGAAATCCGAATCCGCTGCCCCCACCCGCGTCGCCGCAATCGTCTTCGCCCCGATCGCGATCGTGAACTGCGCGCGGGCGAGCGCCGCCGGCCAGTCCGCGAAATCGAAGCCGGCGAGCGTGCCATCCCCCTCCGGCGACAGGCGCGGCGACAGATAGACCGACAGCCGCGCGGCCGCCGCGACGCCGTTGTCGCGGCGGATGCCGTTGGGCAAGCAGATCAAGACGAGGGATTGGGTCGCCACGATTGCTCCTTCAGGCGAACGCGTCGCAGTAAAGCTGCCAGTCGGCCGTCGTCATCATGTCGACGAAGCGGCTCTGCGGCCCCGCGATTGATCGGCTGAGCCCGCCGCCCGAACTGAACGAGCGCGTCACCGAGAAGGACACGCTCTTCGAGAAGACGAGCAGCCGCACCATGATCGTCAGCCGCGCGGTGCCGCTCGCCACGCCGTCGGTGAGCGTCAGCGTCAGCGTGAAATCGATCGAGATGGTGACGATGCCGAGGATCTCGAGCGAGCCGAAGATCCGCACGAAGCCGGTAAACACCGCCACCTTGTTCGGATTGGCGAAGCTGAAGCCCACCATCACTTGCGCCGCGCCCTTCAGCACGACGAGGTTCAACTCGGCCATCGCCCCGAACTGGAAGCCCGCCGCGATCGTCACGTCGCCGCTGGTGGTGCTGGTCAGCGCGAAGAAGCCGCCGCCACCGAAGATCGTATAGGCGACGAGAAAGGGATTGGCCTGGCTGGAGAGGCCGAACGTCACCTCCGCCGGCCGTTCCGCGAAATAGAGCTTCACCGAACTGGAGACCGCGATGTTGGAGAGCGTCAGCACGCCCATCGTCGCATCGGGCAATGTGATCGTCATGCCGACGCTGACGTTGTCGCCGCCGAGCGCGATCGTCGGCCGCACGCTATCGCCGAGGCCGATCGATTCAAGGATCTTCGTCAGCTCCTGCACGAACGACAGGTCGCCGGTGAAGATGATGCCCGCCACCTTCACGTTGAACTTGAGGCGCGATCCGGTCTTCGAATGGAAACCGATCTCGCTGAACGTGACGCCCAGCACGTCGGCGAACACGAGCGAGACGTTGGTGATCGTGCCGTCGATCGCCTGATGCGGCGAGCCGGCGCCGTCCGCGATCGGCACGAAGATCGATCCGGTCATCGTCAGCGTCGGCGCATCGCCGCCGCTGCCGTCCAGCACCTTGAGAGGCGCGGGCAGATCGTTGCCGACATGGCATTTCGGCGTCCAGCGGAACGAAAGCTCGCGCCCCCCCGCCACAGCGCGCGTGTCTAGCTTGGGCAGGTGATCGACCAGTTCGGCGGGCGCGACGATCCCTGCGAGATCGACTACGCCCAGCAACTTGCCGCCCAGCCCCTCAATGATCGTCTTTTCGGCCAACGCCAGCTCGGCGGCGGGGTTGATGTTGGCGCTGACCACCGCATCGACGTTCGAGATCGCGCCGATCGCACGCGAGAGGCCGGTAATCGCGAACTTTGGCGCGGCCAGGCCGCCGCCGCTTTCCGCCGGCAGGCCGATGTCGAAGCGGTCGACGGTAGCGAACACCTCCTGCGCCGCGCGCTGGAAGCCGCCGAGCGCGAAATCGCTGTGATAGCGGATCGTCGCCCCCGATCCCGACACCGATCCGCTGAGCTCGCCGACGACGGGCAGCTTCACCGATGCACTCGCCATCTTCGGCAGGACGGGCGGGATCAGCCCGGCGGCCTGCGGGAACAGGCTGAGCGCAGTCGTCTCCAGCCGGGTGAACACCGGATCGCCGGTGAACGCGTCGCGCGCGGCGGAGGCGGTGGCGGCGATCCGCGCGCCGCCCGTATCCGTGCCGGGCGCGAACGCCACCGCGCTCCCGCCCAGCGGCACGCGGCCCAGCGTCGGATCGTCCTGGTAGGCCGCGATCCCCGCCGAGAGCGCGCGATCGTCGCCATCCGCCACGAAGATCGCGGGCATCGCGAACGGGTGGCGGTTGCCGTCATGGTCGATCGCCGCCATCGGTATCAGGTAGCGCGCGCCGCCGATCGTCAGCGGCTGACCCGACGACGTCGTGTCCAGGGGCGGCGAGGTTGGCGAAAGGATCGCCACCTCGGTGAACGGCAGATCGTGGTGCGTATAGGTGCGCACCGGATCGTGGACGATGATGATCTCGTGCTGCGCGAGATAAGCGGGCTGCTCGCCCGCCGGGCCGGGCGCGAACTTCCGCTCGGTGATCACCGCCTTGTCGGCGCGGTGGCCGAACGGCAGCAGCATGCCGTGATGGAGGATGCGGACGTGATGATCGCGGCCGAGCGTGGCGCGGTGCGACCATTCGCCGATCGAGAACAGGTCGTCGCCCGGATTCCCGTCCATGTCATGGCCCAGCAGGCGGCCGATCAGGTCGGCGCCGAGCCGCGGGAAATCGAACGTCGTCGTCGCGTCGAGATACCCCCCTTGCGAGGTGAGCATGCAGCTCTTTGCCCAGATCGGCGCACCGAGCGCGGCGCGCGCCGCATACAGCCGGCCGAGCTGATCCTGCGTCAGCTGCTGCTCGTCCTGGATCGAGAGGAAGCGATCGAGATCCAGCAGATTGCGATCCCCCGAAATCTGCACGATCTGGGAGCGATCGTCCGAGGTCATCGCCATCGGGAACGGGTTGGGGAGCGGATTGAACTCGGGATGGTCGGGCGACCAGATCGCCCACATCGCCGCCGTCCGCCCGCCCGGCCACGTGAGTCGTGTATGCCATAATTCGGTCGCGCCGCCGGGGCTGGCATAAGCATCGGTGCGATGCTCCCAGCGTTCGGTGACGTCGGGCGAGAGGGTCAGGCGATAGGGCAGTTCGATCGCGGTGTGGAAATCCTGGGGCATCTGCACGCCGAAATCCGGATCCTCCTCCACCGCGCTGCCGTCCGCCAGATCGCGCCACAGGAAAGGGGTGAGGCCGCTCCAGTCGAGCAGGCTTGCCAGTGTGAGGTCCAGCCCCGGCTGGTCGGGCGGCAGGCGGAAGACAAGGCGGCTCTCGCCCGAGAGACGCGCGCCGATGCGGCGGCCATCGGTCGGGGTGCCGGCGAGCGGCCCGGCACTGTCCTGAAAGCATTGCTCGGCCACATGCTGCGGCGGGAAGCTGACGATCAGGATCGCCGGCTGATCGGGATCGACGCGGACGAGGCGCCGAGGCTGCAGGCTCGCATCCGGATCCAGCGCCAGATTGCGGCAGGCGATGCGCAGCAGCAGCATGTCGTCCGCGCGCGCGATATCGAGGACGAAGTCGCTCATCGCGCCGCGCACCGGCGATCGGATGTCTGGTTCACCGCGCTTTCCTCCCGCCCCACCCGGGTTGATCGATCGCTCGTGCTGAAGCCTTGGTGCCGGGTTTCGCGGGCCGGGTCCAGTGCGAACGAGCGATCAGGGTGCGTCCTGACAGTCGCAATTGTCGCACTGGCGGGCCGGGCTGCAATAGCAGACCTTGCGCGTCCCGTCTGGATAATTGACCACCGAGCAGGGGCCGGGCGGGGTGGGGATCGCAGCGCGCCTGCGACCGGCCGAAATGTCCCAACCCAAGCTATTTCGAGCGGCAGGCGTAATTCTCCAATGCAACCCTTCGCTCACATGAATGAACGGCCGGTTTCGGGAAGTGGGAGAGGCCGCTTGAATGGCGGGGATTGATGACGTGGACGGCTCTCCAACCCTCCCGCAGAATGATCTGCGGAGAGCCGGAAGGGAGAGCCACGATGGGGAACGTCACGACGATAGGTCTCGATCTCGCGAAGAACGTATTCCAGGTGCACGGGGTCGACGCGGAGGGTGTTGCGGTGGTTCGCCAGCGCCTGACCCGTGGCCGCATGCTAAAGTTCTTCGCCAAGCTGCCGCCGTGCCTGGTTGGCATCGAGGCCTGCGCAACCTCGCATTACTGGGCACGCGAGCTGGTGGCGCTCGGGCATGACGTGAAACTCATGCCGGCGCAGTACGTGAAGCCGTACGTCAAGCGCAGCAAGAACGATGCAGCCGATGCCGAGGCGATCTGCGAGGCGGTGACCCGGCCGACGATGCGCTTTGTCGGCATCAAGTCGCCTGAGCAGCAGAGCGCGATGATGCTCCATCGTGTCCGCCTGATCCTGAACCGCCAACGGACGCAGCTGTCGAACGCGATGCGGGCGCATCTGGCCGAGTTCGGGGTTGCGGCGCCGATCGGCAGGAACGGCATCGAGCAGCTCCTCGACGTGATCGCCGATCCTGCCGACGAGCGGGTGCCGTCCGATGCGCGGTTTTGCCTGGAGATGCTGGCGGCTCAGCTGCGCATTGTGAAAGAGCAGATCCTGGAAAACGACCGCCGCATCTTGGCGAGCGCACGCGAGACCGAGCTTGGCCGTCGGCTGATGGAGATACCCGGCGTGGGGCCGCTGCTCGCCAGCGCCATCGTCGCCACCGTTCCCGATCCTGCGATCTTCCGCTCAGGCCGCAACCTCGCCGCGTGGATCGGCCTGGTGCCGCGGCAGAATTCCAGCGGCGGCAAGGAGCGGCTCGGCGGCATCACCAAGGCCGGCCATCAGTACCTGCGCCAGATGCTGATCGTCGGCGCCATGGCGGTGGTGCGCTTTGCCGAACGTAACGGCGCCAAGCGGCCGTGGCTTGTTCAGCTGCTCGCCCGCCGCAAGACCAAGGTCGCCGCGGTTGCGCTCGCCAACAAGAACGCGCGCATGATCTGGGCGATGATGGCCAGCGGTGAGCGGTATCGTGAGCCGCTGGTGGCATAAGGAACACGGCGCGGGCGACCGCGCCTGACGAGGTTGGAAAGGGCGATCAGGAGCTAATGCAACAAGCCGGTTGAACCGCCGGATCGGGAAAACCCACTATGACCCAAGCACCTCGAGTGCGCGGGATTGATCGGGACCCGAGACGCGCGAATGGCATTACGGCCAGCGGCACTATGCGCCGCACCAACAGGTCGGACACATGGCCGCACCAACCAGCAACGCTAGGCGAATGCTCGTACTTGCCAACGGAGGGCCGTCCACACATGGGTCGTACCGGTCGCGGCAGCTTCCGACCACTCCAAGCCGTTCAGCGTCCAATCGCGCGATCCCGAAAGCAGTCCTTCATTCATCTCGGTGTCCGGACCTGCGCCCTTCGGAGACCTAAGCGGGCACGGAGGGCCTAGCACGGACTAGCTGGAGCGCGTCCTTGGAAGGAGGCATTCCAAAGAAGCGGGAATATTCCCGACTGAACTGCGTGGCGCTCTCGTAGCCGACGCCGAACGCGACCGAGGTAGCGTTTCCTTCCCCGGCGATCAGCAGAGACCGCGCGCGGAGTAACCGGATCCGCTTCTGGTACTGGAGCGGGCTCAACGCCGTCACCGCCTTGAAGTGGCGATGGAAGGCGGAAACGCTCAATGCCGCCATCGCGGCGAGCGCCTCGACCCGGAGCGGCCGGGTGAAATTCTCCCGGATCCACTGAATTGCGACGCCGACACGCGACAGTGCGGTGCCAGGCGACGCGATGTCCCGCAGCATCCAGCCGTGCGGGCCTTGCAGGACGCGGTAGAGGATTTCGCGCTCATAGGCGGGCGCGAGCGCGGCGATGTCGGCGGGCCGCTCCATGAGGCGAAGCATCCGCACCCAGGCATCGAGCAACTCGTCCGTCACGGGCGCGATCGAGAAGCCCGGGCTGTAGAGATCGCCCCCGGCAGGTTTGGGCAGGTCGGCGAGCAGATTGGCAACGATCGCCGGCTCGAGGGTGAGACTGACCGCCAGATAGGGCTCGCCGGTCTCGGCCGGATGGACCGATCCCACGGCGGGCAGATCGACAGACATCACGAAATAGGTCGCTGGATCGTAGCGCAGCGTACGATCGCCGACGGTCATCGTCTTTGATCCCGTCAGAATCAGGTTGATCATCGGATCATAGACGGCTGCCAACTGATGCTCCGGGATCTCGCCCTGCACCATCGCCACCCGGGGGATGCCCGTGTCGGTGCGCCGGTTCTCGGCGTGCGCGGCCAGACGCCGCAGCTCGATCAGGTTTGGGTTCATGGCAATGCCCATCTCATGCGCGAGGCACCCGGCCAAGCCAAAAGCAGGAATAGGCATGGATCGAAGAGGATCCGATGAGCGGCGCCTGCGGCGCTGCCCTACCCAGGATGGCGACAGCAACGCGAGGAGGTTCGCATGAAGATCATCATCATCACCGGCGGAAGCCGAGGCATCGGGGCCAGCGCCGCCCGGCTTTGCGCCAGGGACGGCATGGGCGTCATCCTCACCTATAACAGCAATCCAGCTTCAGCCGATGCGGTCGTGACCGAGATCGAAGCACAGGGTGGCAAGGCCGTTGCCCTCAAGCTGGACGTTGCCGACAAGTCGTCCTTCCCGGCCTTCCGCGATGCCGTCAGCGTCGCGCTGAAGGATCGGTGGGGTCGCACAGACTTCGACGGTCTCGTCAACAACGCCGGCTACGGCCTGTTCAATCCCATCGCGACCGTGACGGAAGCCGAGTTCGACGGCCTGTTCGCGGTGCATCTGAAAGGCCCGTTCTTCCTCACCCAGGCGCTTCTGCCGATCATGGCGGACGGTGGGCACATCTTGAACGTGGCGAGCGCCACCACCCGCGTCGCGACCGCCGGTGTCGCCCCCTATGCCAGCTTCAAGGGCGGGCTCGAGGTGCTGACCCGCTATATGGCGAAGGAGTTCGGCGATCGGCGCATCCGCGCCAATTCGATCGCGCCGGGCGCCATCCGCACTGACTTGGGCGGCGGTCTCAACGACGAGTTCGAAGCCATGCTGGCCGGACAGACGGCGCTGGGCCGGGTCGGCGAGCCGGACGATGTCGGTGGCGCGATCGCGGGGCTGTTCTCGGATCACAGCCGTTGGGTCAATGCGCAGTCGATCGAAATCGCCGGCGGCTACATCATCTGAACGGGAGAGCGCCCATGCTCGATCACGTCTTCCTGTCGGTCAGCGACCTCGATCGCTCGATCGCCTTCTACACCGCCGCCCTGACACCGCTCGGGATCACCCAGCGGGTCGATTATGATGGAAAGGATGGTCCTCCCGGACATCCCGACCTGAAAGGCTTCGGCAAGAACAACCGCATCTTCTTCTGGCTGCGGCCGGGCATCGTCGAGGGCCGTGCCGCCCATGTCGGCTTCGTCGCCGCTTCGCAGGCCGAGGTGGATGCGGCCTATGCCGCTGCCATCGCCGCCGGAGCGACCGATCAGGGGCCGCCTGGCGCCCGGCTCCACTACGACCCCCGCTACTATGCCGCGAGCGTGCTGGATCCCGACGGATACAGCCTCGAATTCACCTACAAGAGTTGGCAGCACTGATATGACGAAACTGATGATCTATGGCGCTGCCGGCTACACCGGCCGCATGGCCGCCGCCAACGCCCGGAGCCATGGCCTGGACCTCGTCCTTGCCGGCCGGGTGAAGGACGAGACCAGGCTCGTCATTCTCGCCGAGGAACTGGGTGCGGAATATCGTCTGTTCTCCGTCGATGATCGCGCGGTCGCCATGGCCGCACTGAATGATGTTGGCGTCCTCCTGAACTGCGCGGGGCCCTTCATGCGCACCGCCGAACCGTTGATGCGGGCGTGCCTGGCGACGGGCGTCCATTATCTCGACATCGCCGCCGAGATGGACAGCTACCGGCTCGCCGAAACGCTTGATGATGAGGCGCGCGCGGCAGGCGTCATGCTGCTGCCCGGTAGCGGGGGAAGCGTTGCGATGCTCGGTTCGCTGGCTGGGCATGCCGCCACACGCGTGGCGGCGCCCGCCAAGCTCAGCATCGCGCTGCATGTCACTGGCGGCTTCTCCCGTGGGTCGGCCATCAGCGCCAGCGAGAATGTGACGACCGAGACCCTTCACCGCGTCGATGGAAAGCTGGTCAGCCGGAGCGCCGAGGAGGTCCGTGCATTCGATTTCGGCAAGGGGCCGATGCCGTCCTTCCCGGTGACATTACCGGATCTCATCACGATCTGGCGCGCCACCGACATTCCGAACATCGAGACCTTCCTGCATGTGTCGGAGGGGGCCTTTCCTGAGGGAGATCTGGCTGCGATGCCCGATGGCCCGACGCCCGAGCAACGCGAAGCCAATCGCTATCAGGCGGTCGTCGAAGTGACGGCGGAGGATGGCACCGTCGTTCGTTCGATCCTCGATACGGTGAATGGCTACACCTTCACGACGATCGCAGCGGCAGAGGCAGCGCGGCGTGTCCTAGGCGGCGAGGCGCGTCCGGGCTTCCAGACCCCGGCGATGCTGTTCGGCAACGGCTTTGCCGAGACAATCGCCGACACCAGCATCATCGATCTGTGACGTCACGGGAGGGCCTGGCCATGGATGACAAGCATCGCTGCGGATGGGCGGGGTCGAACCCACTCATGCAACAGTATCACGATACCGAATGGGGCGTGCCCGTGCACGACTCCCGGATGTTGTGGGAAACGCTGATGCTCGAAGGTTTCCAGGCTGGGCTCTCCTGGGAGATTATCCTGCGCAAGCGGGAGGGGTTTCGCGCGGCGTTCGTCGGTTTTGATCCGAAGAAGGTCGCCCGGTTCGGTGAGCAGGACATCGAGCGCCTGATGGCCGATCCGGGCATCGTGCGTGCCAGAGCCAAGATCTTGGCCACGATCAGGGGCGCGCAGATCTTCAACGAAATGGCCGATCGGGGTGAGGATTTCGCGGCCTATTGCTGGTCGTTCACGGGCAAACCGATCGAGGGCAGCATCAACGATGCGCAGACCCCGCTATCGGCGGCCATCTCCAAGGATCTGAAGGCACGAGGTTTCAAGTTTGTCGGCCCGACGATTGTCTATGCTTGGATGCAGGCCGTGGGCATCACCAATGACCATGTCCCGGCCTGCTTCCGGAAGGCAGAGATCGCGGACCAAGCGAACTCTCGTTAGACGCCGCGCGCGCCGCCAGTTGCCCTGATCGATTCCCCGCTGATCCAGTGCGCATCGTCAGACGCCAAGAACACGGCGGTCGGCGCGATGTCCTCCGGTTCGCCGAAGCGCCCGAGAGGTGTTTCGGCCAGGAGCCGGTCGCCGAGTTCGCCCGCGAAATTGCCTTCGGTCGCGCGCGTGTTGGTATAGCCCGGCATGATCGCGTTGACCCGGATGCCGCGCGGCCCGAGTTCGCGCGCCAACGCATAGGTCATGGTGTCGACCGCGCCCTTGGTCGCGGCATAGATGCTGGTGCCGGGCGACGGATGGGTGCTGAGGATCGAGCTGATATTGACGATGCTGCCGCCCCCATCGCCAAAATGCCGGACGGCCTCGCGGATCGCGAGGAAATAGCCGAGCACATTCACGTTGAACTGCCTGTGAAAGGCGTCTTCGGTGAGGCCGTCGGCCATCTCGAACTGGGCAACGCCAGCGTTGTTGACGAGGATGTCCAGCCGCCCATGGTCGGCGACGACCGTCTCGAACAGCCGAATGACATCCGCCGAACTGGCCATGTCCGCCTGTACGGCAACAGCCGTGCCGCCGTTCGCCGTAATCGATGCGACGACGGCGTCGGCGCCGTCCTTGCTGGCAGCGTAATTCACGATCACGCTCGCGCCTTCGGCGCCGAACGCCTTGGCGATGCCGGCGCCGATGCCGCTCGACGCACCGGTGACGATCGCCACCTTGCCCTTCAATCTCATAGCATATCCTTTGTTCTGACGGTCGAGATGCCGTCGGAAGGTCGCAGCCCGACCGGGGCGACCTTCGTTCGGTTTCAGATGACGGCGAGCACGGTCGGGTCGCCGGACCGCCACACATTGTCGATGGTCACCCGTTGGATCACCCACGCGCCATTCAGGCGCACCAACTCGACGTCGTAGCGGTTCTTCATGAGATAGCGCCGCGACGGGTCGCCCGTCGGCACGTGTTGCGCTTCCACCAGCGCGTCGAGACGGGCGGTCTCGCCATCGATGATCACGCGGGGATTGCTGACCGAATGGGTCGTGTCGAGCGACTTGAGCGAGCCGCTCAACGCCTCGACGATGGTGTCCCGCCCGTGAAGCACCGGGTATTCGAAACCCGCCTTGGCGGCCGCCGGCCTGAAGTCGGACACTGCATCAGGTGCGAAGGCTGATGCGAGCAGGTCATAGTCTCGCAGATCGATGCCGGCTGCGAAGCGGTACAGGGTTTCAATCGCGGCCAGTTTGTCCGCCGGATCACTGGAATGGTTTGTCTCGTGGGTCTTCAACATGCTGCTGTCCTGATCTGACTGGAGGCGCCGTTGCGCCATCCGCCGGAATCTATGGGCAGCGGCTCGCCTGCTGTAGGCCGCCCCAGATCATAGCAACCATTCCCTCTGGGAATGCTCAGAGCATCTGCAGGCCGGGCTCTGTTGCGAACGTCGCTGCCAGGAAGTCCATGAAAACGCGGACACGGTGTGGCAGCTTGTGGCCACCTGAACTGACCAGATGGATGGGCGAGACGTCGGCCGTATAGTGATCGAGAATCCGGACGACCCTGCCTTGCTCGAGATCGTCATGAAACAGGGCGCCAGGTCCGTGAAGGATGCCGAGACCGGCTAAGACCGATGCCCGCAGATCCTCACCGTCGTTCGATCGGAGTGCGCTTGAGGGCATGATGGAGATCGTGCCTTCATTACCCTTGAAGCGCCATTCGACGATCCGGCCGTCCGTCTGCGCTGCAATCAACTTGTGCTGGAAGAGATCTCGAAGGCTCGTTGGGGTGCCGTGAGCGGCGAGATAGTCCGGCGCCGCCACGGTGATCATTCTCATGTCGCCGATCTTGCGGGCGACGAGGTTCGACGAGCCGAGTTCGCCGACACGCAGGGCGACATCTACCCCATCCCTGACCAGATCGACCAAGCGCTGGCCACTGATGAACTCGATCTCGATCCTGGGAAACTGCGCGAAGAACGCAGCGAGCCTCGGGATGATATACATACGACCCAGCGCTGGCGGCGTGGCGACGCGCACCAGGCCAGACGGTTCGGCGGCGCCGTCACGGACGCGGGCTTCCGCCTCGTCGAGATCGCTCATCAGGCGCGTTGCCGAATGATAGAGGTCGAGGCCTGCGGCGGTCGGCCGGAGGCCTCGCGACGAACGGTCCAGCAACCGCGTTCCCAGGCGCGCCTCGAGGGCCGCCATCTGCTTGCTCACCGCTGGCTGGCCAAGTCCTGCCTCGTGGGCCGCGCGCGTGAAATTGCCCAGCTCGACGACGCGGGTGAACAACTGCAAGGGAGAAAAGCGATCGGCCATAACCATTCCTAGCGGGAATGATCTACAACTGGCCAGCCCTCGACAGCTCTCGATCAAAGGTTGCCGGCTGAGGGACGCGCCACCATCCCCGTAACCTGTCATCCAGAGCGAAAATCTACCGTCCGATCGCGATCGCCGAATGGTCCTCACGTGCGACCGGCATGCCGCTCTCCTTACGCTCGGAATAACGGTCGACGAGCTGGGCGACGTGCGGGCGCATCAGCACAGTCGTCCGCACGAGTTCCTCCATCACGTCGACGATCCGGTCGTAATAGCTGGACGGATGCATCCGATTGTCATCGCCGAATTCCTCATAGGCCATCGCAACCGAGCTCTGGTTCGGGATCGTGAACATCCGCATCCAGCGGCCGAGCAGGCGCAGTGTGTTGACGCTATTGAAGGACTGCGATCCGGCCGACACCTGCATGACGGCGAGCGTGCGGCCCTGAGTTGGGCGCATGCCACCCATCGACAGCGGCAGGTGGTCGATCTGGGTCTTCATCACGCCCGTGATCTGGCCGTGCCGCTCGGGGCTGCACCAGACGTGTCCCTCGCTCCACATCGACAACTCGCGCAGCTCGTGAACAGCGGGATGGTTGTCGCCCGCCGCCTGGTCGGGCAGCGGCAAGTCGGACGGATCGAAGATTCGGGTCTCGGCGCCGAACAGCTGCAGCAGGCGGGCGGCCTCCTCGACGCAGAGCCTTGAGAAGGACCGCTCGCGCAGCGATCCGTAGAGCAGCAGGATGCGTGGCGGCGGCTGGTCGGCACCGAGGCCTAGCGCCGGCCGGTCGATGACGAAGGATCGGTCGAGGGCGGGCAGATGGTAGGGATCGGACAGGACGCGGACGCGGCTCATGTGGTGGCCTTCAGTTGTTCGGTGAACAGTAGATCGGCCGCGAAGTGCGCTGCGAGGGCACCCAGGACCTGCGCCGCGATGAAGCCCGGGACGCACGCGGGGGAGATCCCGGCGAAGCTGTCGCTCAGCGACCGTGCCACGGTGATCGCGGGGTTGGCGAAGCTGGTCGACGACGTGAACCAATATGCGGCGGTGATGTAGAGTGCGACGCTCGTCGGAATGCTCTCCGGTCGTATCCTCGCCGTGCCGAAGATGGTCACGATGAGACCGAAGGTGGCAACCGCCTCGCCGGTCCATTGGCCGGGCCCGGTACGGATCTTGTGGGACAGCTGCAGCACCGGGACGTCGAACATCAGGTGGGCGAGCCAGACGCCGAGGATGCCACCGAGCAGCTGGGCGACGGCGTAGCCTATGGCCACCCTGGTGCTGACATGGCCGCGCAGGCGCATGACTAGCGTGACGGCCGGGTTGAGATGCGCGCCGGAGACCGGGCCGAGCATGGTGACAAGCACGAAGAGGATGGCGCCGGTCGCGAGAGTGTTGCCTAGGAGTGCAACGGCGACATTCCCGCCGGCCAGCCGCTCGGCCATGATGCCGGATCCGATGACCGTCGCGAAGAGGATGAGGCTGCCGAGTGCCTCGGACAGGAGAGCGCGGCGGATCACCTATCGCTGACGCGCTGGCCGGCCGCATCGACGACCTGCTCGCCGTCCTCCTTGGCGAAGGCGCCACGCTGCGCGTCCGGCAGGATGTCGAGCACCACCTCGGACGGACGGCATAGCTTCACGCCCAGCGGCGTCACGACCAGCGGCCGGTTGATGAGGATCGGGTGCTCCATCATCACATCGACCAGCGCCTCGCCGGTCAGGGCTTGGTCGTCGAGGCCAAGCTCGGCGAAGGGCGTGCCCTTCTCGCGGAGCAAATCGCGAGGCGTCATGCCGGCTCGCTCGATCATCTCGATGAGCAGCGTGCGCGACGGTGGCGTCTTCAGGTACTCGATGACGTGCGGCTCGACGCCGCTGTTGCGGATCAGGTCGAGCACGTTCCGCGACGTGCCGCAGGCGGGATTGTGGTAGATTACGATGTCGGTCACGGCCGGTCCTTCAGCAGCAGGCGAGGTCGGCGAGCAAAGGCTCGCATAGTTCGGGACGGCCCGCGCAGCAGTCCTTCGCCAGGAAGGCCATGAGAACCCGGAGCGTGTCGATGTTGGCGCGTTGGATCTGTTGCCGGCCCTGTCGCTCAGCAATCACCAGCTCGGCTTTAGCGAGCACAGCGAGGTGCGTTGAGAAGGTGCTCTGTGTCAGGCCACTCGCCTCGACCAGCGCGCCTGTCGGCAAACCATGCGGCTCGTGGCGAACGAGCAAGCGGAAAGCGTTGAGCCGGGTTGGGTGAGCCAGCGCCGCGAGCGCGGCGATTGCCGAGTCCTGATCCATAGATCGGAAATATCCGATCAGTGTGCGGCAGGCAAGACCTATCGGATTATCCCGATGCAAGTGGCGTCAGGTAAGGCTAGTCGTGGTCCTCAGAACAGCCCGACTGCTTTGTCCCAAATCTTGCCGTCGCGGTCGACCGTCAGGCCCGGTAAATGAATGTCGAAAGTCGGGAAGCAGCGGCTTGGCCGTCAACGCCCGCTATTGGGTGCTAACCGCCGTTTCAGAACGCCATTCGAAAACGCCCCATGTTCCCGTAGATCCGTCTCTGAGGTGCATGTTCGGGACAGAGCAGTTGGGAACGAGCCGCGGGGGATACGTGTCTCTAGTGTGGGAAAAGAGTGGTCGGCGCCAGCCGGCTTCCCACCGGCCGTTACCTTGCGGCAAAGCGGATTGTTCCGATCTGGTAACGATCATCTTCGCCCGGACCGCCATTCGGCCACATGATCCACCAAGGCGCGTAGTTTAAGCGGCATGTGACGGCGACCGGGATAGAACAGGAAGAAGCCCGGAAACGGCGGACAGAACGGTCCTAGCACCTCTCTTAGTTCTCCGCTGTACAGCCACGGGGTAAAAGTCTCGGACATGCCGATGGTCAAGCCGCTGCCGGCCAGCGCCATCTTCACCATCAGTGCCATGTCATTGGACGTCACTTCGGGTTCGACCTCGACGGCGAACTCGCGCCCGACCTCGCTGAACTCCCAGCGATAGGGTGCCGTCCCTTCGGATGAACGCCAGCCGATGCAGCGGTGTTGTGTCAGGTCGCGCGGGTGAAGCGGCGTTCCGGCCGCGTCCAGATAGGCGGGGGAGGCAACGACGATCTGGCGCTGCTCCTCGCTCACCGGCACCGCGATCATGTCGCGCTCGATCACCTCGCCGAGCCGCACGCCAGCATCGAACCCGCCCGCCACGATATCGAACCTGGCATCGGTGACGAGAATATCGAGGTGTACATGCGGATGGGCGGCCCGAAAGGACGCCAGCAGGTCTCCCGATAGGAAGGTTTCCGCGATGGAAGACACCGCGAGGCGTAGAAGGCCGGCAGGCTTGCCCTCATGGGCGGCTGCGGCTGTGGCAGCCGCTTCGATTTCGGCGAGCGCCGGCGCGACACGATCCAGCAGGGCTTCGCCTGCCTCCGTCAACGCAACACTGCGCGTTGTACGACGCAGCACCGCCACTCCCAGCACGTCTTCCACCTTGCGGACGGCTTGGCTGACCGCCGACCGGGTCACGCCGAGCTGATCGGCCGCGCCCCTGAAGCTGCGGGCGCGAGCAACCGCCGCGAGGGTGGTGAGAGCGTTGAGGTCAAGCTTCATTGTCCAGCCAAGCTTACCAGACCATGCATGATTATGCCAATAGTAGCGACCTTTCCCAACGCATAAGTTTCGGGCGGCCATAGGACCGCCAGTCGACGAAGGAACGCCGCCCGGGGCCGCGTCACCGAGCAGAGGGTAACGTCTGAGTCCGGAAAGCTCAGCGACGAAACAATTCTCAAGGAAGAGTCACACCATGATCCGTCCATTTAAGATTTTCATTTCAGATGATCGCCTGAGCAGGATCCGGCGGCAGGTCGAAGACTTCGACTGGCAAGATTTCCCCGATGCCGGCGGGTGGAAGTCGGGCGTTGGTCTTGCCGACCTCCGCCGCCTCATCGACTATTGGCTGAATACCTTCGACTGGCGCTCTCAAGAATCAAAACTCAACCGACGGCATCATCATCTCGCCGATATCGATGGGCAGACGCTCCACTTCGTGAAGGAGAGCGGAGACAGCTCGCGGCTGCCAATCCTGCTCCTACATGGTTGGCCCGGGTCGTTTATCGAGTTCGAGGCGCTGATCGATCCGCTGACGAGAGACGGGCACGACGTCGTCGTTCCCTCGCTGCCCGGCTGCGTTTTCTCCGGCCGTCCAGACACGCCGATCGGGCCGCGACGCGCGGCCGTGCTGATGGACGGGCTGATGCGCGAGCTCTTCCCAGGTACGCGCTATCTCGTCCAGGGCGGCGATTGGGGCAGCGCGATCGGCGCGTGGCTGGCTCACGACTATCCCGATCGCGTCGCCGCGCTCCATATCAACATGATGACGGCGGAGGCGGACGGCGTTCATCCCGAAACATTTGAAGAGAAGGTTTGGGCGGAGCGCGTCCGCGCGCTTGCCGAGGAGGAGCGCGGCTATTTCCTCGAGCAGTCCACCCGTCCTCAAACGCTCGGCATCGCCATGTCGGACAGCCCGGTTGGTGTCGCCGCCTGGATCCTAGAAAAGTTTGGCGCTTGGGCGGACGTTCCTCGCGACGACGCCGGTCGTCCCGATCTATGGGCTGCCTTCGACGAGGATCTGCTCCTCACGAACATCATGCTCTACGTGGCGCCCCGATCGTTCGTCACCTCGACTTGGCTCTATCGGGGGCGCGTCTTGGAAGGCTCCCACGTTTTCCCGGCCGGCTCGCGCGTCAGCGTTCCCACGGGGTTCGCGGCGTTCCCTGATCCGGTCTTCCCACTTCCGCCGCGCTCGATCGCAGAGCAAAGCTACAGCATCAAGTCATGGACGGACATGGAGCGTGGCGGCCATTTCGCGGCGCTCGAACAGCCCGATCTGCTGCTGGCTGACCTTCGAACCTTCGTCAAAAACGTTCGGTAACGCCGTAGTCCAAACACTATCCTTTCAGGAATGACAGCAGGGTAAAGAGGGGCACCGCCGCCTTCAAACGGTGGTGGCCACCTAAATGAACGGGCGTCCGCTTATGGGAAGTCGGTGGAACAGTCCGAACGACTGAGATTGAGTCATATTGCTCGGAAGGTATCTGCGGAGCTACCACGTCGCACTCTATTCACATCTGGCAGCGGTTCTGGCGGACTGGCCGCTTTGTATCAGCGACCATCGCTGCAGCAATAAGCTCGGACAACGCCCCACCGCAGGTCCGCTTGCCAAGCGTTACGACAGTGGTGCTAGTCACTAGCCGTGCGCAGTAACGATCTGGTCGCCGGCTTGTGCGTCGCGGGCCTCATGCTTCCCGAGGCCGTGGCTTATGCCGGCATTGCGGGATTGCCGCCGCAGCATGCGATCTTCGCAGGGATAGCTGGGTGCCTCGTCTACTCTCTTGCTGGCCGGAGCCGGTTCGCGATCGTCTCGCCCACATCGTCCTCGGCCGCGATTCTTGCAGCAACCCTGGCGGTCGTACCATTGCCGGGGGCAGCGCGCATTGCCTTCGCTACCGTCGTCGTCGGCATGGCAGGACTGCTGTTCCTGCTCGCGGCGGCGGTCCGGCTCGGCGGGTTGACCGGCTTCATCTCCAGGCCGGTGTTACGCGGTTTCGCGCTCGGCATCGCGCTGACCATCATTCTCCACCAGTTCCCGGTCATGACGGGAGCCAGCATCCAGGCGTCCAGCCTTGCGGCCTTCTGCCTAGCCCTGATCCGATCGATACCCGCCTGGCACCCGGCGAGCGTCGCGACCGGCGGAATCGCGCTCGTCCTTCTCCTCGCGCTACGCCGCTATCCCGCCGTTCCTGGCGCCTTTCTCGTGCTCGTTGGCGGAATCGCCGCATCTTATTGCCTTGATTTGCACAACCACGGCGTAGGTATTGTCGGAGCCGTCGAAACCGCGCTTACCTTGCCAACATTCCCAAGGCTGGACTGGAACGACATATCGCGCCTCGGGCAGTTCACGGTCCCATTGGTGCTGATCCTATTCGCGGAATCCTGGGGGACGATAAGGACCCTGGCGCTTCGACATGGTGATGTGGTCGATGCCGATCACGAGCTTGCCGCGCTCGGGCTCGCAAACGTCGCGAGTGCGCTCGTTCAGGGCTTGCCTGTGGGGGCCGGCTTCTCGGCCGGTTCGGCGAACGAGGCAGCCGGCGCGACGAGCCGGATGTCCAGTGCGATCGCAGCGGCCGGACTGGCGATCATACTTCTTATGGCGATGCCGTTCGTGGCTCTGTTGCCTGAGCCGGTACTGGCCGCAGTTGTGATCGCTGCGCTGGTCCACGCGCTCGATCCCACACCGATCCTGCGTTTGTGGCGGCTCGATCGCGATCAGTTCGTGGCGCTTGGCGCTGCGGCTGGTGTGCTCGTGTTGGGCGTACTCGACGGCATGCTGGTGGCGATCGCACTGTCATTGGCTGCGCTCGTCCGTCGCTTTGCTACGCCGCGCGTGGCGCGGCTCGGCAGATTGGGCCACAGCCACGATTATGTCGACGTCGCCCGCCATGCGGACGCGGTCGCACCACCGCACGTCGCGATCTGGCGCCCGACCGCGCCGTTGTTCTTCGCTAACGCGGAGCGCATGCTCGGTCTGGTCGTCTCGGGCGCGCGTGGCGATCCTGCAATCCATGCGGTCATCCTCAGCCTTGAGGAGAGCTATGATCTCGACAGCACCGCGCTCGACGCGCTGATCGAATTCGATCGGACGATGACGCGCGATGGCTTCTGCGTGCAACTCGCTCGCGCTCACGATCGCGTTCGCGACCTGATCGCGGCAGCCGGCGAAACCGACCTCGATCAACGCAGCGCTTATAGTGTCGATGACGCCGTCGCGCAGATAGACGCGACGCTGAGCCAAGGGAGGAATGAACCATGAGTGAGGATTTCGCGCCCACCCTTCGTCCGGTCGAAATCGCGATACTGCGGCCGACCCAAATGACGGTAGGTTTCCGGGAAATAAAGCGGAAGCGCGGGGAGTGGTGTAAGCGCGCTGAACGCGACGGTCCGGATTTTCTGGGTCGGCACATGATCCCGGTGATCCTCGGGCCGAAACACACGCCGTATGTGATCGACCATCACCACCTGGTGCGCGCGCTGCATGAGGAGGGCATCAGTCATGTTCTGGTCAGCGTCGTCGCGGATCTCCATCACCTGAAGAAGCAGGTGTTCTGGACCTTCATGGACAACCGCAACTGGCTGCACCCGTTCGATGCCGACGGTACGCGTCATAGCCACGACCAGCTGCCGAAGCGTGTGGCCGACATGAAGGATGATCCATACCGCTCTCTTGCGGGCGAACTGCGGCGGTCGGGTGGCTACGCCAAGGATGCGACCCCATATTCCGAGTTTCTTTGGGCGGATTTCCTGCGCAGGCGGATCAGTGCGAAGCTTGTCGAGCACGACTTCGCTCGCGCAGTGAGCAAAGCATTGAAGGCGGCCGGGCAGGGCGATGCCGCCTATCTGCCTGGATGGTGCGGGCAGTCGGGGGATACGGACGGCTGATCGGCGGCGTCACCGAATGCCGGGCTGATCCCTCTGAGCTAGCCGACAACGCTACGATGCGTTTGGAAGCGGCGGACTTGGGTACCTCGCGCATTTTTTTGCTCTCGATGGGAAATCTGTCGGATCGGCGATGCATCGCGCCAGCGGACCTAGCCGCCAAGATCGGCGTGCTCCTCGACCAAGTTCAAGCAGGGCACGGGCGAGCAAGCGCCGATCTCTCATGGCGACCATGACGATTTGCGCACCGCCTGGGGAAACGTTCGCCAGCCCGGCTTGCTTGATCGAGGTTTATTGAGAGACGAAGCAGGTCGCGACTATAGCGGGGTAGGTGATGGCGCGTAGCGGCCGACAAGCCTGCATCAAGGAACGCCGTTTGCCATCTACCCATGCTCCCGTGATCTCTTCTGACCTTCTGTTGGCGGAGCGCGACATCCTCGCGCGCGTTGCCCGCGGTGGCCCGTTGGCCGAAGTGCTGACCGACATCGTCCTCCTCGCGGAGAGCCCGACAAACGGCCAGATGCTCGCATCCGTCTTGCTTGTGTCCGACGACGGCAGGTCCCTGCTCGAAGGCGCGGCGCCGAGCCTCCCCAAGGCGTACAACGCTGCCGTACATGGTATACCGATCGGCCATGGAATAGGCTCGTGCGGAACGGCGGCGGCGAGCGGCAAGCCGATCATCGTCACCGATATCGCGGTGGATCCGCTCTGGGCGGACTATCGCGATCTCGCGCTCGGCTTCGACCTGCGGGCCTGCTGGTCTATGCCCATCGAAGCCGCAGATGGGCGCCTGCTCGGCACCTTCGCCAATTACTACCGGGAGCCACGGGAACCGACCGAGCGCGATCTCGAACTGATCAGCATGGCCGCCCGCACGACGGCCATCGCCGTTGAGCGTCACATCAACGACCTCGAGCGTGAACGCGCCGAGGAGCAGCGCATGCTGGTGGTCCGGGAACTCAACCACCGCGTGAAGAACGTCTTCGCGCTCGTCCAGTCGCTCCTTGCCATGAGCGCCCGCTCCGCCACGAGCGTCGAGGCCTACGCACAGGCCGTCCAGGGGCGGATGAGCGCGCTCAGCCGCGCGCATGAACTGGTGCAACCCGGGCTCTCTCTCGACGATCTCGCAGGACCGTGCGATGTCGCGTTGCGCGAGATCTTCGCGGATATCCTCGCCCCATATCTGCACGACGACATCACCGAAAAGGTGGTGCTCACGGGCGGCGACGAGCAGGTGTCGCCGCATGCCATAACTGGCCTTTCGCTCATCCTGCACGAACTTGCGACGAACGCGGCGAAGTACGGCGCGCTTAGCAAGCAGGACGGTCGACTCAGGGTGTCCTGGCAACTTGTAGACGATCTCGTCGAGATCGTCTGGTCGGAGCGCGGGGGACCGCGGCCGACGGTGCCGACGCAGACCGGGTTCGGATCGACCCTGATCAAGCGGACGGTGGAACGCCAATTTTTGGGAACCATAGACCGTGACTGGCGTCCAGAAGGGCTCGACGTGCGTCTCCGCCTTTCCGTGGGCCGGTTCACGAAGTCCCTTTGACATAGCCGAACGGCACGCCCGCCGATCGGGATCGCAACCACGCCAGAATGAAAGGAAGGATGATGGCGAACGACAGGAACGCCACCGGCGTCCCTTCCGACGGTGAGATGGACACCCGGCACGATGACATCCTCGGCGTCGGGGGCGGCAAGCATCACTGGAAGCAGAGCACGATCACGAACCCGTCGCTCGACGAGCGGGGAGGCATCTTCTTCGCCGCGATCGAGATGACGCGGATGCCGATGATCCTGACCGACCCGAACAAGGACGACAATCCGATCGTCTTCGCCAACAACGCCTTCCTCGATCTCACCGGCTACGATCTCGATGAGATCATTGGGCATAACTGCCGCTTTCTGCAGGGCGCGCAGACCGACCGCGGGACGGTGCGCGAGATGCGCGAGGCGATTGCCGCGAGGCAGGCGATCAGCCTGGAGATCCTGAATTACACGCGCGACGGCACCCCCTTCTGGAACGGTGTTTTCATCGGCCCCGTCTACGACGAGGGCGGCGAACTCCTCTTCTTCTTTGCAAGCCAGCTGGACGTCACCGCCCGCAAGGAAGCCGAGGCGACGCGCTTCCAGTCCCAGAAGATGGAGTCGATCGGCCAGCTGACTGCAGGGCTTGCGCACGACTTCAACAACCTGCTGCAGGTCATGAGCGGCAGCCTCGACATGATGGCTTCGCGTCGCGAGGACGAGAAGAGCTTCAGCCGCTACCATCTGGCCGCCACTCAGGCGGCCGAGCGCGGCACGAAGCTGACCGCGCAGTTGCTGTCGTTCGCGAGGCGCAGCAGACTCGAGCCTCGTCGCATCGAGCTGACCGGTCTCATCAGCAACGTCGCGGAGCTGCTGGATTCGACTGTCGGCGCCAGGGCCGAACTGCAGATGAACCTGAGGCGCAGGTTGCCCGAGGTCGAAGCTGATCCCAATCACCTCGAAATGGCGCTTATCAACGTCATCGTGAATGCGCGGGACGCGGTGGCGGCTGGCGGCGTGATCACGATTGCCACGGGTATGGAGGACGTCGACGCCGATCACGCCGTGATCGGGCTCGCGGACGGACAGTACGTGGTGCTGACCGTCAGCGACGACGGTGCCGGCATGTCGCCCGAGACTCTGAAGCGGGCATTCGAACCGTTCTTCACCACGAAGCAGAAGGGTGCAGGCACGGGGCTTGGATTGGCCACGGCTCATGGCTTCGCACTGCAGTCGCGCGGTGCTCTCACGATCGACAGTACGGTGGGTCAGGGAACGGTGGTGAAGTTCTACTTTCCCGTGGCGATCGACGAGGACAGGACCTTGGCGCTCGAACCCGATCGCGACGGATTCAAGCAGGAGGATGTCGACCGCGCCAGCACCAAGACCATCCTGGTGGTGGAAGATGAGCCCGTGATCGCGGATCTGGCGCAGACCGTCTTGGCCGAAGCGGGATATCATGTCCGTGTCGCACATGACTTCGAGCAGGGGCTGTCCGCATTCGAGGAACTGATGGCCGACGGCGGTGTCGCTCTTGTCTTCTCCGACGTCGTCATGCCCGGCACGCACAACGGACTGGCGCTCGCGCAAGAGGTCCGGAAGCGTGCGGCGGATGTGCCGGTCCTGCTGGCGACGGGCTACAACGACGAGATGGCGTTACAGGGGCCTCAGCCCGAGGCCTTGGACGTGCTTGGCAAGCCCTACCGCCGCCAAGAACTTATCGCCAGAGTTCAGGCGGCCATTCGCCGCGGTGGGCGCGATCGGCAATCCCATCAGACGTCGGACTTCGGACACGCACAAGGTTAGCGACTTGAAGCGCTCTGCCGATCGGGGAGGATTCAGTTCCTAGCGCGTGCACACGATCTTAAGCGCTTCTTCGAATGCCACCGTGAAGATCAGCTCGCCTGCATCATCGACGATCTCGCAACGTCCGACGAGATTGAGTTCGCCATCGGGTTCCGGCTAGACTGCTGTGATCCATTCACTGCGATGGTCGGCCGTCACTTTTTCCGACCAGTCGATGAAGCGCGAACCCGCGGCGCCAAATGCCGGCGCGCGGGATACATGATCGACAGCAGCCGGCACAGCTTGCGGGCCCTAAGGGAGTAACTCGACGAGCGCACCCGGCCAGATGATCCGCCATGCATGCGCCGGGTCCCTGTGCGAGGCCAAGGCCGAACAACGTCGCGGCAATGAAGGCCTCGGTATCGCTCACCATCACGCCGCTTTTCAGAGCGATCTCGCGCGCATCATCGCCGTCGGGGAGCTGCCACGGCATAGGTCGATGCCCTCGACCCGCGAGGTAATTGACCGCCCGGTGACCAGCCAGGTCAGCGACGGTTTATCTCGCGTACCTCCCGCTTTGACGAGATCCAGGACGCGACCCGCTTTCTCGAATCGAACGAGCAGATCGGCAAGACCGTCGTACTCGTCTGACGAGCTGACACCATGGCGCCTGAATCCGTCCGCCTTGGAATCGAGCGCGCCGATTTCTGTCGTCGGCGGGCCGGAGACGGCACGGGTGTCGCGGGCAGTGCTGCGGCAACGGTGCTGGTGGTCAACATGATCTTGGTCCAGTCAGCTCATTTGGCCGCGAAGGAAGGCGATCAGCTTGGGATCGCTGCCGGTGCGCTCAAGGACGGGCAGGATGATCCGCCATCCGTTATCGCTGTTGGTCAGGATGACTATTCCGTCACCGCTCGCGCGATCGATCGCGGCAAATGTGAAGGCGCCGGCATCCTTGCCGGTGTGGAGCATCGTCGTGCCCTCGGGAAAGCCGAGAAGCTGCCAACCCAGTCCGAAGCCGGTCCAGGGTGGACAAGTGTTCGCTTTCGTTCCGGCACACATCTCGGGTGTCAGATCGGCTTGCGATTTGCTGCGCTCCGCCGCGACAGACGCGACTAGGCCCCGGTCGTTGCGGGCATCAATGAGGAAGCGCGCATAATCACGCGCCGTCGCGTGAGCCAGATCGGCAGCGTTGTATCGCGTCACTCGCTCGAGGGACAGTGGCGTGCCTACGTCGTCATATGGCACGGCGATCGGCACCGTCGCGCCCTGCGCCGACACATAGCCCGAGGCGCGCATGTAGGCAGGAGCAAACAGCCGGCGGCCCGCAAGCGTCTCGAACGACTGCCCGGTTCGACGCTCAGCGTAGCGCGCGGCATATTGATAGCCCTCGCCCGAATAGCCGGTGGTCGTGCCTGGATCATGATCGAAGGCCAGTCCCTTCGCATCGCGCCAGTTCGGCAACCCGGTGCGATGGCTTAGCGCCATGCGAACCGTCAGCTTCATCCGCCGGGGATCGCGCGACAGATCAGGGTCGCTCCAGTAGCGATCCATCGGCTCATCGAGCGACAGATTGCCGGCCGACACCAGTCGCAGGATGACCTCTGCGGTTAGCGGCTTCGTCAGCGAGGCGAGATTATAGGGCGTGGAGACGGTCGCAGCGCGGTTCGGCCCCGCCATGCCCCAAGCCCCGGTCGAGACGATCCGTCCGTTGCGGATCACGGCGATCGACGCGCTCTCCACGCGCTGTTCACGCAGGGTCGTAGTCATATCCAGCGGCGCGCTGTTCATTCTGGCATCTGCCATAGAGGCGCAAGCCACCAGCGCGACCAAACCGCCGTAAACTGTCCGCTTTAATACGGCGACTGTATTGCCCATGTGCAACAGTTACCGGCATCGAAGTTTGGCCGCAACCTGGATCGTATTTCCCATTGATGTGACGGGCGCAAGAACCGGTATGAGATCCCCGAAATCACGTCGTTATCGGGACAGCTAGCGGCTTGGCGATCGGCAGCTATGCGCTCTGAGCTTCCTGATAGCTGCCGGACTGCTTTCGTCAATGACGCAGGCCGCCGATGGGGTGAGGTGGTGGTAAGCGGACGTTGACCAGCACGTTCGCAATTTTTAATGGGATCGGGCGGCGACCACGTTCCCGTGTCCCAAGCAGGACGGTCAAGACCGGGACGGCCCGGCAGCCTTGAGGAGGCTGCTGTGGCGTGGATTCTATTGACGATTGCTGGACTCCTGGAAGTCGTATGGGCCACTGCTTTGAAGCAGTCGGAGGGATTCACCCGCCCACTGCCCTCCGCGATCATGGTGGTGACGCTTATCGGGAGCTTCGCGCTTCTCGCCGCCGCGATGCGCACGCTGCCGCTCGGGACTGCTTACACCGTGTGGACGGGAATCGGCGCGGTGGGGGCCTTTGTTGTTGGCTTCTCCGTCATGGGCGAGCCGATCAACTTACCGAGGTTGCTGGCGGCGTTGCTCATCCTCTCGGGCATCATCTTGATGAAGTTTACGAGCCATTGAACAACGACACCGGAAACGTCCGCAATTGGGCTTAAGCTGCCTATCATCAGGATTGAAGGCCAGTCGAGACTGCGATGCCGTCACAGGGAGACGAATCTCCCACTGATCCATCGCCAACAAACCGTTCATGCGCGATCCTTCTATGGACCGGAATAGGATTGGTTGCTAACAGTCCGTAATGACGATGTCGATGGAGTTCGAGTCAGTATGCGGTCCAGGGAAAACTGAGATGCGGCTCCGCCGAAATGCATGAATTATCGTGGTCTATGCTTGGGGGGTAATATGCGGCTTGGATTGATCGGAATATTCGCTGCTCCGGTTGCCGCGCTGGCGGCGACGCCTTCACATGCGACCTACTGGAATGTCTTCAATGTCGAGGGCGAGCGGACCACCAGCACTGCCTTAGCGACATACGACACGGCGACGGATATGTTCACCGATACGAACCGCACTGGAACTTACGCCACCACCGGTGGCGGCCAGTTTTCCCTCAACATCGTCGACAGCGGATCGGATGGTTCGACCTATTGGAATCTGTTCAACGTAGAAGGCGAGCGCACGACGCAGACCGCCTTTGCAACCTATGCGTCGCTCGCCGACATGGCGACCGATACCAATCGCACCGGGACCTATGCCACCACTGGCGGCGGTCAATTCTCCTTGAACATCGTGGGCTCAGGGACCGACGGCACGACCTATTGGAACCTGTTCAACGTCGAGGGCGAACGGACCACGAGCACTGCCCTTGCGACCTACGCTACCGCTGTGGACATGTTCACCGACGCAAACCGCACTGGAACCTACGCCACCACCGGCGGCGGCCAGTTTTCCCTTAACATCGTAGACAGCGGATCGGATGGCTCGATCTACTGGAACCTGTTCAACGTGGAAGGCGAGCGCACGACGCAAACCGCCTTCGCAACCTACGCGTCGCTCGCCGACATGGCAACCGATAGCAATCGCACCGGGACTTATGCCGCCACCGGCGGCGGCCAGTTCTCTCTCAACATCGTCGGCAGCGGCTCCGATAGCTTTCCTTCTGTGACGCTGCCGTCGGCCGTGCCCGAACCAGCAACCTGGATAATGATGGCTTTGGGCTTTGGAATCATCGGGCGCTCCGCCCGCCGCGGCCGTGCGAAAATGCTGGCAGAATAGAGCGAGAAACCAGACCCCAGACTTTTGCTTGTCACCGCGAACGCTGCCCAATAATCAGCCTCGCCGCTGCCGACGCAAAGCCTGCGGGGGATGCCCATAGATACGCAGGCACGCACGGCGCATTCGTTCGAGATCGCCGAAACCGACATGGAGTGCGATCTGGTCGAGCGCCTCACTTGAATTTTCTATACGCGGAATCGCGGCCTCGCAGCGGAGCCTTTCGACCGCACGGGCGGGCGTCTCTCCGGTTTCGGCGACAAACTGCCGGGCGAACTGGCGCGGGCTGATGCAGGCCACCTCGGCAAGCCGTTCGACCGAGAGCCGTTCGCGAAGATGCGCCCGGGCATAAGCGAGCGCCTCGCGAATGCGACCGGGGCGTGGCTCCAGATCGAGCAAGGTCGAGAATTGCGACTGTCCGCCGCTGCGTCGATGATAGACGACGAGATCGCGGGCGATGATCTTGGATGTCTCGGTGCCGCAATCCTCTTCGATCATCGCGAGTGCGAGATCGATTCCGGCCGTGATCCCGGCCGAGGTCCAGACCTCGTCTTCGCGGATGAAGATGCGATCCGCATCAACCTTCAGCGAAGGATAGCGCCGTTGCAGTTCCCCCGCGTAACGCCAGTGCGTCGTTGCGCGGTGACCATGGAGCAGGCCAGCCTCCGCCAACAGGAATGCGCCCGTGCAGATACTGGCGATGCGCCGGGCGCGCGGGGCTGCTGCGCGGAGAAAGGCGACCGTGTCTGGTTGGCTTTCGAGCGCGTCGATCGTCGAGGCCCCGACGACGATGAGTGTGTCGATATGGCCGCTCTCATCCGGGCGGACAGTATCTATCGCAACGCCTGAGGAGCCCCGCACGAGGCCGTCCGAGGTCGAGACGATCCGGATCTCATAGGGGCCGGCGTGAAAGTCGACCGCCAGATTGAACGCGCAGAGTGGACCGCCAAGATCGAGCAATTCGAAGCCCGGGAAAACGACGAACCAGATGACACGCAGGGCGACCGCTTCGATCATGGCAGTTTCTCATGGCAGAATATGCGTTTTCTATGTCATTTCTGACAGAAGGGACAGCGCTTAAATCGGCACCACCGAAAGCGAGCGGACTTTCGCTCATTCCGTGGGAGCAAGACGATGGCGAAAATTTCCAACATCATTCTGGTTCATGGCGCTTGGGCCGATGGCTCAAGCTGGGTGAAAGTCCTGCCGCTGCTGGCGGCGCAAGGTATGACCGTGACGGCGGTTCAGCTTCCTCTCACGGCCTTCGACGCCGACGTCGCTGCGGTCCGCCGCGCGATTGCTCTGGCGGAAGGCGAGGTCGTCCTGGTCGGGCACAGCTATGCCGGCGCGGTGATCGGTGAGGCGGGCAATGATCCGAAGGTCGCCCGCATGGTCTATATCGACGCCTTCGCGCCCGATGCCGGCGAGTCCGCGGGTTCGCTGTTCGCCCAGTTCGAGACGGCGCCGCTCGCAGCCGAACTACGACCCGATGCCGAAGGCTTCCTGAAGCTGAGCCACGATGGTGCCTTCAATCTGTTCGCGCAGGATCTCGACGAGCGTGAGAAAGCTGCAGTCTACGCGACGCAGGGGCCCATCAACGGTGCTGCGCTCGGTGGTACACTGACTGCAGCAGCGTGGCGCGATCGGCCGGTCTTTTACATGATTGGCGATCAGGATCACGCGATCCCGCCCGTCGAGCAGGCGCGCATGGCAACGCGGATGAACGCGACCGTCATGCACGTCGATAGCAGCCATGTTCCGATGCTGTCGCAGCCGCAGGCGGTTGCCGACTTCATCCTGAGTGCTGCCGCCTGATCCGATATCCCGAGGAGACGCGCCATGTTCATCCGTTCGAACGGCATCGAACTTCATGTGCGGCAAAGAGGCGCGGGCGTGCCCGCTCTCGTCTTCCTGCATTATTGGGGTGGCTCCTCGCGAACCTGGCATCATGTGATCGAAGCCTTGGAGGCCGACTTCCGAACCATCGCCATCGATCAACGTGGGTGGGGGCAATCCGATAAGCCGAACAGCGGCTACGCGCTCGCAGATCTGGCGATGGATGCCATGGGTGTGATCGCGGCGCTGGGACTGCAACGCTATATCCTCGTCGGTCACTCGATGGGCGGGAAGGTCGCGCAACTGATCGCCTCCCAGAGGCCCGATGGGCTGAAGGGGTTGGTTCTGGTCGCTCCATCTCCGCCTTCTCCGCTCGGTCTACCAGGGGACGTGCGGCGAGCGATGGTAAGCGCCTATGCGACGCGTGAGAGCATCATCACGACTGTCGAGCAGGCGCTGGCCCCGGATGGCCTTGGCGCCGGTGATCTTGAGATGGTGATCGCGGACAGCTTGTGCGGTGTTCCGGCGGCGACCGAGGCATGGCCGCTTGCCACCAGCCAGGAAGACATCGCCACCCTGGTATCGCAGATCGAGAGTCCTACGATCGTCATCTCTGGAGAGAATGACCGCGTCGATCCGCCGGAGATTCTTCGGCGCGAACTTCTGCCTTGCATTCCGCAGGCACAGCTTCACCTGCTGCTGGGTGTAGGCCATCTCTCGCCGCTGGAAGCGCCGGGCGCAATCGCCAATCTTATCCGCACCTTCGCGCGTGCCGTGATGTCCGACCGCACTGCCCCGACATCCGCAACGGGCCGCTGAGCCGATACACTGAGCGAGGAGTCTATCCGATGCACGACTATCAAACTCTCCGACTGGAAGCCCAGGGCGCCGTCCTGTTCGTCAGCATCGATGCGCCGCCGATGAACCTGATCGGGCCTGAACTCATCCGCGATCTTGTCTCGTTGATCGAGGTGCTGGATCGCGGTGAGCCTTACCGTGTCGCGGTCTTCCGTAGCGCCGATCCGGACTTCTTCATCTCGCATGTCGACGTCACGAAGGTGAATGCCTATCGGGCGGAAGCGGCAAAGCTGACGGGTGAGGCTTCGATCGCGCTGCTGTTCCGCAGGCTTGCCGAGACGAAGGCAGTCACGATCGCCCAGATCGAAGGCCGTGCGCGTGGCGCGGGCAGCGAGTTCGTCCTCAATTGTGATATGCGCTTCGGCGCACGCGGCCGGGCGATACTCGCGCAGAATGAAGCAGGGTTCGGGTTGATCCCTGGCGGTGGTGGCGCGCAGCATCTTGTCCGCATGCTCGGGCGCGGCCGTGCGCTGGAGATCCTGCTGAGCGCCGACGATTACGACGCCGATCTGGCCGAGCGTTATGGCTGGCTCAACCGCAGCCTCGACAGGGACGAAATTGCACCGTTCGTCGCGACGCTCGCGCATCGCATCGCCCGCATGCCCGCCTCTGGTCACGTCATCGTAAAAGAGCGGGTCAATGCTATCTCGCTCGCGTCTGTCGAGGACTTCCGGCGCGATTCCGATCTGTTCGGTGAAGGTGTGACCCAGACCACCGCCCAGCGCCGCATTCATGATGCGATCGGACACGGATTCCAGTCGCGTGAGGCGGAAATTGATATGGGGAAACTGCTCGGAAATCTGCCTGATTGAAACCCCTTCAATCCCCGAGCTCGACGCAGCGCAGCTTCCGCGTCGGTGATACGTATCGGATTAACGAATGTCCGATTTCGGGAAGCCGAGAGAGGTTTTTGAACGTCCACAATTGGTCCTCACCGATGGAGCGGGCAGGGCGGCTTGCGATCAATTACCACGCTCATCTCCCATCCCCCGAGGCTCGTCCGCCGATCGCGGAACTGGATTTCGACGAATGTTGGCACGGGCCGAGTTGTATGACAAATAATGACCAAGGTGCGTGAACCCCGAAGGCCACACCGGATCGTGGACCATCGTGGCGCGCATCGATTCAACGAGCCTGATGGAGAGAACATGCTTGTGGACCGACGCTCCCTGATCGTTGCGCTTGCGGCTTCGGCGGCTGCCCCATCCATCCGGGCGCAAGCACCCGAGACCGTCTTGTCGGGGTGGCCCAAGGGCATGTCGCCGGGCGCAATCGGCAAGCGCGTCGCCGAACGTTTCGTCCGCATGCCCCACGGTAATGCGGATGGCGTGCAGCCGACCGGCAGCATCATTTATCCGGAAGGCTGCGCCTGGTACGGCGCGCTGACCTTCGCGAAGCTCAGCGGTGATACCGACCTGAGCCATCGTTTGGCAGCGCGTTTCGAGCCGCTGTTTTCAACCGAATCCGCCCTGCTGCCCACCGTCCAGCATGTCGATCCGTCGATGTTCGGGGCTGTCCCGCTGGAGCTGTATATCGAAACACGTGATCCGCGATATCTGGCGATCGGCAAGGCGATCGCCGATCGTCAGTGGGCCCCGCTGTCGTCCGAGCGCCTTTCAGCGCTCACGCCGGACGAGCGCGCCATCTCCGCAGAGGCCGTAGCCGCCAATCTGAGTCCGCAGACCCGCTTCTGGGTCGACGATATGTATATGATTACTATCCTGCAGCTGCAGGCGTTCCGCGCGACCGGCGATCCTGTCTATCTCGATCGGGCCGGCCGCGAGGCGGTCGCCTATCTTGACCGCCTGCAACAGCCCAACGGGCTGTTCTTCCACGCTCCCGACGTGCCCTTCTACTGGGGGCGCGGCAATGGCTGGTTCGCTGTCGGCATGGCGGAGCTGCTGCGGACATTGCCGGCCGGCGATGCAAACCGGGCAAAAATCCTCGTGCATTATCGCACGATGATGGCGACGCTGCTCTCCCACCAGGGCGAGGGAGGAATGTGGCGCCAGTTGATCGACCGGCCGGAATCTTGGCCTGAGAGTTCGGCCACCGCGATGTTCACCTTCGCCATGATTACCGGCGCCAAATCAGGCTGGCTTGACGGGCGATATGCCCAGGCCGGGCGCAAGGGCTGGCTGGCTCTGTGCGCCCGGATCAATGCCAATGCCGAGATCCCCGATGTCTGCGAGGGCACCAACAAAAAGAACGACTATCAATATTATATGGATCGAAAACGAAACACCGGCGATCTCCATGGTCAGGCGCCGATACTCTGGTGCGCAACGGCCTTGCTGGCCTGACGCGGCAGGCGGACAGACCGGCGGGTGGATTGCGTCCCACCAAGCCCCTGTCCCGCCTTACCCGCCTCCACGCGAGAGTGTCGTGATCAGCTTTACTTCGGCCGGGCGATAGGGCGTACCGTCAGTATGCAGAACATCGTGAAACCACAGGGTTGGTTCCTCCAGCACATAAGGTCGTTTCCAGCTGTCCCACGGCAGGCGCGTCTGCTCCTTGCCATCGACGAAGCCCCAATTGATCATACCGACCTTGTGGGCTTTGCCGATCGGCAGCGATCCGTCGAAGGTCGAGCCTGCACCGCGCGCCATATATTCGGTGCAAAGGATCGGCCGATCATAGCCCTCCAGCATGGCAATTCGTTTCTCGATCGATTCCGGCCAACCATAATCGTGGAAGGAAAGGATATCGGACTGGGCCAACTGGACCGCTTCGATCGGCCGGTGCGTGTCGGTCGGTGCCCAGGTCATGCCCGTCCAAAGGCCGCTGGTGAGGGGCTGGCTTGGATCGACTGACCGCGCCCAGGCGAACACGTGAGGTAGCAACGCGGTCACGAGGTCGGCCTTGTTCTTCGGCTGGCCCCGATATTGTTCGGCGGGATTGTCGGGTTCGTTCCAAAGATCCCAGCCTAGGATGCGCTCGTCCTTGGCAAAGGCCCCGATCACGCCCTCCACATAGGCCCTCAGCCGGGGGTGCTGTGCGCTATCCTGCAGGGCCGCAATGCCGGGCGACTGCACCCAGCCCGAATTGTGAACACCCGGAATCGGCGGATGCTGGGGGCCGAGCTTTGGCGCCGGATCCCAGCAGCTATCGAACAGGACCAGCAGCGGCTTGATATGATGCTTGGCGGCAATGGCCAGAAAGGTGTCGAGACGTGCCTTGAACCCCTCCCGATCCTGCGCCCAGAGTTGATCGTGGAGGAACACGCGCATCGTGTTCATGCCCATCTTCTCCGCCCAGCCCAGTTCCAGATCGATCCGGGCGGGATCGAACGTGTCAGCTTGCCACATTTCGAGTTGGTTGATGGCAGTCGCCGGCAAGTAATTGGCGCCGACGAGCCAAGGCTGCTTATCGTACCATGCTTGCGCCTGCGCTGGTACCCATCGATCACGTGCGGCCGCAGGAGAAGTAGCGAGGATCAAGGAAAGGATCGCGATCGAGATTGGCGTCTTCATGGCATATTCCCGACGATGGAGGGCTTTGGCGTGCGCGCGGCTGACCACGCTGAATTTCGAGCGCGCTTGGTGGCGGGTGCACCGCCTTGACCCTTCCGATATCCGCTACCGAATTTATGACCGCACGCTACCGAACCTATTCTTGCTAGTCGAGCGAACCAGCGCGGCATGGGTAGTGATGGAAATTTGCGCATCGTTGTACGAGCGCTGGTCGAAAGGCTAATGTGCGTATGCCGAAGACGAACCGACTTTTTGAGCTGATCGCTATTCTTCGCGCGCGCAGGAGGCCTGTCACAGCTCTCGATCTGGCGGGCGAACTGGGTGTCTCGCAGCGGAGCATCTACCGGGACATCGAGACGTTGCGGGGTGTCGGGGCCGCTATCGAGGGCGAAGCGGGCATCGGCTATTGCCTGAGACCCGGATTCTTCCTCCCGGAGCTCGCATTTTCGGTCGATGAGATGGATGCCCTCATCCTCGGTCTCGGTTGGGTGCAGCAACGCGCTGATCCTGCCCTTGCACAATCCAGCGAAAGTGCTTTGGCGAAAGTCCTGTCCGCCAGGAGCAACAGTATCGCGACAGGCGATGACACGCCGGCGCTTGCGGCGGCAGCCTCTGCGTCCGAGCGTGTGGACCCGCCACAGGGTGCAATGTTGCGGGATGCCATCCGGCGGCAGCGCAAGGTCGAGATCCACTATGAAGATGCTCAGGGCGTACCATCGGATCGCACCGTTTGGCCGATCGTCATTGTCTATTTCGACGATGTGCGCGTTCTGGCAGCGTGGTGCGAACAAAGATCGGCCTTCCGTCATTTCCGCGTCGACCGCCTGCAGGTGCGGTCCGTCTCAGAACAGCGCTATCCCGGGCGACGCAGATCGATCATCGCTCACTGGCAGCAGCAGGATCGCGACTGGCGCTCGCTCCTGACAGTTTCTGACACGCCGGCCGACTACGAGATGGCGCGAGCCCCTTGAGTTGGGTGCCGGATCGAAGGGAAGATGAATGGTCGCGTTGTCGCTTGCTGCCCTCGAGGCGTTCCTGACCGAACAGGACGAGACGCCCGTCGTGATGCTGAACCTCATCCGGTTTCAGCCAGACGGCGGTCGCGATCGATATCTGGACTATCTGAATATGGCCAAGCCGGTTCTTGCCCGGTTCGGTGCCAGGATCCTGTTCGGCGGCGATGGCCTGGCGGTTCTCACCGAAGGGGCCGGCCAGGGATGGGATGCCGTCGCACTCGTCCAGTATCCGCGCCGATCGGCGTTCAAGGACATGATCGCCGACCCGGAATATCAGGTCGCCTTCAAGGTCGGGGTGTCGGCCGTCGCTGACATCGTGCTGCAGCCCTTGAAGGCCATCGACGGGTTGGTTTGAATCGGGACGTCTTTTGCAAAGGTCCTGTTCCAAGGAACGTTGCAGCAACGCCGCGCGACCGAAAACCGGTCCTCCGGCCCGATGCTTCCGAAAAGTTTTAAATCCGTTCCGGGAGCCAGGAGAACGCATGGACAGCGAGGCCACGTCTGAGAAAACGTCGAGAAAGCGAGACCCTCAAACGCCTTAGCCGATCGTGCGAGCTGCAACCATTGTGTCAAAGAGCGGCTCTAAGGCGCGTGCGGGATGCGTATCGACAATTCGGAATGGGGCGCCAATCGCGTCGATCTGCTGCGTTACGTCGGCCGGCGGGTGGACGACCCCGCCGTTCGCGAGGACATCGTCCAGGAAGCGATCGCGAAGTTCTTCCTGTATCAGGCGAAATCCGGGATCGCGGTCACCAGCGTGAGCGGGCTGCTGCGTCGGATCTCGCTCGATCTCGCGCGGGATTATTATCGCCGCCGCCGCCGCTCGCGCGATGTGGAGCTGTCCGACGATCTTCCGTGCCAGGCGGCGAGCGCCCAACAGCAATTGGAGCAGCGCCAGCTGCTCGAGATCATCGTCGGTGTGGTCAAGGGAATGCCGCGCCTGCGCCGCGAGGTATTCTTTCGCCGTCGGCTGGAACGGCAATCTGCCCGCGAGGTGGCGGAAGCGCTCGGCATCTCCCCCGGCGCAGTGGATGCGCATATAGCTCGCGCCGTGCTTGATCTGCACCGGACGCTTGAGAAGATCGAGAAACGTGGCGGAACTCTCTGAGGATAACACGGTCGAGTGGCAGGCGGCCCAGTGGGTCGCCCGGCGCATGGGCGACGAGCCGTTCGACAAGGACGACTTCGACCGATGGGTGGCGGGCGATCCACAGCGGGGGCCGCTGTTCGACACGATGTGGGGGCGCATCGCCGCTCCGCAGGTGGACGAGGCGCTCACGGCCATCGTGCGCCGCCGTCGGTCGCGGCGCGCGGCGTTGGCGGGCGGCCTCGCCGTCATGGTCGCCGCGGTCGGAGGTTATCAGGCCTGGCCGATGCTCGAGCTATCCCTCACGGTGCCCCGTACTTATGTGGCGGCGGACCATGCGATCCGCGAGGTCGTTCTCGAGGACGGCACGCGGCTGACGCTGGCCGGCGGCGCCGAAGTCCGTGTCCGCTATGTCGGCCGTCGCCGGGACGTCGAGCTGACGCGCGGGACCCTGTTCGCCAATGTCGCGCGAAATCCCGACCGGCCTTTCCACATTACCGCCGGTGACGGCGCGATCACGGTGCTGGGCACGCGGTTCGAAGTCGCTTCGAAACCGGAAATGCTGCGCGTGACCGTGGAGGAGGGGCATGTCCGGTTTGGCCGCGATCGCTGGTTCGCCACGCCGATCGAACTGACGGCCAATCAGGCAGCCATCCTGTCCGCGCGGAACCTGCAGCGCACTGTCGATGTGAGTCCCCGACGCGGGGTGGCTCGCTGGCGCAGCGAATGGGCCGACTATCGGGACGCACCGCTGCAGCAGGTCCTCGATGATCTGGAAAGCGTGTCGCCGCTGCCGATCCGGATCGCCAGCGCGAAGCTTGCCGGGCTGAAGGTGAGCGGCCGCATCCGGCTGACCGATCCGGACCGTCAGATCGAGAATTTGTCGATCATCCATCACTTCACGGTCCGTCGGCGTGACGGTGAAATCCTGATTTCCGCCGCCGGGGCGGCGCCGTCGGAAAATATGTGAGACCGCAAAAAAAGTTCGTAAGATTTCGTCCCCGGCGGCGGCTTTCCCCCTGACCGTTACCGATCATTAAGGGGGGATCTCACCGTGTTCATGTCCAAAAGCCCGCTTCGCGCAAGCGTCGCGGCGCTCGCTCTGGCGCTCGGCATCATGCCAGGCGCCGCCCATGCCCAGCCTCGCGCCGGATTGTCCCTGCCGTCCGCAACCCTGTCCGCCTCGCTCGATGCGCTGTCCCGTGCGGCGAATGTCGAGATCCTGGCTGATCCCGCGTTGCTGCGGGGCAGGCAGGCGCCGGCCGTCCGTGCGGCGGCCGATGCCGAGGCCGCCCTGGCCCAGCTCCTTCATGGCACGGGTCTCACCTATCAGAAGCGTGGCGGAACCTTCCTGATCGTCCAGGGACCAAGCCCAGCGCCGTCGGCCACCGGCCCCCGGAGGAAGAGCGAACCGGCGATGGCCTCACATGCGCCGGAAGAGCCCGCGCTCGCATCTGTCCCGGACGACGAGGTCGTCGTGACGGGCTCCCGCATCGCCCGTCCCGAGCTGGAATCGGCCATGCCGGTCAGCGTCGTCAACATCGCCCAGGCGGAGCGCTTCGGCCGGACGACGGCCTATGATGCCCTGATGCGCGAACCGAGCGTTGGCGTGGGTATCGGCCCGACGAGTTCCTTCGGGCAGAGCTGGGATGCCGGCATATCGACCGTGTCGCTCCGCAATCTGGGCACGAACCGCAGTCTCACGCTCATCGACGGCATGCGGCGCGTCTCGGGTTCGGCGCAGTCTTCCGCCGTCGACCTCAGCATGATCCCCGGCGGCATGATCGAGCGGATCGAGGTCGTCACGGGCGGCGCCGCCGCCATCTACGGCGCGGACGCCGTCACCGGCGCGGTCAATGTCATCACCAAGCGCGACTATAAGGGCCTGGAGATATCGGCTCAGAACGGTGTCTCGACCTACGGCGACATGCGGCGCCTGACCGTCTCCCTCGTCGGTGGCGGGACGTTCGACGATGGTCGCGGCTCCTTCATCATCGGCGGAACCTACACCAAGAGCCCGGAGTTGGCGGACGCGGATCGATCCTTCGCCCGCAACTTCTCGATCTACCTCGCCAACCCGAAGAATACCGGCCCGAACGACGGCATTCCGGACCAGCTCCTGATCCGCAACTATGCCGGCATCTACATCTCGCCGGTGCCGACCTTTTATTATGGCGGCAACTCGTATCTTTATCAGAACGGGTCGCTGGTGAAGGGCACTTACGACACGCAGTATCTGACCGGCGAGTTCGGTGGCGGGACGGGGGGCACGACCTATCCCAACAACAGCACGCGCGGATACATGATCGCGCAGCAGCTCGACACCTTCTCCGCTATCTCGCGGTTCAGCTACGATCTGACTGATGCCATCCGCTACACGGGGCGGATCGATTATGGCGAGAGCAAGAGCGTCAACCGCGCCGAGACCTACCGCGACGACAGCCGTACCGTCTGGATGAATGGCGCGGGCGGCGCGGTCGCTTATCTGGACAATCCGTATTTGCCGGCAGCGGTCCGCCAGTTCATGGTGGCGAACGGCCTGACGAAGCTCGGCATCGATCGCGCCTATAGCAATGTGCCGAAGAAGCAGGAAATCCACGAGCGGCAGAGCATCAATCTCTACAGCGGGCTCGACGGCGGCATCGCCGGCCGTTTCAAGTGGAATGCCTTCTATCAATATGGCCGATCGCGCGACAATGTTGAGGCCTCCAACTACCCCTATCTTTCGCACTGGAAGGCTGCGCGCGACGCGATCGCCGATCCGGCCACCGGCCAGCCCGTCTGTCGCGATGCGGCCGCGCGGGCGGCCGGATGCATCCCCTTCGATATCTTCGGCACCGAAACCGTCACGCCGGCGCAACTCGCCTACATCACCGGCGGACGGATGGAGAAGCGCGTCAACACGCAGCGTATCTACGGCGCTGGCCTGACCGGCAAGCTCTTCGCCTTGCCCTATGGCGACCTTTCCTTCTCTCTTGGGGGCGAGCATCGCCGGGAGTCGCTGGTCACCCGCGATTCCGCCGCCGCCCTCGGCAACGAGCTGATCGGTCCGGGCCAGCTGGACAGCCATCCGGCGCTCGACGCCTCGTTCAGCGTTTCGGAAGTGTATGGTGAGCTGGTCGCGCCGCTGCTCCGCGATCTGCCATTTGCGCATCGGCTGGAGATCGAGGGCGCCTATCGCTACTCGAACTATAACACGTTCGGCGGCACCGACACCTGGAAAGGCGGCGCGACCTGGTCGCCCATCGCGGGGCTGACCTTCCGCGGGGTGCGCTCACGCAGCGTCCGCGCGCCCAATTTCGGCGAGTTGTACAATCCGCAGACCGTGTCCGTGACCGGCTCGATCCTCGATCCGTGCGGCCTGGGGCGCTACAGCAATTCGGCGACGCGCGCCGCCAATTGCGCGGCGCTCGGCATCAAGACGCCGCTTCCTGGCGTCTATTCGGATGCGCTGACGGTCACCGCGGGCGGCAATCCGGACCTGAAGCCCGAAACGTCGAACAGCCTGACGCTCGGCGCGGTGCTGCAGCCGCGTTTCCTTCCCGGCTTCAGCATCACGGCCGATTATTGGAACATCGATATCAAGAACGTGATCACCCAATATAGCTATCTGAACACGCTCAATCTCTGCGTCGATCTGCCCAGCATCGACAATCCTCTGTGCCGCCAGGTCACGCGTGGGCCCGACGGCAAGGTCACGCAGGTCCGCACCAATCAGCTGAACGCATCGCGGATGCGGGCACGCGGTATCGATTTTGGCGCGGATTATCGTCGCAGGATGGGCCCGGGCGAGCTCGGCATCACCTTCAAGGGCACCTATCTGCTCGAACGGCTGGTGCAGACCACGCCGGGCATCGCCGCCGGCGATGTGGCCTATGATGGCGGCTATACCGACCCCCGCTTCAAAGGGTTCCTCACCGTCAGCTACGACGTCGGCAAATTCAGCGCCGCCGTGGACACACGCTTCATCAGCGCTGCGCTTTACTATCCAGACGCGGTGTCGGTCGAATATGTCGACCAGAACCGCATTCCGTCGCGGACCTACAACGACATCTCCGTCATCTATCGGATCAATGACGGGCTGAGTTTCGGCGTCGGCGTCAACAACGTCTTCAACGTCGAGCCGCCTATCTTCCCCGGGCTCGAGTCCGGCGGGAGCGGCCGATACGACGCGATCGGGCGCTACTTCTTCGCCTCGTTGAAGGCCAAGATTCGATAGCCTGACCAAGGCGCTGCGGCCGGGCGCTATCGTCCGGCCGCACATTCTTTCCTGGATATGCTTGGCCGCGCGCGCAGGCCTCGGAAGGTAGAATTGTGATGACGCTGGATATCGATCGCCGGACTTTCATCGCCGGCACCGGGCTTGCGCTCGGTGGGCTGCTGCTTCCGTCGCGGCTTTTGGCCACCTCCTTCGCGACGGGTTTTACCCACAACGTCGCGAGCGGGGAGCCTGGCCAGGACTCAATCCTGCTGTGGACCCGCTATGTCGCTGCGGCCGGCGATCACCCGGTCAGTCTGGACGCGGAGATTGCGCTGGATCCGCAGTTCGCCCGCATCGTCGGGGGCGGGGCCGTGCAGACCGGTGCTTACCGCGACTGGACGGCCAAGCTGCTGATCGACGGCCTCAAGCCGGGAACGACCTATTTCTACCGCTTCATCGCGTCCGACGGCACCAAATCACCGGTCGGGCGGACACGCACGCTGCCGGTCGGGCGCGTCCCGCGTTTTGGTGTCGCGGTCTTCTCCTGTTCGAACGCGCCGGTGGGCTGGTTCAACGCCTACGGCCATGCCGCACGCCGCACTGACCTGGATCTCTGGTTTCATGTCGGCGATTATATTTACGAGGGCGGCCCCTCGCGTCCGCCGCGGCAGATGGAGCCGGCCTACGAGCCGATCAGCCTCGCCGACTATCGGCTCCGTTATGCAAGCTACCGCGCCGATCCCGATCTGCAGCAGCTGCACCAGACCGCGCCGATGATCGCGCTGTGGGATGATCACGAGGTGGCCGACAACAGTTGGGAGGGGGGTGCCAACAATCATCAGCCGGCGACCGAAGGCAGCTGGGACGCACGCAAGAGCGCGGCGATGCAGGTCTATCGGGAGTGGATGCCGGTTTCGGACGAGCCGTGGAAGGCCTATCGGATCGGGGATCTGGCGACGATCTACCGCACAGAATCGCGCCTGCTCGCGCGTACGTGGCATCCGGAGCCCGACGATCTCATGGCGGGCGGCGATCCTGGCGCGGCGCTCAAGGCCTATCGCGACGGCGCCTGGGCCGCTCCGTCCGGGACCCTCCTGGGATCCGTCCAGGAAAGCTGGATGGCCCATCGGCTCAAGGCCGATGCACGCGAGACGACGTGGCAGCTGGTCGGGATGGGCACGAACGTGGGCTCGGTCCTCATGTCGGAGAAGGCGCTGGGTTGGCTGGCGCCCAACGCGCCCGCTGCTGTCGTCAATGCGATCCGGGTTGCGGCCACCGCGCATTCGCTCGGCATGCCCTCCCTGTTCGATAATTGGGGCGGCTATCCGGCCGCGCGCTCACGTTTCCTCCGGTCGGCGCAGGCGGCCGATGCGAACCTCGTCATGTTGACCGGCGACAGCCACAATGCCTGGGCTTTCGACCTCGCCGAAGACGGCAGGCCCGCCGGCGTCGAGTTCGGGGGACATAGCGTCACCTCGAACGGGCTGGAGAAGATCTTCACGCCGGATGCCGGGCTGGTCGCACGGCATCTGGCCGCCGCCTCTCCCGAGCTGCGCTGGGCCGATACGAGCCGGCGCGGATATATGATGATCGACGTCACGCCGGCCGCTGTCACCGGGGAATGGCAGTTCATGGAGACGATCAAGACCCGGAACGCCACCGTCGCAGCGACGCATCGCATGACGGTCGAGCGGGGTCGAAAGCGTTTTGCTGCGTAGGGGACCGTGGGCTTCGGTGCTCAATCGAGGCGTATGGCAGGCGGGCCGGGATATTTGAAAGTGGCCATGCTGGAAATGAACAGGCGTCCGCTTTCCCAGTCATTCGGTGCCGATCTGAACGGCAGGTTTGGCCTTGTCACCGTTGCGAAGCTTACGGGCAGCAAGCATCCAACGTTCGGACGGGGTGTGGCCGGATCACGCTCCCACGAAATCCGGCCTGTCGCTCATGCGGGACGGACGATCGACAATCTGCGACGGCGGAGCGCTCCCCCGGTCAGACCGAAGCCCACGACGAGCATCGCCCATGTCGCCGGCTCGGGCACTGACGCCGGAAGTTCTCCCGTCGAAATCGAGCCGAGCGGCGTATCGTTGTAAGCAAATTGAACGAGGCTGGAGCCGCCTGCCTGGGCATAGCCATAATAGGTCTGCCCGCCGGTCATGAAACGCAGCGCGATCGAGGACAGGCTGGCCGAGTAAGGGATGGATTGCGTGCCGGTCTGCTGGAAGAACTGACCGAGCGACAGCTGGTCCGGAACCAGAACGTCGATCTGCAGCGGGTCCGGGCTGTTGGGTGAGAAGAAACCATTGCCGTAGACTTCCCCGGTGCCCGTCATCGACACCGCGACGGTGCTGAGCCCGTTCGGGCTGTAGCTGAACGTATAGCTTGCATCGGAACCGATGTTGACCGTGTATGGGCCGGACGACAGGTCCACATCTGTTGCCAGACTGACCACGGCTGCTTGGCTTGGCAGGGATGCGAGCAGAGTCAGGGCGCTGGCGGCTGCCAGGTGAAGTCGCTTCATTGGGGTTTCCCTCTTGATACGCCTCCCCGGCGCTCGGGACTTGAGCCATCGCGCTAAGTCCGTCAAAGCATTAATGTTTTTTTAACCATGCAACTTTTTGATATTCCTTACGTATCCGGTCGGATAACTGACTATACGACGCGATTTTCGTCGTTTCCCAACATCCGGTAGAGCAAGAAGTCATCGGCCGGCATCGCCGGAGACAGGGGATCTGTTTCCACGATCGCGCGACATTCAGGCAGCCCGTCCATCAGGGGGACCGCCGCAATAAATAGAGATGAACCGGTGCTCGATGTTGGAAAGTTGGCGAGACGGATTTCATCACCGGCTTTGGGCTTTGCCGACCGTAATGCCGAGGCGTCGGCGAACCAGCGCCCGTACGGCGGCTTTAGACTGGACCGCGGGTGCGATCGATCGGAACCAAGCGAAGTCCGGCGATGCAGCTCGCTACAAGGGGACATCGCGGAATGACGTGCGTTATGTATTCGGCCTCAGACCTTTTCTTGAAAGCGTCAGGCCGCTGACAGCGAAACGTCGCCGCCGACTGCTGTGTGGTTGTGCTGCATAGTGGGAGCATGGCGGCTTGACGAAGGAGACTATGCTCGTGACCGACACGCAGGCCCTGCGTCCGACTGGCGTGCCAGAGGCGCTCGTCGCCCCACTGCCCGGACGCGGCGACCAGATCGAGATGCGTGCACATCTTCTGGGCACGCGCATCGACATGCGCTCGCTTGCCGGATTCGGCGATCCTGAGACGGTTGAGCTGCAGGGCGCGGGGGCCTTCGTCTTCCGCTACGGTGCCGTCGTCCTCGTCGGCGCAACGCCCGCGGAAGAGGCGCGGATCCTGGCGCATGTCGCGCCGCATGCCGTCGATCCGCCGGCCAGCCCCGAGATCGAAACGGCACGCATCGAACTACGTGACGACGGCGAGGAGACCGTATCCGCCGATGGACGCATCCGGCTGCGAGAGGCGACGCCCGAGCGGCTGCTGCTCGCCGCTACGGTTCTTGCGCGCTCCGTGGTCCTGGCGCGAGACGAGATGCGCATCGAAGACGCTTTCGACCGGATCGAGCCGCTTCTCACTGAAATGCGGGAGCACGGTCGCGCTCACCTCCCCATCCGTCAAATCATGCGCCAGATCGGCAGCGTCCTGTCCGCCCAGCATCGTGTCGTCGGTCGCGCCCGCATCGGCGAGAAGCCGGATCTGCTCTGGGAGCATCCGGAGCTCGACCGTCTCTACGGACGCCTCGAGGCCGAATACGAGCTAGGCGACCGCACGCGCACCATCGAGCGTAAGCTCGAGATGCTCGGCGATTCTGCCGAGTGGTTGCTTGACCTGGTTCAGGACAAGCGCTCGTTGCGTCTCGAACTGTCCGTTATCGGGCTGATCGCTTTTGAAGTGGCCATCGGCCTCTACGAGATTGCGTCTCGCTGGCCGCACTAGAACCACCATCATCAATCGAGCGGAACAGCGTCGGGGCGCCTCTGCTTGTTAGGGACGGGGACAATGTCTCAGAGACCTGATGGGATCAGTCGGTCAGGACTGGCGTGTCATGCGCAGAAGCGAAAGGTCATAGCCCAGTTGGCGAGTTCTCTCGAAGATCGCGTCTCGCATTTCCAAAGACGGATGATCGTTACGGCTCAGCAGCCATAGATAGCGACCCGATGGCTCACCGACGATCGACCAGGAATAATCGTCGGCACGATCGAGGATCCAATAATCGCCGACATAAAAGGGGCCAAAGAACGAAACCTTGAGCCGGGCGCCATGGCTGCCCTCAATCCGTTTCGCGCGGCCTTTGATCGATTTTATCGCACCGCCTGCCCCACGGGAGGCATTCAAGACATCGACGAGCCCATCATCACGGAGAGTGTAGCGGGCAGTGACGTAATCGCAGTCCTTCTCGAACCGGTTCTCATACCGCGCCAGCTCGTACCAAAGTCCAACATATCGATTGAGATCGACGGGCTTGGCGGGGCGAGGAACCTTGGGGTTTCCCACCGGGCCGAGCCGCGACCAATGTCGGATACCGATTACGCCGGCGAAGCCGATACCCGCCAAAGCGATGATAGTGGATCGTTTCATAGGCTGCGAACTTTCGCCCAACCGAGGGGTTCCACGAGACAGGCACACAAGCTCTTCTGCCAATTCAAGCATGGGGGAGGGGGCATGCTGTCAGACCGACGCATCTGGCCAGGGCCTTGTTCGACCTTTGAACTTCAAAATTTATGAGTGACACCGAACGACAGTTCAACGTCGGGCGTGTTCCGGTTGAGACCGGCGACAGCCTGAACATCCAGCTGAGTCATCTTGGCGGGCTGTACGTCGAAGGACAATGCCGCGTTGCTCATCGTCACATGGTGTTCCGGATCATTGTCGCGCACGAACTGAAGCTCCGGGGTCAGGCGCATGTGTTCGTTGAGGTGGACCTGGACGCCCATCGCCGATCCATAGGCGAAATGGCGCCCTGAGCCGCTCTCGTTCACGGCGGCCTGCACTTCAGGGCTGAATTCCAGCGAGACCGTGTCGTCGAACTTATAACTGGCCGGGACGATCAGTCCGCCGCCCCAGTCGCCGTCGCCGACATCCTTCCGGCCAGCTGGTAAGGTCGCGTAAGGAAGCAATGCGATCGCCAGCCCCGTTCGCCCCTCAGCGGGATGACGTAGGTTCTGCTTCAGGCTGAGCGTGACGTCGCCAATCCCGCCGCTACGATCAATTTCGCCCGTGTCTCGATCACGGTTACGAACATGGCCATAAGCCGTCCATCCGAACCGCACCTCTGTAGTCGCGCCGACACCGTAGCGGAGCAGCATCTGGCCTGTCTCTATTCGGTCTTCTCGTTGGTCGGACTGGCGGTTCATCGTCCAGTCGCCCAGCCCCAATTCGATCTGAAGGTGGCCCGGATCGACGGTGCAAGCAGGTGTGTTCAGGCCTGGCCGTTCACTGCACAGTTCGCGGAGTTTGAGCTCCTCGGAGAGCGCGGGCGAGCCAGCGAAAAGCATCAGGCTTGCGACAATCCGTTTCATGAAGCCCCTTTATTTCTGGATCGCGATTAAGCGGCCGGATCGGAACTTCGTTCCGACCGGAAGACAGTGACATGTGGATCGAAGTAGCGAGCCTCGATGCGGCGGCGGGACTGAATGAACCAGCGACCAGCGGTAAAACGGAAGTGTACATCTCGACGTCGGCAGAGCCGAGCGGGGATGGCGACATGGTGCCTGCCAAGCTGTCTCCGATCGTCTGAGCCGCACGCGAGGAGTGGGCGCTGCAGCCAACTGGGGCTGCCATGCCCCAGATGGCTTCGACAGAAGCCGGCCACCTTCCATCCCGCTCCCGGTGCAATTCGGCCCTTCGTTCGCTTTCGCCTGAGAAATCGGACGGCTAACGCCCGCGGATGGAGCAACAAGCCCTCGTTATCGCGCTGATCGGCGCACTCGGCATCGGCGCACAGTGGATCGCCTGGCGGACGGGTTGGCCGGCGATCGCACTGATGCTGGTGGCCGGGGTCGTAGCCGGGCCCGTCACCGGCCTGATCGTTCCCAAGCAGACGTTCGGCGCCCTGCTCGAGCCGGTCGTCTCCATCGCAGTCGCGCTGATACTGTTCGAAGGCGGTCTCAGCCTCAATCTGCGCGAGCTGCGCCGCACGGATGGCGCGGTCACGCGGCTGCTCGTGCTAGGCGTGCCGATCGGTTGGGTGCTAGGCGCACTCGCCTGCTATTATGTCGGCGGTCTGGTGTGGCCGGTCGCCATCCTGTTTGCGGGCATCATGGTGGTGACGGGGCCGACGGTGGTCTTGCCGTTGCTGCGGCAAAGCAACATCGCTGCGCGGCCCAGGGCGATCCTGAAATGGGAAGCGATCGTTAACGATCCCATCGGTGCGCTGTGCGGCGTGGTGACCTACGAATATTTGCGTCGGGTGGGGGAGGGCGGCACGCTGGCGAGCGTGGCGATGTCGCTGCTGGCGGCCAGCATCGTCGCCGGGCTGATCGGCTGGCTGTCCGCCAAGGCGGTCGGCTGGGCTTTTCCGCGCGGCCATGTGCCGGAATATCTGAAGGCGCCGGTCCTGCTCGTGGCGGTGATCGGCGCGTTCGTGATTTCGAATTTGATCCAGCAGGAAACGGGTCTGCTGGCAGTAACCGTGATGGGCGTCGCGCTGGCCAACATGCAGCTGGATTCGTTGCGCGATATCCACCCCTTCAAGGAGAATGTCACCGTTCTGCTGATCTCGGGCGTGTTCGTGCTGCTGTCGGCCTCGCTCAACCTCGAGGTGATCCAGCATTTCGAATGGCGCTTTCTCGCATTCCTGGCGGCGCTTCTGCTGCTGGTCCGGCCGGCGACGGTGCTGCTCAGCCTCGCATTCACGCGCGTCCCCTGGAACGAGCGGCTGCTGATCGCTTGGATCGCGCCACGCGGCATCGTGGCGGTGGCGATCTCGGGTCTGTTCGCGCTGCGGCTCGACCATCTCGGCTATAGTGACGGGTCGATCCTTGTCACTTTGTCCTTCTCGGTCGTCGTCGCGACGATTGTGGCGCACGGCTTCTCGATAGGGCCCGTCGCGCGCCTGCTGAAGGTAACCGGCGCGACCGAGCGTGGCCTGCTGATCGTGGGAAGCACGTCGTGGAGCCTTGCGCTGGCCGGCCAGCTGCGCCAGCTCGATGTCCCGGTCACCGTCTGCGACACGAGCTGGCAGAGGCTGTCGCCGGCCCGCAACGCCGGCATCCCGACCTACCATGGCGAGATACTGGCCGAGGCGACCGAGGATCGGCTGGACCTGTCGCAATTCGAGATACTGGCCGCGACGACCGATAACGAGGCTTATAATGCCCTGGTCTGCAACGAATTCGCGCCGGAGGTCGGTCGCGACAACGTCTATCAGCTCGGCAGCGGATCGGATGAAGAGGATGTCCGCGCCTTGCCGGCATCTTTGAGAGGTCGCGCGCTTTTCGAAAGCGGGCACGGCGTGGAAGAGATTGTCGCGCGGGAGCGGCAGGGTTGGGTTTTCCGGAAGACCCGCGTGACCGAGCAATTCGATTTCGGCGCCGTGAAAGCGGATCTGCCCGATGAGGCGGATATGCTGCTGCTGATCCGGAAGGGAGGCGGCCTTCGCTTCTTCTCGCATGCCAGCCGGCCGACGCCACAACTTGGCGACACGATCATTTCCTACGTCCCGCCGAGCGGCACGAGCGGGCGGGGAGGGACAGGAGAAACCGTATGATGCGCAATCGAACAGCATGGATCGCGACGATAGGATGCTTGGCGGGATGCTCTCCATCGTCGGTTCGGAACGAAACGGAGCCATCGGCACGGGTCGCGAACGCGCAAACCGGAGTCGATGACGTCGTGCCCCAGGAGGTGCCTGTGATCGTGGCAGAGGCGCATAAATCGATCCTTCGCCCCGAGATCGTCGCGCCCGAGCCGGCGCCGCCGATCCTGCCGCTGGATGCGGTCGTCTCGTTCGGCGCATCCGGTCTAAAGCTGGACGACGCCGGGCGTGCGGTGCTGGATGGCGCGCTCGTCAGCCCCGCTTTTCTGGCGGGCGGTCCGATCACGCTACGCGGGCACAGCGATACGCGCGGTGCCGATGCCGACAATCTCGCTGCCTCCAGGAAACGGGCCGAAGCCGTCGGCGCCTATCTTGTCGGGAAGGGGGTACGCCCCGATCGGATCGATGTCGTAGCCCTTGGCGAAACCCGACCGATTGCTCCGAACGCTCATCTCGATGGGACAGACGATCCCGAAGGCCGAGCCAAGAACCGACGAGTCGATGTTGTTATCTCTCTGCCTCCTGTCCAAACAGAGGCGCCACGGACGGCAGAGAAAATGGGACCACCCTAGTGTCTGGGCATCTTAATCATCAGACGATGATTAGAGGCCGCGGTCAAATAGAGACTCTGAGCAGCTTTTTCGGCAAGGTGAATGTCGCGCAGGCCAAGACACATAAAGCGACGCTGAAAGAGATTTTCGCTGGTGCTGGATCACATTACGCCCATGAACGTTCGGGCAAAAATGGAAAGCCTTACTGCCAAACTTCGACGAGCTCAGTGATAGCATTTCTGCTATGCGCTCCCGTGTCGAAGGTGCAAATCTCTTAAGCAATGGATCGAGATTTGTCCGCGTCCAGCGGAGGGCGGCCCCCCAGTCGGTTGCGCGCCTGCTCTCTGCCTGAGTTAAAAATTGTCGGCTTGGTCGCAGCGCCACAATTTGAAGATGAACGAGAGGCAGAATTTGCAAGACGCGGGCTGAATCGCAAATGGCCTGTTCTGGCTTCTTACGACCCTGTTCGCCATTAGCTGTCCACGAAAGGGCCTACAATGATCACACCTGCGGCTCGCAACTGGGCCGCGAGGCCATCCGCCTTTTTGCGAAGCGCGTCGGGCAAGGGCGCCCCAATATGACGATCTGACAAATCCGCCTGTTCGCCATTGCCGTAGACTCGATCAAGATAATATCCGGCAAGCTGGTAATGAGCTTTCACGACCGCTGGTTGAACCGCCTGCTGAGCCAGTTTCAGCTCGGTTTCGGCGCGTTGATAAAAGTAGGCTTTGTCTTTTTCCATGGGCGGTGTCAGCTCGATCGGAGCGGCGGATTAGCGCTCCGCGACAGGACCGGCAATCCCGGCAATCCGACCACAGCGTGGCCGGCAACAAACGATCAATCTGCCGAAGGCGTTACGTGCTGCTGGCAGGCTTTTGTGGTGGCGGCTGCAGTCGTTTCGCAACGGAGGCGTCCCGCGATGAACCGCGGGCGTTCTCATCAGTTGGTCCGCCACCGGCTATCAAAAAGATGGGTCGGCTGAGGTCCTTCGGAGGCATTCCGGTCATGAAAAACATCCGCAGTTCGTTCATCCTAGTGGCAGGCGCCGCGCTTTTGACGGCTGGTCCGGCGCTGGCGCAAACCACACACCAGACCAAGGTCGATACAGATACCAGCGTGTCGAACGGCGTTGCCACGACGACAACGACGCAGACCCACACCACAAAGCGCACAACCCGGCAGCCGAAGAAGGTTCTGGGTGTAAAGGTTGGTCACAAGACGGCGGTTCATCAGACGGTCAAAAAGACGTCTGTCAGTACCAATGGCGACAGCAGCACGACCGTGAAGACGAAATAAGGCGCCGCATATTGTCATCGACGGATGGGGCCATCCCGATCAAGACGTCCCGTCCGTCGTGGGACAAGATGGCCCTCTCAGGCCATTGCGATGACGCGGGTGCGTCCGAATTTCGTCGTGCCTCTACTCTCTGGAAATCCAGGCGTGGCTACATTCTAGAATGAGCTGGCGCCGAGCGGACGGCTCTGCGAGATGAGCCTCTACGGCCACACGGTCGTCTTTGGGCAGTCTGCGCAGGATGTCCGAAACGCTGCGACACAGCCCCGATCGCGCTAAATCATAGGCGTGTTTGATCGCCGCATTTGTCACCATCGCAATATTTCATCCCAAGAGGCCAACGAACCAGAAAACTCCAGGCATCGGTCGCGGGTACCGCATAGCCTGTTGATCGGACGTTTGGCATAACGCTTTCGGCTCCCAAAAGCCGCGCTCGCCACCCAGCCTCTGTCGCTACCCAAGACGCTCGCCGAATCCGTTGCAGGTCGCGCTGGGGAGGGGGCTGCCGTCGTTACAGCCACGAACCGACAGCAAGTCCAGGCTCGACTACGGTATCCAGCCGACGTCTCGGCGCATAACAACGGCGCGGCTAAAACAACCGGCCCTGCCTGGGCGCCTCCTGCCCCGGGGGCTCGTCGTCAAGCCTGCTCCGCAACGCGTGCTCCGCTGAAAAACGGAGGTCTTCGTCGCGATCGGATAGAAACCGCCTGAGAACATCATCGTGGAGCTCGCTCCAATATTTCCCGCGATCAGGGCCTGCCGGGACCCGTGGCAGCAGGCCGGGTAGGCCGCTCCATTCGATCAGTCGCTCCAAACCCGCTTCGTTGAGCATGTCGCGAAGATGATGGGCGGTGACATAAGCGTCCGGCATGGCGCGGTGAACGGGCAGCCCCGTCGCGCGGTCAAGGCCCTGCGGCATACGCCAATAGCGCAGCACCTGATTGGAAAAACTGGGACTATCAGGCCAAAGCCGAAGCGCACATTTCCATGTACAGATCCATGTCGCCCCGCCCGACAAATGAGGCGTACAGAAGCGCTGTTCGAACGAGGCTCGATGCGTGGCCAGAGCGATGGCGCCGCCTTCGGGTCTGAGCACGCACGGCGCAATCTCCTTCCAGAACGGCGCTCCCACGACATCGTCATCGACAATGTGATGCACGGCCATGGTCACCGCCGGGATCGGGCGACCGGGATTGACCAGCACGGCACCGCGATCATCATTGACCGACCAGAGACCGTCTTCCCCCAGCACGACATCCTGCCAGCCGATCTCACACACGTCATGCGCAGGCGGACGAGATCCGGTGGTTTCCAGATCGATGACGCGAACCCGGGTTTTAGACATGCCGTCAATATGGGGCGCCAAGCTCTCGAATGCTCGTGTCACCATGTGCGGTCGGGGCGGCTGGGCGCCGCCCCGGATTGGGTCGATCTAGCCGCGCGATGGCATCACGGACGGGGCTGGGCCAGCCGGCGAAGCCGGCGCCTGATCACCGTCCATGTCGGACGGGGGCGGGGGGGCGTCGGGACCGTCCTCCGGTCCGTGCCGCGGGCGACGGTGGTCATGAGCGTCATGCGGGCCGCCGAGCGGTCCCAGAGCAATCACCCTTGCGTCGGGCCCGACGAGGAATGCAGCCCGGACGAAACCCTCGTCGAACCGGCCCTGCACCGTCACCAGTTCGCCTTTTGTGACGAGCTCTCCGTCCTCGCCCTCTCGGCCGGTCTCGACGAGGGCGCGGCCGCTCTGGTCCTGCACGATGAACTTGTTGCCGTAGATCTCGGCGACCTGTCCCTTGATCGTGACAATCTGTTCCGACTGTAGCGATCGGATGGCGACAGGGGTGGCTGGCGCCATCGCGACGGATGGGCGCGTCGCATGCATGGCAACCGCCCCTACGCTGCCACCGACGGCGAGAAGGGCGATGCCGGCCACCGCCGCTGCGGCCTTGCCGCGCCATCTGCCGACAGCCACGTGGTTTTCGATATCGGGCACTGTGTGTCTCCTACGATGTTGATGGAGTTGTTCTAGGCGCCCGCGACCGACGCTGGCTGAACCCGGCGGTTCAGTTTCGGTTTGGGTTGGCGGGCTACCTCCGGGCCAGAAGGAAGCGCATGTGCGGATATTGCTCGTCGAGGATGATCCGGCCTTGGCCGACGGACTGGCCCGCGCGCTGCGTGCGGAAAATTTCGCGGTCGATGTCGCGGGCAATGGGGAGGACGGCGGCCACCTCGGTTCCACCGAACTCTACGATGCGGCGGTCCTTGATCTGGGCCTTCCCAAGCGGGATGGCGTTTCGGTGCTGCGCGACTGGCGGGCCGAAGGCCGCACGCTGCCAGTGTTGATCCTGACCGCACGCGACGCTTGGTCCGAAAAGGTCGCGGGCTTCAAGGCCGGTGCCGACGATTATATCACCAAGCCATTTCGGACCGAGGAAGTGGTCATGCGCCTGCGCGCGCTGGTCCGACGGGCGGCCGGTCATGCGGGCGCGCGCATCGAATGCGGCCCATTATCATTCGATGCCCAGCTCGGTCAGTTTGAACTCGACGGTCTGCCCTTGAGGCTGACGGCGTTCGAATGGCGTGTGCTGTCTGCATTGATGCTACGGAAGGAAGTGGTGATCGAGCGATCCGATCTCATCGAACGCGTCTATGAAGGTGACGCCGACGTCGACTCCAACTCGATCGAGGTGATCATCGGCCGGCTTCGTAAGAAGATCGGGGCCGATCGGATCGAAACGGTACGGGGACGCGGCTATCGGCTGACGGCCGGCGCCGCGTGAAATATGTGCCTCGCTCCTTGTTCGGGCGGTTGCTTGCCGTCGCCACGCTCACCACGATCGCAGCGCTGGCGTTCGCTGCCGTCTCGATCGGGCATGTCTTAGAGCGCTTCGTCACCCGCGGCCTCGACCAGCAGCTGGACACACAGGTCGCCATTCTTGCTCGCGCGATCGAGCCCGATGGCCGGCTGGACCGAAAGCGCACGATCAATCTCCCCATGTTCGAAGAGACCGGATCCGGGTGGGGCTGGCGCGTGGACGGCCCTGCCGGGCATTGGTCGCAGGGCGCAACCTTCGAACCGGAGCGGGAGCGCAGACATCATCCCTCTCAACCGGGAGTTGAGCATGGCCGCCAGCGCGATCGCGAACCGGTCCCCGGCGAGGGCCGGGACAACCACGGGCAACGGGTCCATTCTCGACAACTCAGTCTCTCAACCTCGGCGGGGCCGGTGCTGCTGACGGCCGCCGGCCCGCGCCGGGTTTCAGAGCAGCCGTTGCGCGAGGCTATGGAACCGCTCTTCGTCTCGCTGGGCCTACTGGGGTGCGCCTTGGCAGCGGCTACCCTCCTGCAGTTGCGGTTCGGGCTTCGTCCTCTGCACGCCTTGCGCCGCGACCTGGGCGCCGTGAGAGAGGGACGCATCAGGCGCATTCCAGGAGGTCAGCCGGTCGAGCTTGCCTCGTTGGCTGCTGAACTCAACGCGCTGATCGACCAGAACGAGGAAAGTCTGGCCCATGCACGCCGACATGTCTCCAATCTTGCACATGGTTTGAAGACGCCGCTCGCCGCGCTCGCCCTGAAGGTTTCGGAGCCGGGTCGGGATCCTGACGGCGCACTGGGCGAAATGGTCGCCCAGATCGACCGTCGGGTGCGCCATCATCTCGGTCGGGCGCGAGCGGCAGCACCAGGCGGGAGCCAGAGGCTTCGCAGCGGGCTTGTGACCGCGGTGTCAGACCTGCTCCTCGCATTGCGCCGCATCCATGCGGATAGACAAGTGACGGCGACGGTCCGCATCGATCCTGAGGTGGCCGTAGCGGTCGACCGCCACGATCTCGACGAGATGGTCGGCAACCTGCTCGACAACGCTTGGAGGCACGCAGCCTCAAGGATCGAACTGAACGCCGTCCGCGATGGCAGCATCGTTCGGATCATCGTCCAGGACGACGGGCCGGGTCTCTCGCTCGCTGCCATCGACGAGGCGCTGATGCCCGGCCGGCGGCTGGACGAGCGTGGTGACGGGCATGGATTCGGTCTCCCGATCGCCCAGGAACTGGCGGAACTGAATGGCGGTGGGCTCGAGCTGCAACGAGCCTCCGACTTGGGTGGGCTTTGCGTGACACTGTCGCTTCCCGCATCGGGTGGTGGCGCGGCGTCTTGATGCCTTGTGGCGCGGGTCCGGCAGCCACCTCGCTGCTACCGCGCAAGGTCCCGACGGGTCGCGAGATCATTCCGTATCGCAGTGGCCGCGACGGCCGCCTCACCCATCGCATGGCTGATCTGGTCGAGCCCTTTGGCGACATCACCCGCTGCGTACAGGCCGGCGACCGTCGTGCGCTGATGAGGGTCGATGACAAGGCAGCCATCCTCGGTGGCCTCCGCGCCAAGCGAGATGGCGAGCTCCGAGCGGATGACGGACCCCAAAGCGGGGTAGATGGTGTCGAAGGTGAGGAGACCGGACGGCGTTGATACGAGGATGGAGGCCTCGGCCAGTTCGAGCGGATCGCAGGGCCCATCGACCAGCACAACGCCGAGCTCGCCGAGGTGCCGGCGTTCCCCGATGCCAAGTGCATGGCCGGCATTCGGCGCAACCAACGTCACGTCCCGCGAATACATGCGAAGAAACACCGCTTCCTTGTACCCGTGCGTCTGTGTTCCGATCACACCGACCCTCCGGTCGGTGACCTCATACCCGTCACAGATCGGGCAATATCGGATCAGCCCGCGCTCGAGGGCTTCGTGGTGGAGGTCGTCGCGCATCCGGGGGCGGTTATTGACCACGCCCGTCGCGAGGAGGACGGATCTGGCCCGCACCTGTCCGTCGACCAGGCTCCCAACGAATGCCTCGCCGTCTCGCTCAAGTCTTTCCACCACCCCCGAATGGATCTGAACGCCGAACTCCGACGCTTGAAGGCGCATCCGCTGCAGCAATTCGGTCCCACGGACCCCTCCCGGATAACCGGGATGATTGCGCGTTCGCGGGATCAATGCGGCGCGGCTGTCGCCGGCATCGATGACCGCGACAGACAGGTGAAACCGGCTGAGATAGATTGCGGCCGTCAGGCCGGCGGGCCCGGCACCGACGATCAGCACATCGTGCATGGCCGATGACAGCGTCATTCCCGGTTCGGGGGGCGGTACAACTGCTATTTGCCGCGCAGCGTATTCAGAAGTGCGACACCCGCAACGACGCCGAGAGCGGCGGCCGCGAAGGGGCGTTTGCGGGCAAAATCGCGTGCCTTTCCGTAAGCTGTCTGGATCGTTCCGGAGAACTGATCCGCGACACCCGAAGCCTGAAGCTGCTCGTCGCCGAGCGCCTTGCCGGCAACCTCCTTGACCTGGCCGGTGAAATTCTTGTCGTGGCCGATGATCGTGTCGCTGTTCATGACGGGCTTCCTGCAAGACGGTTTCGAGCGACTTCAAACCGCGAGATGCAAGATTGTGCCTTCGAGCCGAGAAAGTTTCGCGTCCGACGACATAGCCGACCCACGTCACGGGCGGGCGTCCCGATCCCGCAGGTTGGCCATCCGGGATGCAGAAGGCGCCTGCGATCGGCCGAGGGGCGGGGCGCGTAAGTCGCCAGCGCGACCACCCAGAGCGATAGTTCAACGATCCGGCGTGATGGGCGGTCTCCACGCGATCCATGCAGCGAGTTGAGCGGTCCGAAACACCCGGCATGTTCATCACATCCAGGCCTTTGCAGATTGAGGCAGACTGACCAGCGACATCCCCTTTATCCCACGCCGCGCGACGAACAGGCAGGATAGACATGGTTCGAGACGCCGACCGGGTT